>JARLIJ010000158.1 GCA_031291795.1 Acetobacteraceae bacterium | reverse complement strand
TTCCAGCGCTGCCGGGAACGGCGCCTTCATCTTCAGCCGCACCTGGTGGTCGTTGATCTTCTCCGCGCCCGACCAGAACGAGAAGTTGCTGGGCACCGAGACCACGCGATCGGCGATGATCGTGTTGATGGTGTAGACCACGTCATCGGCACCGAACGGGTCGCCGTTGTGGAACTTCACGCCCTCCCGCAACGTGAATTCCATCGTGGTGTCGTCGACATTCTTCCACTCGGTCGCCAGCGCCGGCACGTTCTTGAAGGTCTGCGGGTCGCGATAGACCAGCATGTCCCAGACTTCGTCGGAGGCGATCAGGCCGGCGCGCATGTTGTTGCGGTACGGATCGATGTCGGGGATCACGGTGCGCCAGGTGATGCGCAGCGTGTCCTCGGCCTTCTGCGCCTGTGCCGCATTGCTGAGCAGCGGCAGCCCGCCAACCGTCGCCGCTGCCCCAAGAAACTGCCGTCGCCTCATCCCCGTCTCCTTGCCTGCCCAGGAGCCCGGGAGCGGGTTCCCGTCGCCAACGTCACGGAGCACGCGATCTGTCCGTGCGTACGGCGCAAGCGGCAAGCAAGTGCCGTACCAGCGCCCCAATGCGGCCTATGGCGCGTCGCGCTGTTCGCGATGGCGGAGAAAGCCATCCCTGATCTCCGGCCGCCTGACCTTGCCGGTCTCGGTCCGGGGGAACCAGCGCAGCGGCACAATCACGAAATGACGGACATACGGCGTGAGGATCGCCCTCAGCCGTGCCGCCAGGTCTGCGGGAATGCGGTCGGTCGCCAACTCCACTGCGACGAGCAGGGCAGTGACCTCGCTGGTTCCATTGACGCTGATCAGGGCTGCATCGCTGACATCGGGGATCTGCCGGATCATGGCCTCCAGCGGGGCCGGCGCGAGCTTCACGCCGCCGATGTTCAGCATGTCGTCGGCGCGGCCCAGGACCACCAGCCTGCCGGGTTCGGGCATGTAGCCTTCATCGTTGGTGTGGTACCAGCCATCGATGAAAGCCGCCGCCGTCGCCGCCGGATCGTGCAGGTAGCCGTCGACCATGGTGTCGGTCCTGACCCGGATCAATCCGGTCTCCCCCGGCGGCCGGTCGTGCCCCGCCGCATCGACGATCCGCACCGCCACGCCGGGGCACAGCGTGCCGATATTGTCCTCATCGGTCGCGGCGATCACGTTCGTCTCGTTCGACGAATAGCGCGTGCTGATGCGGGCGCCCAGGCGTTCCTCGATCAGCCGACGCAGCGCCTTGCCGACGCTCGCGCCCACCAGCTCGACATGCATCCGGTGGCCGGGTGGCGGCGGGACCGCCTGCAGCACGATCCGCTCCGCATCGCCCACGGTGAACATCGCATGGTTCACCAGGCCGGCGCCGAACAACGGGGCGGCATGCTCCTCCTTCGCGAACAGCACCGTCCCGCCGCGCTGCAGGACGCCCAGCACGCGCACATGCACCGCCCGTACGGCGAGGTTGTACAGGCAGAGCGACCGCGTCCGCGGGATTGTGTCGGGGGCGACACGGTCCATGTGGCGCTCGACGATGCGCTGCTGGATCGCACGCGACACCGCCATCGCCTTGGGTCGACCGGTGGTGCCAGAGGTCCGGAAGATGCGGACCGACCGGTCGGGCGCGACCTCCCGCAGCAGCACATCGAGATCGCGCGGGCGGACCGTCATCGTGGCGACACCGGCCAGCCAATCCCCCGAAACAATCTGCCAGCGCGCCTCCCCCGCCCGCTCGGATGCACGTCCCATCAGGAGAATTTCGCAATCGCGCACGACGGGATCGTTGCCCGCGACGTCCTGCTGGGTGACCGAAACGGTCGTGGCGCCCGCGACCTCGCAGGCCAGCAGCAGCAGCAGATGCAAGTAGCGGTGGCGCAGGACCTCGATGCCGACCAGCAGGCCGGGCCCGACGCCGCGCTGTTCCAGCGCCCGCGTGCAGCGGACCAGGTCCTCGGCGAAACGCCGGTAATCGACCTGCCTGCCGTCTTCGACGATCGCCACCGCGTCCGGCGTGTGGCGGGCATGCCAGGCCAGGTAGGGCGCGGTGCTGGCAAGACCGGATGGCTGCATCGAACGCACCTCTCACACACCCCGCCATCCGCCGCACCGCCTGGCGAGCGGGCGTCAGACAGCACAAGCGGTGCACTGCAACCGTTGCGTCCCAGCTACGCCCTGATCCCCGGGTTACCCTTGATCCCGAGCACCCGGGCGGCGTTGGCATTGAGCACGGCTATCTTCTGCGACGTGGTCAGGCTGGTGCAAGCGAATATCTGATCGACCGGGTGCAGCTCCCAGGGATAGGGGTAGTCGCTGCCCATCATCAGCTGGCTCGCGCCAACCTGGGCCACGAGGTGGCGGACCGCTTCCGGCGTGAACACCAACGCATCGAAGTAGAGCTGGTTCAGGTATTCGGTGGGTCTTTTCTTCAGCTGCACCGCGGGATTGCAGAATGCCGGCGCCACGAAGCAGGCGTGGTCGTCGCGCGGCGCGTAGGACGGCAGATAGCCGCCGCCATGCGCTGCGATGACCTTCAGCTTCGGGAACCGGTCCAGCGTGCCGTCGAAGATCAGATGCTGCAGGGCGATGGTGGTGGCCAGCGGATTGGCGATCGTGTTGGCGAGCCAGCCATTGCCGGCCCAGCGCTTGTCCAGCTCCGGAATGCCCTGCGGATGGATGAACAGCGCGGCACCAAGTGCCTCGGCCTTCGCCCACACCGGGTCGAATTTCGGGTTGGAGAACTCGTCCGGCCCGACCCGGTCGCCAATCGCCGCCCCCCGCAACCCTTGTTGCTTCATCGCGGTTTCGAGTTGCTGCACCGCAAGGTCCGGCGCCTGCAGCGTCAGCGACGCGAAGGCGGCGAACCGGTCCGGTTTCGACGCGCACAGGTCGGCCAGCTTCTCGTTCTGGATCTTGACGATCTGCGCGCCGATTTCGCGCGGGCGGTCGTACCAGAACGGGTTGATCGACAGCACTTCCATATCGACCGCCTGGGCATCCATGGCGCGCAACCGATCCTCGACCACGAGGTAGATTTCCTTCGCCCCATTGATGTTGGGCGTCAGGGAGGCGGTCTGCTCGCCCATCAGGTTCGCCGCCTCATGGAACAGGCAGTGCGAGTGGACGTCGATCGTCGTCACCCGCTTGCCGTCCACCATGACCGGCAGGCGCCGCCCACCCGGCTGTGCGTGGGCGGCATCGAGCAGCCCGCAACTGCAAAAACTCAGCCCGGACGCCGCGGCGCCGGCCAGGAATTGTCTGCGACTGGTCATGGCTCGTTTCTTCCCCATTCCGGACCTTGAAGACTGGCCCGATTCATCCTGACCGTATTTCCGGCGCCAGCGCAACGCCGCTATACGGCCACCTCCGTCCCCAGGTGGAACAGGCAGTCGCCGCGCATGGTCCGCCCCGGCATGCGCTTGCACAGCACGATGCCCTTGTGCAGGAACGGCACCATCACGGGTTCGGCCCAGGGGGTCTCTGGAAAATGGATGCGGGCGGCGGGCTGGCCGGACATCACGCTCTCACCCAGCTCCGCCAGCGGCTCGTACAGACCGTTGTCAGGGGCGTAGACGTAGTACTCGGCGCCACCGACCTCCAGGTAGCGGGTCGGGGTCGGGGCGGCGATGCGGTCGGATTCCGGCAGGATGCCGAGATGCACCAGCAGGTTGACCACCCCGCGCTCCACCATGCGCAACGCGACGGCGGTGACGTGGCCGGCACCGCCCGCCTCGGTGCCGAGGCTCAGCACGCCGGCCCGCGCACAGGCGCCTGCCAGCGTGCGGTCGCCGCCCTGGTTGGCCTCGACGATGTAGGCGTTCTCGGCGGCGAACGCCTTCAGGGCCGCGATGCCTGGGGCACTGCTGCCGTCAGGCCGATAGCCGGGCAGCTGTGCGGAGGGGAGGTACATCAGCGACGAGCCGCCCGAATGCAGGTCGCACACCAGGTCCGCCAGCGGCACCAGCGCATGCTCGATGTAATAGGCGATCTGCTGCGTGACGGTCCCGTCGGGGTCGCCGGGGAACGAGCGGTTGAGGTTGCCTTCGTCAAGCGGGGAAGTCCGCCGCCCGGCCACCGCCGCCGGCAGATTGGCCGCCGGCAGCAGGATCACCCGCCCGCGGATGCGCGCCGGATCGAGCCGGCGTGCGAGGTTGGCGAGTGCCACCTGGCCCTCATACTCGTCGCCGTGGTTGCCGGCGACGAACAGCGCGGTGGGGCCCTCGCCGTTGCGGATCACCACGACCGGGATCGGGATGAAGCCGTAGGCCGAGGCGTGGACCGAATGGAACAGCCGCAGGTAGCCGTGCTGCTTCCCATCGCGGGTGAAATCGACTTCGGAAACGATGCGGCTGGCTGCTGGCATGCTGGGACTCCTTTGCCTGCGAGCGTAGCGCCGATGCGGGGGCGGCCAAAGAGCCGGTGCTTGCCGGAACAGGGCCTGAAGGCCAGTGTGCGCCGCCTTCGAGGACGGCAGGCAACGGACCAGGAACCACCATGACCGACACACTCACCGCCCCCACACTGACGGCGGACGTCTGCATCATGGGCGCCGGCCCGGTCGGCGGCGCGCTCGCCTGCCGCCTGGCGGAGGCGCGGGTCAGCACCGTGGTGATCGACCGCGCCGCCCTGCCGCCGATGGCGCATCCGGCGTTCGACGGCCGCGCCTACGCCATCGCCGCCGGCTCGCGTCCGCTGCTGGACCTGGGCGGGCTGTGGGGCAAGCTGCCGGAACCGCCCGGCCCGATCATGGATATCCGCGTCACCGACGGGCGCATCGGCCGCCCGGCCGCCCGCCTGCATTTGCACTTCGACCATCGCGAGGCGGGCGAGGATGCCGGCCCGTTCGGCTGGATGGTGGAGGCGCGCAGCCTGCGGGTGGCGCTGAACGCGCACATGCCGACGCTGCCGGCGCTGCGCGTGTTCGCACCGGCCGAGGCCACGGTCGAACGCACCGACGACGGCGCCACGATCCGCATCAAAAACGGCCCGACCATCGCGGCGCGGCTGGTGGTCGCCGCCGAGGGGCGCCAATCCCCGTTGCGGCAGGCCGCCGGCATCCCGGTGACCCGCCTGCCCTACCACCAGACCGGCCTGGTCTGCGCCATCAGCCACGAGCGTCCGCATCACGGCCTGGCGCTGGAGCACTTCCTGCCGTCCGGCCCGTTCGCGCAGCTGCCGATGGCGGCGAGCGCCGACGCGGAGGCCGGGGGTGCGCCCAATGTCTCCGCAATCGTGTGGACCGAACGCACGGCGATGGCGGAGCGGCTGATGGCGCTGGACGATGCCCGCTTCAACCGCGAGATCGCACGCCGGCTGGGCGACCACCTGGGCGCGGTGCATGTGATCGGGCAACGCTGGAGCTACCCGCTGTCGGCGATGCTGGCGCACCGCTACGTCGACACGCGGCTTGCGCTGGCCGGCGATGCGGCACACGGCATCCACCCGATCGCCGGCCAGGGACTGAACCTGGGCTTCCGCGATGCGATCGCGCTGGCGGACCTGGTGATCGAGGCGGTGGAAGCCGGCGCGGACCCCGGCTCCTCCGCATTGCTGGCGCGCTACCAGCGGCGGCGACGGCCGGACAACATGCTGATGCTGGCGATGACCGACGGGCTGGACCGGCTGTTCAGCACCGACCGGCGGGCGATCCGGCTGGCTCGCGACCTGGGTATCGCAGCGGTGCATCGCGCGACGCCGCTCAAGCGGCTGTTCATGCGCCAGGCGATGGGGTTGAGCCGGCTGGCTGGGTAGCCGTTCGGAGGCAGCGTGCCGGGTTCGGATGGCATTGTGTGGTACTGGCGGGATTGGCCAATACCTGCCCCGCACGCAAACCACATACGCAGGATCGCGCTGCTTGCGCCGGCGTGGAGGTAGTACAGGACTGCGGAATTCGAATCGTTTGCTGAAGAGAGAATCGAGTATGCGCAGTTTCGCCGTCCTGGCGGCCGTTTCCTTGACCTTGAGCGTGGCTGCTTGCGGAAGCAGCCAGACCGCCTCTGGACCGTCCATGACAGAGCGGCCGGTGATGAAGGCCACCTGCACACTGCAGCCGACCGGCGAGAGTCGGGCGTACGATTCGGGGTACGGCGTCGTCGCGCTCTCCGATCAGCAGAAGATTGAGGTGACCGGCTCCAACCAGGAGGAAATCCGGGCGCGGCTCATCAAACTCGGCGTCGCCACGAAGGAGCATCCCTGCCTTACCCTCACTGTGGATCGGCTCAACGAGGGGCAGTAAAGCGCGGAAGGTCGATCCGTACGGCAGCGCGCGCCAGGACGTTAGCCTGAGCGAGGCGTCACAGGCTGCGCCCCGCCTGCGCAACCCCGGCGCGGGCCTCCACGATTCGCTGTGCTGTGGCCGGAAAATCGTGGAGGCCCGCACCGAGCGCAGGCGTGACATGGGCGGGAGCGCGACCCGCTTTCGGCTGCGGTCGCTTTCAGTCGCCGTCGTTGCGTGCCACTATCGTTTCCGGCCGCTGTAAGCACACTGGCGTTTCCATGCCGTTTTGATACGATAACAAACGGTGAGGCTGCTTCTGCTGGTTCCGGCTTCCAGGCGGAATTGTACCAACTGGCGTCGAAAATGCCCCTGCTCCCTCGCCCTCGAGGCAGCGCTATCGCATATGGCGATGTGGGGCGGTCCTATCGTTGCCGATTCGGGTTATATACCCAGTGCCTCAGGGAGCCTGGGGGTTCTGTGCGCCGATGAAATGGAACTTGTCTGTGATCAGCGTCTCGATTTCGGCGCGATAGCGGCCGAGATTGTCGAAGAAGCCATCCACGGCTGCCTTGAAATCGGCGAAGGTCGGAAAGTGCGCGTTGTAGAGCGTGGTGCGCTTGAACAGCCACCACAGC
>JARLIJ010000157.1 GCA_031291795.1 Acetobacteraceae bacterium | reverse complement strand
CACGAACAGCAGGCCCATGTCGAGCTGGCCGGCCGGCGTCAGCCCGCGGCTGTAGTTGAAGCCG
Organism: Acetobacteraceae bacterium; assembly: GCA_031291795.1. Taxonomy (GTDB): domain Bacteria; phylum Pseudomonadota; class Alphaproteobacteria; order Acetobacterales; family Acetobacteraceae; genus Rhodopila. The sequence goes on along the minus strand of JARLIJ010000157.1, from coordinate 5,045 downwards.
CGGCGCAGGACCAGGTTCGCCTGGGTCTCCGCGGTGCGCGGGTTGGCCAGCCGGATATGCGCGGTCAGCGGGATGCGCGCGCCATCCGGGTCGGCGGCATAGTCGGGTGCGTCGTGCTCCCTGGCCATGCCGAGCGGCGCGCCTTCGGTCTTGTCGCGGCCGAAGATGGTCTGCTGCTCCTGCAGCGGCGTGCGGTCCCAGCGCTCCACCAGCATGCGGACCAGCCGCACCACCTGGTAGCTGCCGCCGGTCACCCAGTCCGGCTCGCCCCGGTTCGGCTCGCCTTGGTTCGGCTGCACCCAGATTACCCGATCCATCAGGCCGGTATCGCGCGTGTCGAGGTTGGCGGTGCCGTCCTTGAACCCCAGCAGGTTGCGCACCGTGTCGCGGCCCAGCTTCTTGACGGTGTGCGGCGGCAGGAACCCGTCGAACTTCCAGCGCAGCGCGATCAGGTCCGGCATGGTCTTCACCAGGTCGCGCAACGCGTGGATGTTGGTCTCGGCGGTGTTGGAGCAGATCTGCACCAGCAGGTCGCCATGGCAGAGCGCGGCGTCCAGCGCGTCGTTCGGGAACTGCGTCATCGTCACAAGGTGGCGCGGCTTGCGCGACGCCAGGCCGAAGCGTTCATCGAACAGCGACGCGCCGACCGCGACCGTCATCGTCAGGTTGTCGGGGAACACGACGGGCCCCAGCAGCCCGCTGTCGAGTGGCGGCAGGCCCGCTGCCTGCACCGGTGCGGGGCCCCCCTGGGTCAGGAAGGCGATGCGCGCGGTCAGGGTGCGGAACAACTGCTCCAGCTCCGCCCGCGTGTCGGCCAGCACGTCGAATGCGGCGACCAGAGCGGCGGCCGGCTGGGCGGTCACCACGCCGGACTGGTGCGGGCCGTAGAACGGCTGGCGGTCCAGTGTGCCGTCGTCCTCGGGGTCCTGGCGCCGCCGGTCGTCCGGCAGCGTGGCGGCGCGCGCGCCGAACGCCGCGGCCCCGCCGGCCAGGCCGAGGCCCAGCAGCAGATGGCGGCGGGCCGGGCAGGTGGGTCGGGTCATCGCGGCCTCCTCAGTCGATGCCCAGGACGCCGCGCAACTGCGACAAATCCTCGGCCAGCACTGTGATCGGCCCTTTCAGCGCGGTCCGGTCGGCCGGCGTCACCTTGTCGTAGGACTGGAAGCCGTCCTTGCCGCGGTACTTGGCCAGCGTGCGGTCGACCTTGGCGAAGTTGGCGTCGATCCGCGCCAGCAGGTCCGGCTTGCGCGGCTGCAGCAGCGGGCGGAGCAGGTCGACGATCTTCTGCGCGCCGTCGAGGTTGGCCTGGAAGTCCCACAGGTCGGAGTGGCTGTAGCGGTCTTCCTCGCCGCTGATCTTGGTGGAGGCGACCTCCTCGATCAGGTCGGCGGCACCGCCGACCATCGCCTTGGGCGGGATCGGCAGGGTGGCGACGCGCGCCTGCAGCGTCCTGACGTCGGCCAGCAGCTTGTCGGCCAGCGGCGCCATGCCGTCGGTCGTCTTGTCGGCGAACAGCGCCTTCTCCATCCGGTGGAAGCCGGTCCAGGTCGGGTCTTCCTCCTTCTTCTCGAAGTCGTCGGCCCGCGCGTCGATGCTGCTGTCGAGATCGTTGAACAGTTCGGCGATCGGCTCGATCCGCTCGTAATGCTGGCGGGTCGGGGCATAAAGCTGCTGCGCCACGTCCAGCTTGCCGGCCTTGACCGCGGCGGTGAAGGCGGCGGTGCCCTCGGCCAGGGCATCGACCTCATGCATGACGTAGAGCTTGTACTCGGCGATCGGGCCGACCAGGTCGACCGCCGACGGGGCTGCCGGGCCGGTCGCGGAGGCGGCGACGGTGAGCGCGCCTTTCGGGTTGCTCAGCAGGCCGCAGGTCATCTGGTAGCTGCCCGCATCCAGCGTGGCGGTCAGGTTCTGCGCGAAGCCGGGCAGGATATTCTCCCGCTCCTCGACCACCACCACGCCTTTCAGGATCTCCCACTCCAGGGCACGGGCGCTCTGGTTGCTGATGCGGAAGGTGGTCTTGCCAGCCGGGACGGTCAGCGTTGCGGGCTGGCAGCCCTTGTCGGTGATCGTCACCGCCACCGGATCGGCGGCCCATGCGGACGGGGCGAGCAGGACCGGCGGCGCCAGCAGGGCAAGGAGCGCGGTCGGACGGATGCGAAGCGTCATGGAGATCCTCGACAGAGGGGAGAGTGGGAGGTGATCGGATGGGGAGGCCAGGTGGGGATCCGGCGGGATACTCAGGCGGTGCTGACGGAGGCCGCACGCGGGCGATCGAACGCGAACAGCAGCAGGCAGGGGATGAGGTAGGCGAGGTAGACGATGCCCTCGCCCAGCGTCGGCGTGTCGTTGTAGCCAAGCAGGCCGGCCAGCACGGCGCCGACCGGGCTGTCGGTGGGCAGCACGTGGCTAAAGTCGAACAGCGTCTCCTGCAGCCCGTTCCACAGCCCGGCCTCATGGAAGGCGCGCAACGCCGAGGCGCACAGGCCGGCCGCGACCAGCACGATGAACACGCCGGTCCAGCGGAAGAACTGCCGCAGGTCGAGCCGGACGCCGCCCAGGTAGATGGCAGCGCCCACGCCGGCGGCCCCGATCAGGCCCAGGATGGCGCCGGCAGGCACGGCGAGCCCGACGCCCTGCTGGAAGGTGGCGAGCAGGAAGAACACGGATTCCAGCCCCTCCCGCCCGACCGCCAGGAACACCATGGCAACCAGGGCGAAGCCGGCGCCGTCGCCCGGGCGGAGCGCGGCGTCCACGGCATGCTGGAGCTGGGCCTTGATCGAGCGGGCCGCCTTGCGCATCCAGAACACCATCGATGTCAGCATCCCGACGGCGATGAGCGCGACCAGGCCCTCGAAGGCTTCCTGCTGCTTCTGGGGGAACTCCGCGCTGACGGTGTCGAGGCCGATTCCGATGCCGAGGCAGATCATGCAGGCCAGCACGACGCCGCCCCAGACGGCGGGCAGCAACGACTGCCGGCCGGTCTGGCGGAGGTAGCTGGCAACGATGCCGACGATGAGCGCGGCCTCGATGCCCTCACGGAGCATGATGAGGAAGGCGATGAGCATCCCGTCCCGACCCTTTGCGATGGTGCGAACGGGGCGATGGTGACTCGGACACGATGCTAATGCAACTGATTCTCATGTGATGGTGGAATGCGCGCCGCGGAGGAAAGCTATCCAGGGTTAGCGGACCCGGCGGAGCAGCAGCCGGACGGCGCCGGGGTTGGCGGCGTGGGGATGGGCCGCCGCCAGCACCAGCGGCCGGATTTCCGGCAGGTTGAGCCACATCGGGAACTCGCGCCGGATCACCCCGCCGGCTTCGCCGCTGCCACGGCCGGTGACCACCTCGACGCAGCGCACCCGGTCGGCGTGGGCGGTGCGCAGGAACGCGACCAAAGCGTGGAACGCGCGCTGGGCGGTCTGCCCGTGCAGGTCCAGCTTGCGCACCGAGGGCAGCTTGCCGCTGCGGAAGCGTTCCCAGGTGCCGGTGTCGATCCCGCCCGGATGGTCGCCCACCGCCATTGGCCGCGGCCTCTCCCGCGCGGTCTGGGGGGCAAGCGCGGGGCGCGGCCGGGGCGGCAACACGGCAGGGGATGATGGAGCAACCGGGGGAGGCTGCGGCGCGTCGGGCAAGACCGGTCGACGGCGACCCTTCAGCGGCGCGATCCGGCCGGCATAGGCGGCCCATTCCGCGCGATCGGCTTCAGAGAGCGAGCGGGCGCGTGGCGGCATGGGCGACGACTACCGATGGAGGAGACACAAGTTCATACAATCCCCCGCCGCGCGCCGCAAAGCGCAGGGCGCTGCCCTGAAACCCGTCAGGGGGCGCCGCCCCCTGAACCCCCGCCAGGGACTGTGTCCCTGGCGGGGTGGAATGACCCCCTAAACTGAGACACGAGAAAGAGGCACACTGTTCCAAAAGGGGAATAGGTGTGTTGAACACGAAGACCATGACGAAGACGCGGTGGACGCGTGCATTCAAGCTGCAGGCGTTGGTTCGGATGGACGCAGCTGGAGACGTCACGGCGCTGGCGGCAGCGCTGGGTTGCCGTCGTGAGCTGCTCTATAAGTGGCGCCGGAAATATCGCTCTGGCGGTGCTGAAGCACTGCACCCGATTGGCCGGCCGCTGGATGTGGAGCGTCTGGTGGACGAGCGGTCTCTCCCATCGTCATCGACGGCAAGCGGGTCCGGGCAGCCTCGGCTCGAAGAGTTGCAGCGCAAGATCGGCCAGCAGCAGCTGGACCTGGATTTTTTTCGTGCAGCCTTGCGGCATGTCAGGGAAGTACGCCGGAAGACGGGCGTTCCTGGCGAGACGGCGTCTACGCGGTGATCCACGCGCAGACGCAGCAGCAAGGCGGCGCGGAGATCGAGCGGCGGTGCCGTTTAGCCGGGGTCAGCCGGGCCGGATACTACCGGCACTGGCGGGCTTCGGCGCCCCGCCAGGAGGAGACGGCGGTGCGCGATGAGATCCAACGATTGAGCCTGGATCACCATCATTACGGGTATCGCCGGATCACGGTGCGGCTGAAGCGGGCTGGCTGGACGGTGAACCACAAGCGGGTGCAGCGGATCCGGGCGGAAGACAACCTGCTATGCGTGCCGAAGCAGGCGTTCCGGCCGGCGACGACGGACAGTCGGCACCGCTTTGTGGTCTATCCGAACCTGGCACGGCGGCTTGTGCCAACGACGGTGAACCAGATGTGGGTTGCGGACATCACCTATGTCCGGCTGTCGGAAGAATTCATTTACCTGGCGGTTGTGCCGGATGCGTTCAGCCGCCGGGTGATTGGCTGGAGTCTGGCCGAGCACCTGCGGGCGAGCCTCGCGGTGGAGGCGCTGGAGATGGCGCTGCACGCACGCCAGGTGATGCCGGGCCTGGTGCATCATTCCGATCGCGGGGTGCAGCCCGGGTTCAACCAGTCGTCGCAACGGTCGTGTGAGCTAACCGTACGTGCTCGTCAAATGCCTCTGCAGGTGTTCTCCAGCCAAGGGTTTTGCGAGGCCTCGTGTTGAGGGCCAGCGCCACCGCCTCAAGAGCATCT
>JARLIJ010000156.1 GCA_031291795.1 Acetobacteraceae bacterium | reverse complement strand
CCGGCACCTTGGAGCAGCCGACGCCCTGGTCGATCCAGCGCACCACGTAGCCCAGGATACCCTGGCAGTTGTTGTCGAGCTCCTGCTGGACGTCCTCGGGTGCCCAGTTGGCACCGTCGGCCACCGGAATGGTCAGCAGGTCGGCCAGCGGCGCGCGCTTGCGCTGCGCCAGTTCGGTCTGCCGCGCGGCCACGCTGACCTGGTGGTAGTGCAGCGCGTGCAGCGTGGCGGCGGTGGGCGAGGGGACCCAGGCGGTGTTCGCTCCCGCCATCGGGTGGGCGATCTTCTGGACCATCATCTCGGCCATCCGGTCGGGCGCCGCCCACATCCCCTTGCCGATCTGGGCGCGGCCGCGCAGGCCGCATTCCAGGCCGATATCGACGTTCTGGTCCTCGTACGCCTTGATCCAGGGGGTGCCCTTCATCTCGCCCTTGCGGATCATCGGGCCGGCCTCGATCGAGGTGTGGATCTCGTCGCCGGTGCGGTCCAGGAACCCGGTGTTGATGAACACCACCCGGTGGCTGGCGGCGGCGATGCAGGCCTTGAGATTGGCCGAGGTCCGCCGCTCCTCATCCATGATGCCCAGCTTCACGGTGTAGCGGTCCAGGCCGAGGATGTCCTCCACCCGGGCGAACAGCGTGTCGGTGAGGGCGACCTCCTCCGGCCCGTGCATCTTCGGCTTCACGATGTAGATCGAGCCGGCGCGGCTGTTGCGGAACGGCCCGCTGCCGCGCAGATCATGCAGCGCGATCAACGAGGTAATCGCCGCGTCGAGGAAGCCTTCGGGGATTTCCCGGCCCTCGGCGTCCAGCACCGCGTCGGTGTACATGTGGTGCCCGACATTGCGTACCAGCATCAGGCTGCGGCCGGAGAGCATCAGCCGCCCGCCGCCGGGCGTGTCGAACACCCGGTCGGTGTGCAGGCGGCGCGTCATCTTCTGGCCGCCCTTCTCGAAGGTGTCCTCCAGCGTGCCGCGCATCAGGCCCAGCCAGTTATGGTAGGCGAGGACCTTGTCGGCGGCATCGATGCAGGCGACGGAGTCCTCGCAGTCCTGGATGGTGGTCATCGCCGCCTCGATCACCATGTCGGCGATGCCGGCCGGGTCGTTCTTGCCGATCGGGTGGCGGTAATTGATCACGATCTCGACGTGCAGGGTGTGGTGGCGCAGCAGGATCGAGGACAAAGCGGTCACGTCGCCGCGGTAGCCCACGAACCGCTCAGGCTCCCGCAATGCGCTCTTGGCGCCGGATTTCAGCGTCACCATCAGCCGGTCGCCGTCCAGCTCATAATGCACGGCATCGGCATGGCGGCCGGCGAACAGTGGCGCGATTTCGTCGAGGAAGGCGCGGGACCGGGCGATCACGCGGGCCGCGCGGATCGGGTTGAGGCTGCCGCCGCGGGTGGCGCCGTCATCCTCGGGGATCGCATCGGTGCCGTACAGCGCGTCGTACAGGCTGCCCCAGCGGGCGTTGGCCGCATTCAGCGCGTAGCGGGCGTTGGTCACCGGCACGACCAGCTGCGGGCCGGCGGTCTGGGCGATCTCGGTGTCGACGTTGCTGGTCTGGACCGTGACGGAGGCCGGTTCGGGGACCAGGTAGCCGATGCCGCGCAGGAATTCGAGATAGGCGGCGCTGTCGACTTTCTTGCCCCGATGCGCGACGTGCCAGGCGTCGATCTGCTCCTGGAGGCTGTCGCGCCTGGCCAGCAATTCGGCACAGCGCGGCGCCAGATCATGCACCAGGGCGCCAAATCCCTGCCAGAAGGCGGCGGCGTCCACGCCCGTGCCGGGAATCGCCTCGCGGACGACGAAGTCGTACAGCGTCCGGGCGATGCGCAGGCCACCGGCCTCGATCATGTCCATGCGGGGGGAGACTCCTCGTTCAGTGTCCGGCTTATGTCGGATCAATGAAACCGTGCCGCGATGGGGCGCGGCGATCAATTACCCTGGCGCAAATTCACCTTTGCCGAAACGGGCTTGACCAGAACGTCAAGAAACGGCACGATTCTCTATGTTATCGATAACATAATCGGAGCCCGCTTGAATCGGGCTCGGCCAGACGGGACGGGAGGACGCGCCGGGATGCCGTATCATGTCGAACCACGTTCCACGATACGGAACGACACGTGAACCCGATCCTCCTCCCGCGCAGGCTCTCCGGCCAGGCGGCGAAGCAGGAAATTGGCAGCGAGGCTGCCGGCCTCGGCGCCTTCCACGTTCACCGTGGTGAAGGGCGGTTCGGTGGCGCTGCTCAGCTCGAAATTGCCGAAGCCGCAGACTGCCAGCTGTTCGGGCACCGCGATGCCGTGCAGCTTCGCCTCGGTGATCGCGCCGAACGCGAGCAGGTCGGAACTGCAGAACAGCGCGGTCCGCTGGGTCAGTTGGGGCAGGAAATCCCGCAGCGCGCGGCGGCCCTCCATGATGGTGGACGGGGCCGGCAGGACCGTATTGCCGAGCATCGTTCCCCCGGCATGCTGCACCGCCTGGATGAAGCCCTCGATGCGCTCCAGGGCGCGCGCGTCGTCGGCCGAGATCGTGATGAACCGGTCATGGCCCTTGGCCTGGAAGAACGCGGCCACCTCGGCGCCAACCTGGGCGTGGTTGAAGCCGACCAGCATGTCGATCGGCATGGGCGAGACGTCCCAGATCTCCACGATCGGGACATGCGCCTCCACCAGCATCTGGCGGGCGGCGGCGCTGTGGCTGGCGCCGGTGATCAGCAGCGCGTCGGGCCGGCGTCCGAGCAGGGCGCGGAGCAGGGCATCGGCGGCCGCGTCGTCATCGGAATAGCCGCTGAGCGAGAGCATCACCTGGTATCCCGCGCGGCGCATTGCATCGGTGAACGTCTGCACGAGGCCGGCGAACATCGGATGCGCGATAGTCGGCACGATGGCCGCGACCATGCGGGAGCGACGGGACGACAGGCCGCCGGCGATCAGGTTGGGCACGTAGCCCAGCCGCTCGATGGCGGCGCGGACGCGCGCGGCGGTCTCGGCCGAGACGCGGTCGGGGGTATTGATCACGCGGGACACCGTCATGGGGGCTACGCCCGCCGCCGCGGCGACATCGGTGATCTTGACGGGCGCACGCGGGGTGCGCGCCGAACCTGGCACGGCTGTTCCTCCGTTGAGGCGTGGAAAGTGCCAGCGTAGCGTGCCGGCAGCCTGGGCGTCACCTGTACGACGTATTCGCGGGAAGTAAAACGGGGGGAAAACAATGGTCCAGGGAACGAGCCGGCGCGCTGTGCTGGGTGGCATGGCAGGGCTGGCGACGGCCGGAGGGCGTGTGGGCGCCGCGCTTGCGGCTGCATCGCCGCCATTGCCGTCGGCGCCGGTCGCGCTGAACGTGGTCGACGTGGCGGGGCAGTTGCAGCTGACGCAGCGGGCGATGGACGATTTCGTCCATGCCAACCCGAAATTGGTGTCGAAAATCAGCTACTCCCAGGCGCCCGCCCCGGAGCTGCCGGGCAAGCTGAAGGCGCAGCAGGACGCCGGGCGGGTCGATATCGACCTGGTGCTGACCGGGACCGACGCGCTGTCGGCCGGGGTCGACCAGAAGCTGTGGGTGCCGCTGCTGACCGACTACCGGGAGGCGCTGCCGGACATGAACGCCATCCTCCAGCCGGGCGCGGTCAAGATGCAGGCGCTGGCGCAGGACCAGGCGGTGTGCGTGGTGTTCTCGCCGGCCGGCCCGCTGCTGGAATACATGCCCGATGCGGTGAAGACCCCGCCCAGGACGGCGCAGGCGCTGCTGGAGTGGACGCGGGCCAACCCCAGGCGGTTCATTTATGCCAGGCCCGCCAATTCCGGGCCGGGACGCACCTTCTTGCAGGGGCTGCCCTACCTGTTGGGGGACAAGGACCCCAAGGACCCCAAGGACGGGTGGGCGAAGACCTGGGACTACCTGGTCGAGCTGGGCAAGAACATCGAATACTACCCGACCGGCACCGGCGCGGTGATGAAGGAGCTGGGCGAGGGCTCACGCGACATGATCGTCACCATGACCGGCTGGGACATCAATCCCCGCGTCCTGGGCGTGGTGCCGAAGGAGGCCGAGGTCGCCGTGCTGGACGGCTTCCACTGGGTCACCGACGGCCAGTACATGGCCGTGCCGCATGGCGTGTCGAACGACAAGCTGGCGGTTTTGCTGAGCCTTATCAACTATGTGCTGACCAAGCCGGCACAGGCCACCACCTGGGACAAGGGCTATTTCTACCCTGGTCCGGCGGTCAAGGACGTGCCGTTGTCGATGGCGCCCGCCGACAGCCAGACCGCGATCAAGGAATACAACCGCCCCTTCTACGACAAGCTGATCGCCGAAGCGCCGACCGAGACGCCGCTGCCGGCCGATCGGCTGGTCTATGCGTTCTCCCGCTGGGACCAGCAGGTCGGCGCGAAGGTGGGCAAGTAGCACCGCATGGCGATCAGCTCCCGGGACTTCCGCTCGCTCCGGCTGGACGCGATCGGCCGTGAATTCGGCAATCTGCACGCCCTGCGTGGGGTGAGCCTGACGGTGCAGCGGGGCGAGTTCATCGCCCTGCTGGGCCCCTCCGGCTGCGGCAAATCGACCGCGCTGAACTGCCTGGCGGGGCTGTTGCCGCTGACCTCGGGCGGGATCTGGCTGGATGAGCGGCGGATCGACACGCTGGCGCCCGAGGACCGCGGCTTCGGCATGGTGTTCCAGAACTACGCGCTGTTCCCGCACATGACGGTGCGCAAGAACGTGGGGTTCGGGCTGACCACGCATCGCGTTCCGAAACCCGAGATCGCGCGGCGGGTGGAGGAGGCGCTGGCCCTGGTGCGGCTGACCGCCCAGGGGGACAAGCTGCCGGGCCAGTTGTCCGGCGGCCAGCAGCAGCGGGTGGCGATCGCGCGCGCCATCGTGGTGGAGCCGCCGCTGGTGCTGATGGACGAGCCGCTGTCCAACCTGGACGCCAAGCTGCGGCTGGAAATGCGCGCGGAAATCCGCCGGATTCACCTGATGCTGGGCTGCTCCACGATCTACGTGACGCATGACCAGGACGAGGCGCTGTCGCTGGCCGACCGGATCGTGGTGCTGCGCGACGGCGAGGTCCGCCAGATCGGCACGCCCGAGGATCTGTATGCCCGGCCCTCCCACGCCGACGTCGCCGAGTTCATGGGCTACCGGAACCTGGTGCGCACGACGGCCGAACCGGCGGGGAACGGCGTGGCGGTGACGATCGGCGGCGCGCGCTTCCCGGCGACGCCGATGGAGCCGGTCAGCGGTCCGGCGATCGCCGCGATCCGCCCGGACGACCTGTCGCCGGCGGCAGACGGCACGATCCCGGCGGTGGTGGAGGCGGCGGAATACCGCGGCCGCGACTTCTACGGCTTCGCTCGGACGGCGGACGGCACGGAGCTGTATTTCCGTTCGGAACAACGGGTTGCGGCAGGGGAGGCGGTGCGGTTGGAGCCAGCACCCGGCCGGGTGCTGGCGTATGGCGCCAGGAGCGGGGCGTGAACGGTGGGCCCGAAACTCCCCCTCCCCTTGAGGGAGGGGATTGGGGGGAGGGGGTGGTTCGGCTCGTCCCCGGGACCGCTCGCATCAACCCCTCCCCCCCACCCCCTCCCTCAAGGGGAGGGGGAGGCTCGGGGCCATCGCTGCGGGTGCGGCTGCGCAACCGCGGGCTGGACGGGGTGACGCTGCTGGTGCTGCCGGGCGCGCTGTTCGTGGTGGCGCTGTTCGTCTACCCGTTCCTGTACGGCCTGGTGCTGTCCTTTCGGCCCAAGGATGGCGGCTGGTTCCTGGCCAATTACGCGACCTTCTTCGCCGACCCGTTCCTGTACGACACCATCGGCAAGACCCTGGCCATCGCTGTCCCGGCCACTCTGCTGAACGTCGCGCTGTCCGTTCCGGTAGCCATGCGCGTGCGCCTGATGCGCCGCCAGCGCCTGCTCACCACCATCCTCGTGATCCCCATCACGCTCGGCACCGTGCTCGTGGCGGAGGGGCTGCTGACCTATCTCGGCCCGCGCGGATGGGTGAACAGGGTCTTGATAGAATTCGGACTTTCCGCCCACCCGATCCGCCTGGTGCACAATTACTGGGGGGTCATGCTGTCGCTGCTGATCAGCGGCTTCCCGTTCACCTTCCTGCTGACCCTGTCCTACGTGACCGGCATCGACCCCTCGCTGGAGAACGCCGGCGCCATGCTGGGCGCCCGCGCGGCGGAGCGGTTCCGGCGCATCCTGCTGCCGCTGCTGGTGCCCGGCCTGGCCATCACCCTGGCGCTGAGCTTCGTCCAGGCGTTCTCGGTCTTCCCCTCCGCCGTGCTGCTGGGGGCGCCCGCCGGGCCGACCCGGGTGATCTCCATCGCCGCCTACACGGCCGCGTTCGAGCAGTACGACTATCCGTTGGCCTCAGCGATCGCGATGATCATGGCAGGCGTCCAGGTGCTGATCGTGGTGGCCCTGCTGGCCGCCCGCGGCCTGGTCTTCCGCGGCCCCGCCAGCACGGGGAAAGGCTGATGCTGCAGCGCGAGACCTCCCTGGGCGCGCGGCTCTGGGCCATCCTGGTCTGGGGGCTGGTCGGCTTCTTCATCCTCAATCTGCTCGGGATGATCGCCTCGGTCGTGGTGAACTCGGTCGGGACGCGCTGGTTCACCACCTGGCTGCCGGCCGGCTGGACCGTGCGATGGTATGTGCTGGCCTGGAACGAGTTCGGCCTGCCCGACATCCTGCTGACCACCGTGCAGGTGGTGGGCGCGGTGGTACTGCTGTCGGGGCTGCTGGGGGTGCCAGCCGCCTATGCCATGGCGCGCCGGGATTTTCCGGGTAAGCGGCTGATATTGCTACTGTTCCTTCTGCCTCTGCTGGTGCCGCCGATCACCTATGGCATCCCGCTGGCGACGGTGCTGTACCAGGCGCACCTGGCTGGGACGATCTGGGGCGTGATCCTGGCCAACCTGGTGCCCAGCCTGCCCTTCGTGGTGCTGATCATGATCCCGTTCGTGGAGCAGATCGACCCGCGGGTGGAGGCCGCCGCCAGGGTGTTCGGCGCCGGGACGGGGCGGCTGTTCGTGCAGGTCCTGGTGCCGCTGCTGATGCCGGGGATCCTGGCGGCCATGCTGCTGGTGCTGGTCCGCACGGTGGCGATGTTCGAGCTGACCTTCCTGACCTCCGGCCCGACCAGCCAGACCCTTGTGGTAGCCCTGTACTACGCGGTGTTCGCGGCGGGGGTGCGGCCGGGGCAGTCGATCGACGCCATGGCGGTGGTCTACATGGTCACGACGCTGGTCTGGCTGCTGATCGCGCTGCGGTTCGTGAACCCGACTCAGATCGTGACCCGAGCCAAGCGGTAAGGTTGGGCTGACACAGGAAGTGCTCATTTTGGGGCATGTTTGGGCCACGTTTTGGGGCAGTTTTTGTGTCAGGCGGGGCCTGGAGCGGGTCGGATTTGTCACGCAATGCGGGATAAGTCCCGATTATTCATATTATTCTATGCTCTCTATGGTTGTGTTTCTACCTGGGCGTGTAGCGGTTCGGTCCCATTTGGGACGTCCCATCCAGAGAGACGCGAGGATGGGGCAAATCCCGCCGAACGAGAAAATCCGCTGTATATTCGCCGCGTGACGCTTTCACGGGAATCGTCTCCTCCGTCCTGCATTCCAGCATCTCGGACCCCGCCAGGCGCGCAGGATCGGCCAGGGCGTCCAACTGCGCGGCGAAGCCGCGTGCGTCCGCCGGATCGAGCCGCCAGGTCAGCGCCGCCCCGGCCCGTGCGATCCCCAAGCCCGCCGCCCCCGGCACCAGCGTGACCGACGCCCCACCCACCGCACAGACCGTCAGCGTATCGAGCGGCACGGCAGCGCCCCTCCGTGCGAAGTGGCGCAGGAGGGTGGCGAGCGCCCGGAAATCCTCGGCCTCCCCCAGCATCGGCACCATCGGGTTGTCGTCGCTGGGCAGGCAGCCCAGGCGCAGCATGCGGCACCCGTTCCGTTTTTGGCCGGCCAGCCGCGTTTACATCCGCGCGGGCCGGCATACATGTCACCCGCCGCAAGAATGGCAGTTGCAGGAGATGATCCATGAACCCGGATGACAGCCGCCCACCGTTTCCCCCGTTTACCCACGCGACCGCCGTGGACAAGGTCCGCAAGGCCGAAGATGGCTGGAACAGCCGCGATCCCGCGCGCGTGGCGCTGGCCTACAGCCAGGATAGCGTGTGGCGCAACCGCGCCGAGTTCGTCACCGGCCGCGCGGCGATCGTTGCTTTCCTGACCCGCAAATGGGATCGCGAACTGGACTATCGCCTGATCAAGGAACTCTGGGCGTTCACCGACAATCGCATCGCAGTCCGGTTCGCCTATGAATGGCACGATGACTCGCAGAACTGGTTTCGTTCCTACGGAAACGAAAACTGGGAGTTCGAGGCGAACGGCCTGATGATCCACCGCTACGCCTGCATCAACGACCTTCCCATCACCCAGGCCGATCGCAAATTCCACTGGCCGCTCGGCACGCGCCCGGCCGACCATCCGGGGCTGTCGGATCTGGGGCTGTAACGGCGCGCTACAGCTCGTATTCGACATCGGTGGCATGGCAGAGCTCGATCGTTCCGGGCTCGCCCTGCCCTGGCGGGACGGCGAGCAGGCGCACACGCAGCCACTCGCCGTCCCCCATGTTCTCCACCACTTCCGCGGTGACGCCGCCGGCGAGGGCGAGTTTCGCGCCGGTCTCGATATGGTGGACCACCAGCATGGGCGTGCCCTTTCAGAAGAAGATGCTGAGGTTCTTGGCGAGCAGGACGTTCTGGTCGAGGATCATCTCCCGCCGCGCGATCTGCCATGACGCACCGGCGCGCCGCAGCAGGTCGGTGCGCCGGCCGATGAAGGTGTAGGTCTCGTATTCCACGCGGTTCTGGTGCACCAGGAAGCGGCTGCCGACGGTCACTTCCCGGGCGTCCTCGGCCGACGGGGAAGCGTCCAGCAGGCGGATGTTGCTGACCATGTGGGTGACGCGGGAGAGCGGTTCCTCGGCATAGTGCACGCCCGTCAGGATCTGGTCGACGCGCTTGGCGAGCGTCCATTTGTCTTCGTCGAACCAGGAGATGCCTTCGCCCTGGCGGGTGTTCTCTTTCTCGTCGTGCTGGCCGAACTTCACATTGCGTCGGATCGGCATGAAGTAGACGAGGTCGTCCGCCAGCAGGTCGAGCCAGTCGCGGAAGCGCCGCTGGTCCAGCAGGTCGGCTTCCGCGTAGAGAAAGTCTTCCACGTCCTGTTTCAGTTGAAACCAGGCGAGGCCGTGGCGGTCCAGGGTCGCGCTCATTCCGCGGCCTGCTGCGCCGGGTGCGTGCTGCGTCCGAGCAACGAGTCCCAGTCGTCGCCTTTCAGGTAGCGGGCGTAGACCTGGTAGTAGTTGCGGGCGTTCTGTTCGGTGATCTGGACCGAGACGTCCCCGGGCAGCGGGCTGCCGGTCTTGTACGCGCCGATCGATTGCTGGTAATTGAACGGGTAGCGCCGCGCGATGGTGCCGGTGGAGGAGGCCGTCGCATACAGCCAGTTTTCCATGTCGTCCTGTTCGGTCATGCCGGCGGGGCCGGAGTAGCGCATGTAGAAGCGGCGGAGCACGTCCTTCACTTCCGCGGGCGCGTCGGCGTCGACCAGGAAGAAGCGCCAGGCCTCGGTCTCGGTCGGGCTGTGCGGGTGCCAGACGCACAGGCCGCGGGGCTGGCGACCGTGGTACGATGTATTGGGGAAGAGGTTGCCGGTGAACGGCATGATGCGGGCTTTGTCTTTGAGCCGGCGCTGGCGTTCATGGAAACAGTGGCGGAAATACTCTTCGACGATTGGGTACTGCATGTAGGAGGGCTGGTAGTCGAACTGTTCCGGCATCAACACACTGTGCACGCCGTGGCCCTGCGGGAAACTGACCCAGACGTGCTGGCCGTTGTTGTACTCGTTGTCGCGCCGGCCGCCCTGGCCGCGTTGCGCGCTGGGGCCGATGCCGATCATGTCGACCGAGCGGTGGGAGGGATTGTGGTAGGTGTCGCCTAAGAAGTTCTCGGCGGCGAATTTCCAGTTGGCGGGCAGGATCCATTTGTGGATGCCGATCACCTCCGACCCGCCGGGGCGGCCGTCGCGGCAGTCCAGCACCTGGTCGAGATGGTCCACCGCGTCGCCCAGATAGGTCATGAAGTCCGGGGCTTGCGGGTCCCAGGAGGCCCAGATGGTGCCTTTGTACTCGTGGATCTTGGGGGTTTCGACCAGGGACCAGTCTGCACGGTCGAGCTGGCCGTCGTAGAGGGTGCGGTAGAGCGGCACGCCCTGCAGGCGGCCGTCGGTGGTGTAGCTCCAGGAATGGTAGGGGCAGACGAACAGCGAGGTGTTGCCCTGCTCGTAGCGGCAGACCTTCATGCCGCGGTGGCGACAGGAGTTGAGGAAGACGTGCGGGGTGCCCTGCGTGTCGCGGGCCAGGATGACGGAGCCGTCGCCCATGCGGGAGACGAAGAAATCGCCTGGGTTGGGGATTTGCGAGACGTGGCCGACGAACAGCCAGGCGCGGGTGAAGAGTTTTTCCAGTTCCTCGCGGTGGTAGTCGGGCGAGACGAAGATCTCGCGGCTGATCTGGCCGCGGTCGACGTCGATCATGCGGTCGATCGGCAGGTGGGTGGTCATGGGCCGTCCTCCCGGACTGTGGGCTTTGCGCCTCGTGGGAGGAGTTTGCGCGCGGGGGCGGGGTGGGGGCAAGGGGTTGGTCAGTCTGGAGGCCGGTGGCGTGTTCATGGTGACGCGGCTCGGCCGTCTTGCCCGCGCGACCCGTGACCTGCTGAAAACCCCCTGAACGCCATCGCCGAGCGCAAGGCCGGTTTCCGATCCCTCGGTGACGCATGGGCGGACACCACGACCGCCCACGGGCGGCTGATGGTGACGGTGCTGGGTGGGCTGGCCGAGTTCGAACGAGAGCGGATCCGTGCCTGCACCGGCGAAGGCCGCGCCCTCGCTATATCGCGTGGCACGAAATCGGACGCAGGCCGAAGATGACACCGCACCAAGTCAAGGAGGCGCTAAGCCGTGTCGATGCCGGAGAGCGCTTGCACGATATCCCGCGAAGCTACAATGTCAGTCACAGCACGATTTCGAGGTTGATGGCATGACCCTGGACGACCTCACAAAAATCATACCAGCAGCTACAGCCCTCGTTGCCGTTATAGTTGGGCCTATACTACAATGGAAGATAGCCAGACGACAGTCGGTGGATAACATTTCGGCAAAGCGACAAAACTGGATTGATGAATTACGAAAAGACTGCGCGGCCTTTCTCCAGCTTTCGGCAAAACTGGAGGAACTGCGGCGACCCAATCCTCAGTCTTCCCTGGAAGATCAGAAGCGCACATTTGAAGAGAGAGCCGAGACAAATTCCAAGGCGCATGAATTGTTTATCCGTATAAGGCTTCGCCTCAATCCGAATGAATCAGACCACATAAAGCTTTATGAGCTATTCGGTGGCCTCGCCGCGATATGTAAAGACCCTCCTCCGGAAGAAACTGAAGACGACCGAAAAGAGTCAGCAGCAGCGTTCCATGAACAGAATAACAAAATTGTCAGTCACTTACAGGCGATCCTCAAAAAGGAGTGGGAACGTGTAAAAAAAGGTGGCTAGACCTCTATCGATGCACGAACCGAATTACCATACAGCGGTCTTATGCGGCAAGCGCGGGCTTCGACGAAAATTATACCAACGGCCGTTGGCACTGACCTTCCCAACCGTCATGGCCGGCCTCCGTGCCGGCCATCCGTGAGGCAGTCTGCCGCGACAGATGGCCGGCACAGGGGGCGGCCATGACGAAGGCAGGAGAGTCGGTGTCTTCGGCGGTTGGTATTAGATTTCACCTATGGGAGGTGATGCTTCGTTTTCCAAATGTTGAAGGTAACACTCCAAGTTCCTGGAGATTTTCTCCAAGACGCGCGGAAAATAAGGAATGATGTCAAGAAAAGTCGGCTCGTTCGAGGTCGGCCCTCCGTGATAATCCCGACAATGCTGAACAATATCGGCTCTCTCGTCAATCGTAAGTTGACTTAGAGGATCGCGATGGTTGTGATCATGTAAGGAAGATAGATGTATAAAAGCACAGCCAAATTTATAGACCGAGCGAGTCCACCCTTGAAGATCCTGCGACAGGTCAACCATTTCTTTGTCTGTAACAGGCCCCTTCGAATTTTTCTGAGACCATTTTTCGCCGTTCACTGAAGATTCTATTAGAAGCCTCCGACGCTCAGAAGGCTGGGCAAGCAGATAAATCACTCGAACCATCGAATCCAATTCTTGGCGCAAGATTGCAGCCATCTGGCCGGCTAAGCCGGCTTGCGCCATAAGCCGCATTGCCTGTTGATGCTCGTTTGAACGACTGCGAACTTGCCGACAGAAGGTGTCGATGGCCGCCATGATCTGTCCCCGTTTGGTTTGCTGATAAGCCTTCCGCAGTGTGTCCCGATCGCTCACCCACGCATACACCGCCACCCGCGCCGCCGAATCCGCCCGGAAGAACAGCCGGAACCGGTTCCCTCCGAACTTCGCGCGGAACCAATGCCGGTGCGCCGACCCCAGCGTATTGCCCTGTCGAAACGCCACCGCGAGCGGATCGCGCGGCACAAGCTCAAGCACCAGATCGCGCAGCGCTGCCAACAGCCGGACATTCGCATTGCCCTGCCAGCCATCCGGATCAGCCTGCCGCGCGCGCTCGGCGGCAACGATCAGCCGCTCCACCCGATCGAGGAACAGCGGATGGCCGAACAGAAGCCAGCCGTTCCGTTGCAGCACGGCGCTACAGCGCGACGTCGCCCTCGATCGGCGTTTCGGGATCGACCGTGACGCCTTCGGTCGCCGCCGCCATGCGTTCCACCAGCGCCGGGGCGAGCGCGGCCAGGCGTTCCGGGGCGGACGCGATATCGCGCTCCAACAGCGCCAGGAACGGCGCGAGAGCCGGGTCCGCCTCGGGCTCCGGGGCGGCGTGCAGGCTGACGGTATCGCCCTCCACCCGGAAGATGATGCGCCCACCATAGCTGACGCCAAGCGCCTGGCGGATGGCCTTGGGAACGGTCGTCTGGCCCTTGGCGGTGATGGTGCAGACTGCCTCGATCATGGGCATGGGGTCACCTCGGATGGCAAGGTAAGGTGTCTTCCTTACCGTTTCCAGTGCTTCGGAGGGGCGGTCACTCTCTTCGCATCGTCATCTCACCCCACTGCCGCCGTTCCGGACGAGCGCCGCAGTTGCAATTGTATATGCACTTGCACTATATACACAAAACGCAATTGCACAAAGCCCATGCCCCGCACTACCCAGCACCCCAAGGACGCCAGCTTCAACCTGCGGATCGACCCCGCCCTGAAAGCCGCGTTCACCGCCGCGGCCGAGGCCGAGGACAAGCCCGCTGCCCAGGTCCTGCGCGACTTCATGTGGGCCTATGTGAAGCAGCGCGAACGTCGGATGTTCGAGGCCGAGGCGCACCGCCAATCCCTCGCCGTCGCCGAACGCGCCCGCGACCCGGCCAGCGACGAGGCGGAAGTCATGCGCTGGATCGAGGGCGCCGCCGACGACGCGGCCTGGGCAGGGTGAAGCGCGGCGACATTGTCATCGCCGCACCGCCCGGCGCCTATGGCAAGCCGCGCCCGGTCCTGATCGTCCAGGACGACGCGTTCGCCCTGCCATCCGTCACCGTCCTGCCGTTCACCAGCGACCTGCAGGACGCGCCGCTGTTCCGGCTGCGCTTCGTGCCGGACGCCGGCAACGGGCTGCAGAAGGCCTCGGACCTGATGGTGGACAAGGCGGTCACCCTGCCGCGGGAGAAGATCGGCCAGCTTATCGGCCATGCGGATGGGCCGGCGATGCGGGCGGTCGGCCTTGCTTTGGCACGGTTCCTCAGCCTGCCGGGCGGGCGGTCGTGATCGGCGTTGAGGGGCGCGCGTGCGTTTCCTGTTTCGCGCCGGGTGCCGCCATCGCACGAGCATTGCAACCGCCGGCCCCACGCCATTCTATCTTCAAGCCCTCCATCGCCGCCCCAAGACCGTCCCTCCAGCCCCCTCACTCCGCCGCCGCCGCCTTCGCACCTCCCAGCCCGAACGCCGGCATCACCTCCGCCGCCATCCGCTCCAACTGTTCCAGCGCCAGACTGCCGGGGGTGCCGAGCGCCTGGCTGACGGTGACGCGGGACAGGCCGGGGTAGCGTGTCTCCAGCGCCTTCAACTGCGCGATGATATCCGCCGGCGACCCGGCCAGGAACCCGCCCGCCTGCACCGCATCCTCGATCCGCGGCAGCTTCACCCCCGGCACCAGCCGCGGG
>JARLIJ010000155.1 GCA_031291795.1 Acetobacteraceae bacterium | reverse complement strand
GCCCAGGTGATCTTCGAGGACTTCGCGATGCGCCGCACCTCGCTGGACCTGCTGTCGGCGTGGAGTGCGATCGAGATCGCGCTATGGGACATCGTCGCCAGGCACGCCAATCTGCCGCTGCACAACCTGCTGGGTGGCGCCTCCCGCGAACGGGTGAAAGTCTACGCCAATGGCTGGTCCAGCGGAACCGAAACGATCGAGCAGAACCTGGAGCGTGCGCTGAAGGTCAAGGCGATGGGCTACACCGCGCTGAAATGGGACCCATTCCCCGGCCCCTGGCGCAGTTTCATCCATCGCGAGGACGAGGACCACGTCGTGCGCTATGTCCGCCTGATGCGCGAAACCCTCGGTCCTGACTTCACCTTGCTGGTGGAAGTCCACCGTCGTCTGGCACCCATGCACGCCATCCGGATCGGCCGGCGGATCGCGGAATACGACATCGGCTGGTACGAGGAACCGTGCCTGTGCGACAACATCGAACTCGTCGCCGAGGTCCGCCGCGCATTGCCGATGCCGATCGTGACCGGTGAGGCGATCTACTCCAAGGAGGGCTTCGCCCAGGCCCTGGCCGCGCGCGCCGCCGACATCATCAACCCCGATATCTGCAACTGCGGCGGCATCTCGGCGATGCTGGACATTGCAGCCATGGCGCAACCGCACGCCGTGGCGATTGCGCCGCACAACTACAATTCCACCCTCGTCGGCTTGGCGGCGACAGTGCAGCTCTCCGCCATGATCCCGAACTTCTGGATCGCCGAGTGCTTCATCAATCTCCAGCCGGCCTGCGACGAGATCGCGGTGCAACCGCTGACGGTGGCGGACAGCTTTGTCGACCTGCCGACCACGCCCGGTCACGGTATCGATATTGACGTGGAACGTCTGCGCGCGCGGCCCTATCGCGACATGGGCACCCGCGCCGGCAAGGGGTTGCGCAGCCACACGGAGGAGTTCCCCCGCAAACACTACCAGGTTGCCGCCACCCGCACCGGCTACTGAAGCCGCCCATGCACATTGTCATTCCCGACGATTACCAGGACATGGTCGATCGCCTGGCCTGCTGCTCGCTGCTGCAAGGCCACACGATCACGCGCTACCGCACGCCCGCCGCGGACCTGGACGAACTGGTGGAGCGTCTCGCCCCCGCCGACATCGTCGTCGCGATCCGCGAACGGGTTGAATTCTCCCGCGCGCTGATCGAGCGTCTGCCGAACCTGAAACTGATCGCGCTGGTCGGCCGCGCAGCCACGACGATCGATTACGCCGCGTGCACGGAGCACGGCGTGCGCGTCACGACCGGCATCAGCAATTCCCCAACCTCCCCGGCCGAACTGACCGTGGCGCTGATCGTCGCGTCCCGCCGGAATATTGCGCTGGAAGCGGAACGGATGCGCCGGGGCGATTGGCCTTGCACCTTGTCGCACCGGTTGCGCGGCTCCACGCTGGGGATCTTCGGCCTCGGTGCCATCGGATCGCTGGTCGCGCAGGCCGGTGTCGGCCTCGGGATGAACGTGCTGGTCTGGGGCCGCGATCGTTCGGCCGCTCGCGCAGGCGAACGCGGCTATGCGGTCGCGGCGAGCAAGGCCGCTCTGTTCGAACGGTCGGACGTGCTGTCGCTGCATGTTCGCCTGCGCCCCGATACCTGTGGGATCGTCGGTCCGGATGACCTGGCGCGCATGAAACCGACCGCTCTGCTGGTCAACACTTCGCGCGCGGACCTGATCCAGTCAGGCGCGCTGCTGGCCGCCTTGCGGGCAGGCCGGCCCGGCTACGCGGCGGTCGACGTCTATGAGCAGGAGCCCGTGACCGGCGGCAACCACCCCTTCTTGGCAATGCCGAACGTGCTGTGCACGCCGCATCTCGGCTGGGCGGAATGGGAAAACTTCGAGCTGTATTTCCGCGAGGCGTTCGAGCAGATTGTTGCCTATGCAGAGGGTTCGCCGTTGCGGCTGGCCAACCCGGACGTGTCGCGCGCCGCATCCGACAGCGCATAGGTCGTCGTCGCCTGCGACACCAGCTTGCCGCTGGCTTCCTCGCTGATTCGCACTTCAGCCGTGAAAAGCCGGCGTCCCGCACGCAGGGTGGTTGCCGCTGCCAGCAAAGGCAGCACCATGGCCGGGCGCAGGAAGTTGATCGTCATGTCCACCGTTACTGCGGCCGGGTCGTGCTTCACGGCCAGGATCAGCGCGTAGGTCGCGACATCGGCCAGGGCGAACTGGATCGGCCCCGCCACGCTGCCCCCCGGACGCGTCACATGCAGGCCTTTATTCAACCGTAAGAGTCCGCGTGTTGAACTCGCCTCGACCACCTCGAGGTTGAACAGCGGCACCAATGGCACACCTTCCTCGATATGCCGCCGGATATGCGCCAGTGTCCAGTCCGTGGCCGGCGTCCGGTTCGTGGCCTGTGTCATACTGTCCTGTTACGTGATCTGCTGCGTCGCCTTGCGTTATAGACCATTGGCAGAAAGGAGAGCCAACCGCATGTCTTTCAAGGTCGAGGTCGGTCCGCCGCAGATCGCCATCCACCAGGCCATGACCGTATTGGTCACGCAACCGGACGGGCAGGTCGTATGGCCGTCCGACAAGGGGTTGTATTTCTTCGACACGCGGCTGATCAGCGCCTGGTCGGTCTATGCCAACGGCACACCCTGGGACCTGCTCAACGGCGGGGCCGTCAACTACGACTCTGCTCGGATCTATCTCACGAACCGGGCATTCCTGACGGAAGATGGTCCCGTTCCGGCACAAAGCCTGTCGTTCATCCTGTCGCGCGCGATCAATGGCGGTATGCATGAGGACCTGGATATCGTCAACTTCGGGCAGCGCCCGATCCGCTTCAACCTGGAGATCAGCATCCGCTCCGACTTTGCCGACGTGTTCGACGTGAAGGCGCGTCGCAGCATCCGGCGCGGTCGCATTTCATCCGATTGGTCGCACCAGCGCCAGACGCTGCGTACCAGTTACGAGAACCGCGATTTCGGGCGCGGCGTGGGCGTCACGGTCGGGCGCAGCGACAGCCAGGCCGCCTATGCCAACGGCCGCCTGAGTTTCGAGGTGAAGTTGCCTCCCGCCGGTACTTGGCATTGCTGCCTGCTCTACGAGTTCAGTGACGGCGAGCGACGCTTCAAGGCAGCACACGGGTGCACCACGCACGCCGCACACTCCGAACGCGCCATGGAGCACGAGGACTGGCAGCGGGCGGTGCTGAAGATCCGTACCGGCAACGAGGAATTTTATCGATTCTTCCGTCAGGCAATCGATGACATGGCCGCGTTGCGCCTGCCGATCGAGGGCACCGACCACATGGTGTTCGTCCCCGCTGCCGGCCTGCCGTGGTTCATGGCGCCGTTCGGCCGCGACAGCCTGATCGTTTCGTTACAGAACATACTGGTCTATCCCGAGTTCGCCCGCGGCTCGCTGGATGTGCTTGGCCGCTGGCAGGCAAAGGATCGCGACGAGTATCGCGACGCCGAACCTGGCAAGATCATGCATGAAATGCGCTACGGGGAGCTCGCACATTTCCGGCTGATCCCGCACACGCCGTATTACGGCACGGCCGATGCGACCCCGCTCTATCTGGTGACGCTGCATGCCGCCTGGCGCGCAACCGGCGATCGGGCGTTGCTGGAGCGCCACTTGCCGAATGCCGAGGCCGCGCTGAGCTGGATCGACAGCGACGGCGACCGGGATGGCGACCTGTTCCAGGAGTACGCCACGCGGTCCCCGGTCGGCTACGAGAACATGGCATGGAAGGATGCCGGCGATTCCATGACCTACGCCGACGGCACGCAGGTGCGCGGGCCGAAGGCGTTGTGCGAGTTGCAAGGCTATGTCTACGACGCCTGGCTGCGCATGGCGGAAGTGTTTGAGGCGCTGGACCGTCCCGATCGGGCGGCCGAATTGCGTGCCAAGGCGGCCGCGTTGTTTGTGAAATTCAACGAGGTATTCTGGGACGAAGCAACCGGCTTCTATGCCTACATGCTCGACGGCGACAAGCGGAAGGTCATGACGGTTGCGTCCAATCCCGGCCATTTGCTGTGGTCCGGCCTGGTGCCTCCCGAGCGGGCGGCGCGCGTGGTGGCGCGGCTGATGGCACCGGACATGAACAGTGGCTGGGGCATCCGCACGCTGTCCAGCGAGCACCCCGCCTACAATCCGTACTCCTACCAGAACGGTTCCGTCTGGCCGCACGACAACAGTCTGATCGCACTTGGTTTCAAACGCTACGGCTTTACGGCGGAGGCAGCGCAGATCGCGCGGGCGATCAGTGGCGCTGCAAGCCACTTCCAGCTGAACCAGCTGCCCGAGCTGTATGCGGGTGTGCAACGGAGCGAGGCGGGCTTTCCGGTGCAATATCTCGGGGCGAATGTCCCGCAGGCCTGGGCGGCCGGTTCCTGTTTCGCGCTGATCCAGGCCATGCTTGGCATCCAGCCGGACGCGCCGAACGACCGGCTGTACGTCGATCCTGCGCTACCAGCCTGGTTGCCGGATATCGCCCTCTACGACCTGCGGCTCGGTCGTCGCCACTTCGACATTCGCTTCGAGCGCGTCGGCGAGGAGACGCGGTTCGAAGTGCTGCGCGGCGACCGTCACATCGTGGAGCGTCGGCCGGTCGCCCCGGTAAAAGGGCACTGAGCCGGTAAGGTCGGCGCGGTGGGATAGACCTGCTGCGTCATCGGGTCCATCGATCCGATCCCGAGCGGAATGACGAGCCAGAACGGGGCGGCCAGGGCGACGGTGCGGGACGGGGTTCCGCCCACCCAGGTGGTACCGCACCCGGGCCGTCGATCCTCCCCGGTGCGGGGAGGCTGCCGCGCCAATCCATGGCAACCGAGGCGGTTGCCGCAGGTGATGGGAACGTGGGCGTTTGGAGAGGATGTGCGGCGGCAAAGGGGCTGGGCCGCGCTGATCGCGGCGGGGCCGTTCCGCCGCGTGGCGCTAGCCGGCCGAGGGGCTCTGGCCAGTTGCGTGGAACGGGAAGAACCGGGCGCTGCCGAATTCCTCATAGGCGTAGCGCAGTGCCAGATTGAGCGCGTTCGGTCCGGTGAAGGTGACCGGCCGACGGCAGAGGTCCGGCGACAGCGCGGGCTCCTCGACGATCCAGTTGTCTGCCGTCTCGGGTGACGGGTAGACGAGCGGCGGGTCGGATGCAGCAGGCCTGTCGATACAAGTCGCCATCTGGGCTCTCCTCTAATTATTGCGGCGCACCATGGCACAGGAGTGTCATATATGAAAGGGGGGGTGCCGGATCGGCTAAAAATCAGGCATCGCCTGCATTGGTGTGGTCATTCCTGTATCAGAATAGGCAGGTCCTGACTGCAGCGCTTCCTGGCCGGGGAACCGGCGCTTCGCCGGCGGGCAATCCGAACGCAGGGCGGCGGGAACGGGGCCGATTCGGCAAGTGACCGCCCGATGGGCACGCGTCGCCGCGGTTTGCGGCGCAACATGGCTGTCCGATGCGCCTTCCGTCGCCGTGAATGGTGGCACGCGCCATGCAGATGGAGTTGTATCGGAAACGTGGGGCGACACGACTCGGGCGCCGGCGTCCCGCGCGCAATGCCTGTCGGAAGGAGAGCCTCGCATGGCTACCACGCCTCGTCGCCGCATCGGCCGCCGCCGCCTGTTGCAGGCTGCCACGGCGGCTGCCACCGGCGCCGCGATCGGGTCCAACGCAATCACCGGTTTTCCCACCATCTGGGCGCAGAACATCAAGAACGTGACGCTGCGCCAGTTCGGCACCGGCGTGTCGAACCTCAATGCCGTGGCCGACAAGGTGAAGCAGGATCTGGGCTTCACGCTGCAGATGACGGCGCTGGATACCGACGCCGTCATCCAGAAGGCGGTCACCCAGCCGAAGTCCTACGATATTGCGGATATTGAGTACTTCTCAATCAAAAAGGTGTTCCCGACCGGCGTCATGCAGCCGATGGACGCCAGGAAGATCAAATACGTCGACAAGATCGTGCCGATCTTCACCAAGGGGAAGCTGACCCCGGAGAGTGCGGTGGCCCAGGGCACCACGCCCTATTCGGTCGGCTTCGTCGACGGCCCGAACGGCCGCAGCTTCGCCAAGGGCCAGACCGGGTGGATGACTCTGATCCCCACCATCTACAACGCCGACACGCTGGGCATCCGCCCGGATCTGGTCGGGCGGCCGATCAACAACTGGAAGGACCTGGTGGACCCGGCGTTCAAGGGCAAGGCCGCGATCCTCAACATTCCCTCCATCGGGATCATGGACGCCGCCATGGTCATGGAGTCCCTCGGCACGCTGAAATATGCCGACAAGGGCAACATGACGAAGCCGGAGATCGACAAGACCATCGCGTTCCTGATCGAGGCCAAGAAGTCCGGCCAGTTCCGCGCCTTCTGGAAGAGCTTCGATGAGAGCGTGAACCTGATGGCCTCGGGCGAGGTCATCATCCAGTCGATGTGGTCGCCTGCGGTCGCGGCGGTGCGGTCGAAGGGGATCGCCTGCAAATACCAGCCGTTGGTCGAGGGCTACCGCGCCTGGGCCGGCGGGCTTGGGATGGCGAAGCACCTGAGCGGGCTGGAGCTGGATGCAGCCTACGAGTACATCAACTGGTACCTGTCGGGCTGGGTCGGCGCCTACCTGAACCGCCAGGGCTACTACAGCGCCGTGCTGGAGACCGCGCAGCAGAACATGACCGCGGATGAGTGGGGCTACTGGATCGAGGGCAAGCCGGCGCAGTCGGACATCCTCAGCCCCGAGGGCAAGGTGATGGAGAAGGCCGGCGCGGTGCGCGACGGCGGCAGCTTCACCGAACGCATGGGCCGCGTGGCGTGCTGGAACTCGGTGATGACCGAGGACCGCTACATGGTCCAGAAATGGAACGAGTTCATCGCCGCCTGACGGAAGCCGCACGTGAGGGGATGTGAGGAGAATCTCCCCCTCCCCTTGAGGGAGGGGGAGAAAAGGCTGGGCTGCCCGTCTGCGTGACCTGACTCCGTATTTCCAGGCCACCCCGCTGGCGCTGATCCTGGGCGTGTTCCTGCTGCTGCCCATGGTCGCCCTCGTCGTGGTCAGCTTCTTCGACTACGACAGCGTCCAGATCATCCCCGGCTTCGTGCTGACCAACTACACCGACGTGCTGGGATCGTCCGTCACCTGGCGCACCTACCTCAACACGATCCGCTTCACCGCCCTCGTCTGGGCGTTCACCACCGTCATCGGCTTCGCCGTCGCCTACATCCTGACGTTCGAGATCCGCAGCCGCACGACCCAGATGGTGCTGTTCCTGGTCTGCACGATCCCGTTCCTGACATCGAACATGATCCGCATGATCTCGTGGATCCCGTTCCTCGGGCGGGAGGGCCTGCTGAACACCGCCCTGTTGCGCACCGGCCTGATCCACCAGCCGCTGGAGTTCCTGCTGTTCTCCGACTTCGCGGTCGTGCTCGCCTACGTCCACCTGTTCACGTTGTTCATGGTGACGCCCGTGTTCAACACCATGATGCGCATCGACCGCCGCCTGATCGAGGCCGCGGTCGATGGCGGCGCAAGCTGGTGGCAGGTGCTGTCCCAGGTCATCATCCCGCTGTCCAAGCCGGGCCTGGCGATCGGCTCGATCTTCGTCGTCACGCTGACGATGGGCGATTTCGTCACGGTGCGGCTGATGAGCGGCGGGCAGAGCGCCTCGGTCGGGCTGATGATCTCCAACCAGATCGCGCTGCTGCAATACCCCGCCGCCTGCGCCAACGCGGTGGTGCTGCTGCTGGTCGTGCTGCTGATGATCGCGGCGATCCTGCGCATCGTCGATATCCGGAAAGAACTCTGATGGGCGCGCAACTCCGCCGCTGGGCGCTGCTGGGGTTCCTCGGGCTGTTCATCCTGTTCCTGTATGGCCCGACGCTGACCATCCTGATCCTGTCGTTCCAGGGGCCCGACGGCGGACTGACCTTCCCGATGAACGGCGTGTCGCTGCACTGGTTCGCGCGGCTGTTCCAGGCCCAGGCGGTCGGCGATTTCGGCGGCTCGATGCTGCGCTCGCTGACGCTGGCGACGCTGGTGATGGCCGCGACGGTCGTGGTGTCGCTCGCCGCCGGCATGGCGTTCCGCCGGCGGTTCCGCGGTGCCAACGCGCTGTTCACGCTGACGGTGACGAGCCTGATCATCCCCTCGATCCTGGTCAGCCTGGGCGTCGGGCTGCTGTACAACCTGGCCGGCTGGGACACCGATTGGTACAGCTCCGCGTTCGGCGCACAGTTGACCTGGACGCTGCCGTTCGGGCTGCTGATCATGTTCGCCGTGTTCAACCGGTTCAACCCCGCGTGGGAGGAAGCGGCGCGCGACCAGGGCGCTACGCCGTGGCAGTCGTTCCGGCATGTGGTGCTGCCGATCATCGCCCCCAGCGTGGTGGGCGTGGCGCTGTTCGGCTTCACGCTGTCCTATGACGAGTATGCTCGTACCTTGCTGACCGCCGGCAGCGACAACACCCTGCCGCTGGAGATCATCGGCATGACGACCAGCGTGACAACGCCGGTGCTGTATGCGCTGGGCACGCTGACGACGGTGTTCTCGGCCGTGGTGATCGCCGGCGCGCTGTGCGCCATGCGGCTGCTGAAGCGGTAGCAAAAGAAAGCTCCCTCTCCCCTTGAGGGAGAGGGCTGGGGAGAGGGGGCCATCAGCACCGCTGGCGGTTGTACGCACCCCTCACCCCAGCCCTCTCCCTCAAGGGGAGAGGGAGCTTTCATTTTCTACCGCCATCTCGATTGGACTACTCCCCTCCGAGCGGCTTCATGTTGCGTTCGGTGGCGCGGCGGAGGAGGGCGGCGGAGCGGTACACGCCGTGCACCATCTTCGAGTAGGGCAGGGCCAGGAACAGCGCCAGGATGAAGCCCAGATGCACCGCGAGAGCGATGCCCATGCCCCCCGTGCCGCGCAGCGCCAGCAGCACCAAGCCGGTCAGCGAGGCCAGCGCCAGCAGCATCAGCAGCGCCACGTCGCCGCCCAGCAGCCGGCGAACCGACGGCATCGGGTCGTCGACCAGTTTCATGGCGAACAACCCGACCGTGCCGATCAGCAGCAGGACGCCGCCCACGGTGCCCAGCAGCACGGGCGCACTGGCGAATGCGTAGGGCGCGGACCACCCGAGGAAGCTGTGGTACACGAACCCCGTGCAGGTCGCCGCAAAACACAGCATGAACCCATAAAACATCGCATGATGCAGCCACCGTCGCCGCATCGAAAACCGCTCGGAATTATCGTTGCAGCCGTTACCACCGCCGCCGAGGTTCTTCAGCGTCAGCACGTCCCACAGCGCAATCACCAGCGCCACGATGCCGGGGCGGTCCTGTGGGCCGGCGTCCTTCCAGAAATTCCGTGCGCCCATCCACAGCGCCACCAGCGCGTAGCCGAAACTCGCGATGCCGACGACCTGCATGGCCCAGAGCGGGATCACCGTGAAGAACGCGCCGGGCGCCACGGCATGCGCCGCGAACAGATTGTCCGGCGTATTCACCAGCATCGTCAGGATCAATACCACCGCAATCGCCAGCGCGGTTACCAGGGAGACCAGCGTGCCGTTGCGCTCGAACACCTGGCCGAAGCCCTTCGGCCAGGCATATTCCGCGTAGCTCTCCGCCCGCAGCGTGGCCAGCGTGCGCGGCACGTTGATGCCCCATTCATGCGGCGGCGCGTACTGGCAGGCGTAGTAGCAGCCGCGGCAGTTGTGGCAGAGATTCGCCAGGTAGCTCAGGTCGCCGGCGGAGAACGCGCGGCGCAGCTCGACGGCGGGGAAGACGGCGCAGAAGCCCTCGCAATAGCGGCAGGCGTTGCAGATTTCCATCTCGCGGCGCGCATTGGCGACCGCCTCAGTTTCGCGCATGGCGTGCCGCCTCTTGTCCTGCGATGCGGCCGAACACCGTACCGATCGTCATCCCGAACCCTGCCAGATAGCCCTTCCCGAGGATGTTGCCCGCCATGATCTCGCCGGACGCATACAGGTTGCCGGCGGGCCGGCCGCTTTCCATCAGCACCTGGGCGCGCTCGTTCACGCGCACGCCGAGATAGGTGAAGGTGATGCCGGGGCGCAGCGGGTAGCCGTAGTACGGCGGCTTGTCGATCGTGCGCGCCCAGTTGGTCTTGTTGGGCGTCAGCCCGTCCGTGTGATTGCCGTCCAGCTTCAGGTTGTCGAAATTCTGCCCCGGCTTCACCGCCGCGTTGTAGCCTGCGACCGTCGCCACGACCTTGACCGGGTCGAGCTTCATCTTCGCCGCCAGCTCCGCCAGCGTGTCCGCCTTGATCGCCGGGTAGACCGACGGCATGAACAGCGGGAACGCCTTCGCGTCGCAGATCGAGTAGGCGATCTGGCCGGGCTGCTGCGCGATCAGGCGGCCCCAGATGGCGTAGCGCTTCGGCCAGACGTCCTCGCCTTCATCGTAGAACCGGTCGCCGTCGCGGTTGACCACGATGCTGTACGGCACGCTGTCCAGGCGGGTGGTGATGCCGCCGTCGAATTTGGGCGCCCGCGCATCGAGCGCCACGGCGTGGCACTGCGTCGGGTCGCCGATCGGGGCGACGCCCTGGTCCAGCAGGTTCTTCAGCACGCGGCCGCGGTTGTACGGCGTGCCGCGGATGACGAAGTTGTCGACCGCGTCGCCCCAGTACTTGCGCATCCAGTCCAGATTGGCCTGGAACCCGCCGGCCGAGGCCACCACGCAGCGCGCATGCAGCGTCTCCGGAAAGCCCTTGTAGGTGATGTCGATGGACCGTACCGCGCCATCGTCCATGTTCAGCGCGATGACTTCGGTGTCGTACAGGATGTCGACGCCCAGCCGTTCGGCGGTGAGGTAGTAGGCGTTCACCAGCGCCTTGCCGCCGCCCAGGAAGAAGGCGTTGGTGCGCCCGAGGTTCAGGGTGCCGGTCAGCGAAGGCTGGAACCGCACGCCCGATTGCTTCATCCAGCCGAACACGCCGGAGGAGGCGCGGATGGTCATGCGGGCGAGCGCTTCGTCGGTGTTGCCGCCGGTGACGCGCAGCAGGTCGTCCCAGTATTCGTCCTCGGTATAGGTGTCGGTCAGGACCTCGTTCGGCTTCTCATGCATCGCGCGCAGGTTGCGCGTGTGCCGGCTGTTGCCGCCGCGGAAGGCCTTGGGCGCACTCTCCAGCAGGATGACGCTGGCACCGGCCTGGCGTGCTGTGATCGCCGCGCATAGTGCCGCGTTGCCGCCCCCCGCGACCAGCACGTCGTAGGTTTGTTTTCGGTCTGGCATGTTCCTCTCCGGCCCCTGCCGACGTGTCTAACCCATTCGAACCGTGGCGCAAGTGGGTCGGGCGGGCGGGG
>JARLIJ010000154.1 GCA_031291795.1 Acetobacteraceae bacterium | reverse complement strand
CTGTTCAACCTGGTGGGCAACGCACTCAAGTTCACCTCGGCCGGCGAGGTCAGCGTCCGTGTCCAGCGCGGCGCCGACCTGCCGGACGACCGGTTCCTGCTAATGTTCGACGTCGAGGATACCGGTATCGGCATACCGCCGGACGTCGTCCCGACCCTGTTCTGCCATTTCACCCAGGCGGACAGTTCGATCACGCGCATCTATGGCGGCACCGGTCTCGGCCTGGCGATCTGCAAGCGGCTGTGCACATTGCTGGGCGGCAGCATCATGGTCGTCAGCACGCCCGGCAAAGGCAGCCTGTTCCAATTCACCATCAGTGCCGCAACGGGGGAGGCCTCGATGCCTGCCCCGCCGCCCACCGGCGCACCGTCGCTGCCACCGCTGCGCATCCTGGTCGTGGACGACAACAGCGTGAACCTCCAGGTCGTCGACGGATTGCTCAGCCGTCCGGGCCATCGCGTGACCGCGGTCAGCAGCGGACAGGCGGCCATCGACCTGTTGAAGGCGTCGCAACCCGGACTGTTCGACGTGGTGCTGATGGATGTGCAGATGCCGGAGATGGATGGCCTGACCGCGACCAGGGTGATCCGCGCACTGCCGCCACCCGCCGGCACTGTGCCGGTGATCGCCCTGACGGCGCATGGCTCGACCGGCTCCCGCTCGCTCTGCCTGGCTGCGGGAATGAACGGCTTCATCATCAAGCCGGCCGGTCTGCAGCGGATGGAGCATGAAATCGCTGCCGTCCTCCACCTGGAGCCGATGCAGGCCCCGGCAGGTCCGACCTCACCCGCGCCTGAAGCGCTGCTGGACGCCGCGCAAATCGCCGAACTCGCCGCCGCCCTGGACCCGGAGGCGTGGGAGCAGGTCACTGCAAGCCTCCAGCAGACAGCCATGACGGAAATCCCGCGCATCATTGCAGCCATTAACGCGGGCCAGAGCCCTGCCCAACCCGCCCACACGCTGAAGGGCGCCGCGTGGAACACCGGGGCACTCCGGCTCGGCAACCTGGCGAGACGACTTGAAACCGCGCCGCCCGCCGAGGCGCGACAGATCGCCGGTGAACTTCCGCAGGTCCTGCAAGAGACGGTCGCCGCCTTGACCGCGCAGGTTTCCTCGAAGTTGGAGGCATAGCCGTGCTGCCGGTCGGCTACGTTTCACCCGGACATATCGGCCTGGAGCCACGACGGACCGTGCCGCCTGTCCCCAATGACATCCACGCGGACGCCGCCCCTGCCCCACATGTGATCGAGGGCCAGCCGTAGCCCAGTCGGTGGAGGCCGCCAGACTTGACCGCGCCGGCCCGCAGGTTATCCATCGGTGCACAGAAACGCCGGGAAAGAGGAGACACACATGCGCGCCTGGGCCGTGGTCGAAAACGGACAGCCCCTGAAGGAAATCGAACTGCCCACGCCGGAACCCAAGGGCACCGAGGTCCTGCTCGAAGTCACCCACTGCTGCGTCTGCCACTCCGACCTGCATATCTGGGAGGGCTATTACGACGTCGGCGGCGGCGAGAAGATGTCGCTGGTAGATCGCGGCGTGACTCTGCCGCTCGCCATGGGCCACGAGATCGTCGGCCGCGTCGCCAAGCTCGGCCCCGACGCCACAGGGGTCAAAGTCGGCGACCTGCGCATCGTCTTCCCCTGGCTCGGTTGCGGCAAATGCGAGAAATGCCTGGCCGAGGAAGACAACATGTGCACGGTGGCCGCCCGCAGCCTGGGCGTCTACCAGAATGGCGGCTACGGCACGCATGTCGTCGCCCCGCATCCGCGGCACCTGGTCGATCCCGGGACGCTGGATCCGGCGGTCGCCGCGACCTATGCCTGCTCCGGCATCACGGTCTACTCGGCGATCAAGAAGATCTTCCCGCTGCCACCGACCGAAGCGATCGTGCTGGTCGGCGCCGGTGGCCTGGGGTTGAACGCCATCGCCATCCTCAAGGCGTTGAAACACCAGAACATTATCTCGGTGGACCTGAGTGCCGAGAAGCGCGACGCGGCGCTGAAGGCCGGCGCGCACAAGGTGGTGGACGGCAGCGGCGATGGTGCGGCGGTGACCAGGCGCATCCTGGACGCGGCCGGCGGGCCGGTGCTGGCCGTGATCGACCTGGTGAACGGCACGGCGACAGCGCGGTTCGCGTTCAATGCGCTGCGCAAGGGCGGCAAGCTGGTGCAGGTCGGGCTGTTCGGCGGGGAATTGATGCTGCCGCTGCCGATCATGGCGATCCGCGCTTTGACCGTGCAGGGCAGCTATGTCGGCAATCCAAAGGACCTGCGGGAGCTGGTGAAACTGGCCCAGGACGGCGATCTGACCGCCCTCCCGGTCCAAACTGTGCCACAGAATCAGGCATATGACGCCCTGATGCGCCTGCGTGACGGTAAGGTGACAGGGCGGTTGGTGTTGAAGGCCGAAGCGGCCTGATCGCGGCTCGCTGAATTGGCCTGATTGGCCTGGCGTGGCCGGGGCGGCCTTACGCGCCGCCCCGTGTCGCCAGGGCTGGTGACCCGTCCTTCAGTGGACGGTCAGCAGCGTAAGTTCGTGTTCGTCGGCAAGATCCATCGCAGAGTCGACGTCGTCGGCCAGCGCCACCGTGCTGCCGTCGGCAGCGAGCAAGGCATAGGTGAGCGAACCGTTCCGCAGGCGCCCCAGCCGCAGGTAACCGAGCTGGGCGAGGCCGAGTTGACGTAGTTCCATAGGGGTGAGCTGGCGAAGCGCGGCGGTGCGCTCCGCGCTGGCGACGATGGCGACTCCGTGTTGCGTGTTGCGGTCGTCGGTCATGGGCGGGCTGCTCCTGATGTAAATCCTTCTGGGCTTCCGGGTCGATCGAAGCAAGAACTGTGCCCGATCCAGGCTTTGTCATCGCACAAAAGCGGTATCACACCCATTGCGTCTGAAGATATTCGGAATAATCCGTACGGATTCGATCACATGGGCGCGCCTCTGTTACCGCGACTCGCTTTGGCGCAGAGTGACACTCCTGTCTGCCCATTCGCCGGAGCGAGCCCATGACCCGTGCTGCCGACACAATCCGCCGCTCGATCGTGCTGAAGCGCCGCCCGGCGGGCGAGCCGTCCCCGGCTGATTTCGAGCAGATCGAGGACGCGATTCCGGCCCCGGCGGCCGGGGAGGTGGTCACCCGCACGATCTGGCTCTCGATCGATCCCTATATGCGCGGACGGCTGCGCGAGGAGCAGACCTATGCCGTCGCCATCCAGCTGGGCGAGGTGATGACCGGGGAAACCGTCGGCGAAGTGATCGCCTCGGGCCATCCGAACTTCGCGGCCGGCGACGTTGTGGTTGGCGCGCGCGGCTGGCAGAGCCATACCGTCAGCCAAGGCGAGGCACTGACGAAGCTCCCCCGCCACGGCGTGCCGCTCTCTGCCTATCTGGGCGTGCTCGGAATGCCCGGTGCGACGGCCTATGCCGGGGTCAGCGAGATCTGCAAGCCGCTGAAGGGGGAGACAATGGTGGTTTCCGCCGCCTCCGGTGCCGTCGGGTCGGTCGCGGGGCAACTGGCCAAGCGCGCCGGGGCGCGGGTGGTCGGCGTCGCCGGCGGGTCCGAGAAGTGCCTTTGGGTGCAGGACAGCCTCGGCTTCGACGATTGCGTCGACCACCGCTCGTTGGACCTGCCACGGGAACTGCGCGCGGCCTGCCCGAACGGGATCGACGCGTATTTCGAGAATGTCGGCGGCGCGGTGCAGGCGGCGGTGTTCGACCAGCTCAATCCGTTTGCCCGCGTGGCGATGTGCGGGATGGTCTCGCAATACAATGCCGAGGCATTGCCGCCTGGCCCGAACTTGGGGTTCGTGGTGGGGAAACGCGTTTTGATTCAAGGGTTTATCGTGTCGGACAAACCCGAACGGATGACCGACTGGCGGCGGATCGCGGCGCCTTGGGTGGCGGATGGCAGCCTGATCTACCGGGAAGACGTGGTCGAGGGGTTGGAAAATGCGCCCGAGGCGCTGACCGGCATCCTGGCCGGGCGGAATTTCGGCAAGCTGCTGGTGCGGGTCGGACCGGACCCGGCCTGAGCGTTCGGGCCGGGCGGACGGGATTCCGACGGCCGGCGCTGACACAAGAAGTGCCCGGAATGTGCCCCAAACCGTGTCACGGTCGGGGTGGTGAAACCGCGGTTTTGGGTGCCTGGGCTGGTACGGCGGGTGCGGTGCGGCGGCGAATGCGCTGATCCTGCGGGAGACTCGGTGTGCAGCGGTTTCATCAAGGGCTTACAGGGGTTGCTTGATTCTTCGCCCGCTGGCGTGGGGCGTTTTGTGGCCGTTTGTACGCGTTTCCGGGGCGGATTGGTACATGAAAGATGGCGCGATTGTGGCAGGAGACTAATACCAGCCGCCGTAGAGAATGACACTTCTCCCTCTCCCCTTGAGGGAGAGGGCTGGGGTGAGGGGTCGTACCACCACCGGCGGTGCGGCTCGCCCCCTCACCCCGCCCCTCTCCCTCAAGGGGAGAGGGAGAAGTGTCATTCTCTACGGCGGTTGGTATTAGTTCTGCGTG
>JARLIJ010000153.1 GCA_031291795.1 Acetobacteraceae bacterium | reverse complement strand
CTGAAGCCGGGTTCGCGGACCAGAGCCATATGTCGAGGCGCTTCAAGAGCGCGTATGGCCTGACACCAGCCGCCTGGGCGTCTGCGATAGCGTGACGCCCAGGTGCGGGCGATCTCAACCCATCCCGCCAATCTGGCTCGCCTCCCCCTCATGTGCCACTCTTCTGCTGAAAGCGCGCACCAAGCCGCCACGGGAGAGGAACCCAACGAATGTCCGACGTCACCACAGATCTTGACCTGCTCGCCGGCGTCCGTGTCGTCGACCTGACGCAGTTCGAGGCCGGCCCCTCCTGCACCGAAACCCTCGCCTGGCTTGGCGCCGAGGTCGTGAAGGTGGAAAACCCCAGGATGGGCGATCCGGGGCGCCGGCTGCGTGCGGGCCAGCCGGACAACGACCCGTATTACTTCCACGTTTTCAATGCGAACAAGAAGTCCATCACCGTCAACCTGAAGTCCGACCGCGGCCTGGCCCTGGTGAAGGACATGCTCCGCACCGCCGATATTGTCGTCGAGAACTTTGCGCCCGGCGCGATCGAACGCCTCGGGCTGGGCTACGACGTGGTGAAGGCGCTCAACCCCGGCATCATCTATGCCCAGGTGAAAGGCTTCGGCGAAGGCAGCCCGTACGAGAAGAACCTCGCCTTCGACATGATCGCCCAGGCCTGCGGCGGGACGTTCTCGGTGACCGGGGAAGCCGACGGGCCACCGACCCGCCCCGGCATCTCGCTGGGCGACACCGGCACCGGCATGCTGCTGGCGATCACCATCCTGGGCGCGCTCTGCAAGAAGCGCGAAACCGGCCAGGGCCGCCGGCTGGAGGTCGCGATGCAGGACGCGATGATGCACTACATGCGCATCAACTTCGCCACCCAGGGCCTGACCGGCAAAGCGGCCCAACGCGGCGGCAGCAAGGTCCCCGGCATCAACAACGCGCCCATGGGGCTGTATCCGTGCGCGCCGGGTGGCCCCAACGACTACGTCTACATCATGACCAGCCGCGCCAACCCGGACCACTGGGACCGCCTGCTGACGCTGATGGGCCGCGAGGACCTGGTCGGCGATCCGCGCTACGCCACCCCCGCCGACCGGGTCGCACGCGAGTCCGAGGTCGACGCCATTATCGCCACCTGGACCCGGAGCCGCACCAAGCAGGCGGCGATGGCGGCGATCGGTGGCGTCGGCGTGCCCGCCGGCGCCGTGTTCGACACCATGGAACTGCACGACGAACCCAGCTTCGAGGCGCGCGGCATCATGCAGGTGATGCAGCATCCGGTGCACCGCCCGTTCAAAATGCCGGGCTGGCCGGTCCGCGTGGACGGGCAGACGGCGCGCGTGAAAGCCTCGCCCGTCCTGGGCGAGCACACCGACACCGTACTGGTGCACTGGCTGGGCCTGACCGAGGCGGACGTCGCAGAGCTGCGCGCCGCCGGCGCCGTCGGATGAAGCACCGGATCGGGCTGCTGCTGCCATCCTCCAACACCACGCAGGAGGAAGAATTCTGGCGCGTCCTGCCCGCCGGCGTGACGCTGCACGTCGCCCGCCTGCCGCTGCGCACGGTGGAGGCGGCTTCGACCGAACGGATCGTAGAAGACATCGAGACCGAAAGCCGCAAGCTGGCCGACGCCGATGTCGAGGCGATCGTGCTGGCGGCGACCGCGCCAAGCTCCCGCCGTGGCATCGGCTACGACCGCGAGTTGATCGGACGGATCGAGCGCGCATCGGGCAAACCCGCCACGACCGCTGCCACCGCCTCCATCCAGGCGCTGGCGGCGTTGGGTGCCACACGCATTGTCATCGCCGCGCCGTGGAGCGAGCCGGTGAACGTCCTCGCCGCCGCGTTCCTGGAGGCGAGCGGTATCCAGGTGCTGGCTCACCGCGCGCTGGGACATGTCCGCAACCTGGAGATCGGCGCGCTGCCGGACCAGACCGCGTTCGACCTGGGCCGAACCGTGGACCGACCGGACGCCGAGGCGGTGATGCTGGCCTGTGGCAACTGGCGCACGCTGGGTGCGGTGGACCGGCTGGAGGCGGCGATCGGCAAGCCCGTGGTGACGACTAACCAGGTCAGCCTGTGGGCCGTCCTGCGGCTCGCCGGCATGAACGACACGCTGCCGGGTTGGGGGCGGTTGCTGCGCCAGGCCCGGGTCTGACGGAAGCGGGCATCGGTCTCAGCCCGGCCCGGCGACGCGCGGGATGGTCTATCCCGGCGTCGCCGTTTTGGAACGAAATCGGCTGTGTGCAGGCTTTACCGTCCGCGGGATGCCGCTTACGGTGGCGTCATGTCCGGTCTGATGATTAAGCGCACGTGGAACCACAAGCCCTCCGATGGGGCGGCCTGGGCGTGCGCTTGCTGATGTCAGCGACATAACACCCCCAAGAGCCCCGCCGGTGACGGTCGGGGCTTTTCTTTTCCGACCCGTTTCCCCGGCAAAACCACGGAGAACGGAGTCCCATGAGTACCCTGTCCCCTCACCCCAGAGTTGGCATCGTCGGCGCGACCGGCGCGGTCGGCGGCGAGCTGCTGCTGTGCCTCGAACAACGCAACTTCCCGCTTGCCAGCCTGCGGCTGTTCGCCTCACCCCGTTCGGCCGGGCGGTCGCTGCTGTTCCGCCACGCCCCGGTGCCGGTCGAGGTGTTGACCGAACAGGCCCTCGCCGGCCTCGACATCGTGCTGTTCTCGGCCGGCAGCGCCACGTCGCGCCAGTTCGCACCGGTGGCGGTCGCCCAGGGCGCGGTGGTGATCGACAATTCCTCGGCCTTCCGCATGGACGCGGACGTGCCGCTGGTGGTGCCGGAGGTGAACCCCGAGGCGATCGCGACCCATCGCGGCATCATCGCCAACCCGAACTGCGTGGCGATCGTGGCCACGGTCCCGCTCTGGCCGCTGCATCGGCGCAACCCGATCCAGCGGGTGATCGCCGCAACCTACCAGGCGGCCTCCGGTGCGGGCGCCGCCGCGATGGAGGAACTCCGAGAGAGCACCGTCGCCTACCTGGCCGGGCGCGAATACGCCGCGCGCGTGCTGGCACATCCTTATGCGTTCAACCTGTTCAGCCACGACACCAAGGTGGATCCCGCGACCGGCTACAACGACGAGGAAACCAAGGTCATGCGCGAGATGCGCAAGATCATGGGGCAGGCCAACCTGCGCATCGGGGTGACCTGCATCCGTGTCCCGATCCTGCGGGCGCATTCGATCGCCCTGACGGTGGAGTTCGCCGACCAGGTCACACCGGAGGAGGTGCGCGATGTGCTGGCCTCGGCGCCGGGGGTGCGGCTGGTGGACGATGTCGCGCATAATCATTTCCCGATGCCGCGGGAGGCGTCCGGGCAGGACGACATCCTGGTCGGCCGGATTCGCCGAGACGTGAGCGACCCGTCCGGGCGCTCGATCGCGCTGTTCGTGGCGGGGGACCAGTTGCTGAAGGGGGCTGCGCTGAACGCGGTGCAGATCGCCGAAAAGCTGGTGGGGTAACAGCGCCGGCGCGGGAAGCTCCTCCGTTACGCGAAGCGGAGGGCTTTCCCGGGCTGCACCCGCCGTTCAGCGGGTGCGGGCGCGCAACTCCCGGAACGACACCAGCTTGCGGCGCTCCGCATCCCACAGCGCGAGGCGGGCGCAACCCAGGCTGCTGCGCAATGTCAGCCGCGGCGCCGCCTGGAGGGCGGGGTTCGCCTTGAAGCATTCGCGCAGGCGGTAGTTCGGGATCCGGCTCGCCAGATGGTGGATGTGGTGGAAGCCGATATTGCCGGTGAGCCAGTGCAGCACCGCCGGCAGATCGTAGAACGAGGCGCCTTGCAGGGCGCCGGTCGCGAAATCCCACTGCCCGCGGGGTTCCCAATAGGCATCCTCGAACTGGTGCTGGACGTAGAACAGCCAGACGCCGATCGTGGCGGCCAGCAGCATGACCGGCAGCCAGCCCAGCAGCACCGTCACGGGCCCGAGGGCGAGCACGAGCGTGGCGAGCACGGCGGCGAGCGCCGCGTCGGTGCCCAGGATGCTCAGCCAGTCGCGCCAGCGCCGCCGCGGATTGCCGAGGGGAATGCGCGGCCGGATGAGGAACAGCCAGGCGGGACCGGCCCCCAGCATTACCAGCGGGTGGCGGTAAAGCCGGTACGCCAGGCGCCGCCACGCGGGCAGCGCCAGGTATTCCGACACGGTCAGGGTCGTCACGTCACCGACGCCGCGGCGGTCGAGGTTGCCGGCACTGGCGTGGTGGATGGCGTGGGCGCCGCGCCAGACGGTGTAGGGGGTCAGCGTCAGGACGCCGAGCACCCAGCCAAGGAGGTCGTTCGCCCAGCGCGCGGTGAAGAACGAGCCATGACCGCAATCGTGCTGGAACATGAACAGCCGCACCAGCAGGAACGCGCCCACGGGAAACAGCAGCATCGCCGCCAGGATACCGTGGTCCAGCGCCACCAGTGTCGCCGCCATCACGCCCAGGAACGGCAGGAAGGTGGTGGACAACTGGATCAGCGCGCGCCGTGAGTCGGGCTTGAGGTACGGCGCCACCATCGCTCGCCAATTGCCGGGGGCCGGTTCAGGCGACGGCGCGGCAATGTCGGGATGGATCATGGGCGGCTCCGTAAGGAGGAGAAGTCTGGCCTCGGACGGTGCGGCGTCAGCCGAGGATCTGCATGACGATCTCGCGCAGCTCCGCGGTGGAGAAGCTGGGCACCAGCGGTGTCCGTCCGATCGCGGGCGTGTAGCCGGGATCGACGTCCGGCCAGTTGGTATCGCCCTGCGCCCTGTCGCCTAGGGCGATGGCATGAGGCGCCGTCCTGTCGGCTCCGGCTGCCTGACCTTCGGGCGGCATCGCCCCGACGCGCGGTTCGGCTGAGTAGCCGAACGTGCCGTTCCGGTCATCCTGCGACCGGATGATGCCGTATCCCGTTCGCGGATCGGGTAAATTGATAGACTTATGAAACATTCAAGCTCCTGCAAGCGTTCCCGCCGCCGCGATATGCGGGGCGGATCTAACCTCGGGAATGGGATAAGGAACCGGGTTCGACGCTTGAGGCAGAACGAAATACGGTACTTTACTCAACAAAAGGTTGACGCGTCTTATGTGGGAACGCGCCCGTCTGCGTGCAAGCGACCCGGTGGGCGCTGCGGCAGCCGAGGGTGGTGTCGGCGAAGTGGGGGGCTTCTGTTGCCCGGTGCCCCCCGAACCGCGCTTATCGCTTATGCAGCGACAGCGAGCGCCTCATGATTGTCATTGGCACTTGTGATACGGCCCGATAACGGCGGAACCATGCCGAGCAAAAGATGGGTCTTTACCACGCGTGTCGAGCCTGTTTCGCCCCCCTATGGTGGAGGCGCCGGGCACTGCCCCCGGGTCCACAACGCTTATTCCAACCACCGTTTATCGCCATAGTCAGCAAGCTGACGGTCCACATATAGGCGTCCCACCCGGCAGATGGAAGGGGCGATCGTTGCGGCGCCTCCCCTGGGCCCTCCCCTGGTAGCTGTCGGGGTGTTATGTGCGGGCATGGCTCTCACCGAAGATCAGGCGGCCCAGATCGCCGCCGCCCGCGCCCAGTCCGCCACCACCGCCCGCCCCACCGTGCCGGCGCTGGAGGCGCTGCTGTATGAGGCGATCCCGCTGCTCGACCACGGGTTCGTACGGGTGATCGACTATATGGGGGACGATGCCGCCATCGTGCAGGCCGCCCGCGTCTCTTATGGCCGCGGCACCCGCCGGGTGTCGGAGGAT
Organism: Acetobacteraceae bacterium; assembly: GCA_031291795.1. Classification (GTDB taxonomy): domain Bacteria; phylum Pseudomonadota; class Alphaproteobacteria; order Acetobacterales; family Acetobacteraceae; genus Rhodopila. The sequence continues at coordinate 502 of JARLIJ010000153.1, read as the reverse complement.
GCCGGGCTGATCCGCTATTTGATGCGCCACCGGCACTCCACGCCGTTCGAGATGTGCGAGATCAAATACCACGTGAAGCTGCCGATCTTCGTGGCGCGCCAGTGGATCCGCCACCGCACCGCGAACGTGAACGAGTATTCCGCGCGCTACTCGATCCTGGACCGGGAGTTCTACATCCCGGCGCCCGAACAGCTCGCCGCGCAATCGGCCACCAACCGCCAGGGACGCGGGGACGTGCTGGCCGGTGAGGAAGCCGCGCGGGTGCTGGACCTGCTGCGGGAGGATGCGACCCGCTGCTACGACCACTACGCCGCGATGCTGAATGAGGACGCGGCGGGCGCGCCGGTGGACCCTGACCGCCAGGGGCTGGCGCGCGAACTGGCGCGGATGAACCTGACGCTCAACACCTACACGCAGTGGTACTGGAAGATCGACCTCCACAACCTGTTCCACTTCCTGTCGCTGCGCGCCGACCCGCACGCGCAATACGAGATCCGGGTCT
>JARLIJ010000024.1 GCA_031291795.1 Acetobacteraceae bacterium | reverse complement strand
CTGCGGGCGAACGGGCCCAGGTGGTCCAGGCTGGACACGAACGGGAAGCTGCCGCCGCGCGACAGCCTGCCATAGGTCGGCTTCAGCCCGAAGATTCCGCAGAACGACGACGGCACGCGGATCGACCCGTTGGTGTCGGACCCCAGCGCCAGCGGCACCAATCCACCGCCAACCGCGCTGCCCGACCCGCCGGAGGATCCGCCGGACATCCGATCCAGGTCGTGCGGATTGCGGGAGGCGCCGTCATGCGCGTTCTCGCCGGTGAAGTCGTAGGCGTATTCGCCCATGTTGAGCGCACCGACCAGCACGGCACCGGCAGCCTCCAGCCGCTGCACCAGCGTGGCATCGGACGCGGCGGGGGGATGGTCGCGGTTGATGCGGGAGCCGGCGAGGGTCGACAGCCCGGCGATATCGATCAGGTTCTTCACCGCGAACGGCACGCCGGCGAGCGGCCCGACCGCCTCCCCCCTCGCTTGTGCCGCATCGATCGCCGCCGCGCGGCTGCGGGCACGGTCCGCGGTGATGGCCGTGAACGCCGTCAGCCGGGAGTTCAGTCGCTCGATCCGTGCCAGCGTGGCGGCGATCGTGTCGGTGGCGGAGGCACGCCCGGCGGCGACGTCCGCCGCGATGGCGCTGGCCGTTGCCCAGGTCACGCGCGGTACACCGGCGCGGGGTCGGTCTCGTCGGAGATGGGGAAGTCCAGCACCGTCGCCGCATGGGCGAGCGAGATGCCCAGATGCAGCCGGATTGCCGGCCCCCATGCCGGGTCCACGGTGATGCCGAGCAGGGCGGTGCCGGCGTCTATGAGGGAGTCGAACTGGGTTTCGTCGATCATGCGGCACTCCCTTCGCGCGCCTGCAACCAGGCGCGCCAGCCACCATACTGCGTGATGTCCGGCGCGTTCGCGACCCCTGCGGCCTCGGCCAGAAAGCCGAGGCAAAGGCCGTCCGCCAGCGTCACCGATCCGAAGCCCAGCGGTGGCGGCACCTGTGCGAGCAGGGTGCCGATGGCGGTGGTCGGCACCGCCCAGACCTCGCCATCGATCGCGGCGCCGGGCACGCCGCGCAGCATGCCGGGCCGGTTGCCCAGCGCGTACAGCCGGTACAGCGGCGCGGTCGTCGCGGTGCGAAGGAAACGGCCGCCGACGCCCGTGATCTGCCCGTTGAGCGACAGACCGGCCATGTGCGCGCCGATGCAGAACAAGGCAGTTTCGTCGGCTGCCAGCGCATCGGGCACAGCGGATGGCGGCAGGGCGGTGGCGGTGGCGCCCACCGTCTCCGTGGCGGCGCGGTGGAGGGCGTCGGCGAGGCCGGCCAGACGTCCCTCGCACCAGGCGGGGCCGAGGAGCGTGACGCCGACCGGCAACCCGTCGGGGCCGAAGCCGGCCGGGACGGCGAAGCCGGCCAGGTCGCAGAGGTTGGCGAAATTGGTGAAGGTGCCCAACCGTCGGTTCGGGCCCAGCGGATCGGCGGCAAGCTCTGCAAGAGTGGGGCAGAACGGCGCGGTAGGGAGCAGCAGGGCGTCGTACCGCTCGAACAGGGTCTGCACCGAGCGGCGCGCCTGGACGAGCAGGTGGAAGGCATCGAACGCATCGGCCGTTTTCAGGCCGAGGCCGGATTCGAGGATCGTACGCGTCGCCGGGTAGAGCATGTCCGGCGTGGCGGCGATGGCGTCCCGCAATACGGCGGTGCGTTCGGCGACCCATGGCCCGTCGTACAGCAGGCGGGCGATCTCCAGCAGCGGCGCGATGTCGACCGGTTCCGCCTCAAGCCGGGCTGCGGCCTGGCGGAACAACGCCGCGGTCGGCGGATCGCACAGCGATGCCACGTCGGCCATGGCAACCCGCGCGTTCGCCGGCGCAGCGGCCCGGCGCAGATACGGGAACGGGGCGCGGCGGCTATACGGGTCCCCAGGGTCATAGCCGGCGATCAGGCGCTGCACGGCCAGCGCCTCGTCCACCGACCGGGCGAACACCGAGATCGTGTCGATCGACCGGCAGGCCGGCACCATGCCGCGCACCGAGACGCTGCCGACGGTGGGCTTCAACCCGACGATATGCCCGAACGCGGCCGGCACCCGGCCGGAGCCCGCAGTGTCGGTGCCCAGCGCAAACCGCACGATTCCCGCCGCGACCGCCACCGCGGAGCCGGACGAAGACCCGCCCGGCACCCGGTCCCGGTCGAACACGTTGCGCGGCACGCCATACGGGCTGCGCGTGCCGACCAGGCCGGTCGCGAACTGGTCGAGGTTTGTCTTGCCGATCAACACCGCGCCGGCATCCAGCAGGCGCTGCACCGCCGGCGCAGTGGCAGAGGGCGTGTAGGCATAGCCGGGGCATGCCGCCGTGGTCGGCAGGCCCGCCACGTCGATGTTGTCCTTCACCGCAAACGGGATGCCCCAGAGCGGCCGGCCCTGCCGCCCCTCGGCCTGCAACGCGCCCGCCCGGGCACGGATGGCGTCGTCCGACAGACGCGTGATCCAGATCGCCGGATCGGCCTGCGCACGATCCGCGGCGATCGCCGCCTCGACGTGCGCGAGGGGGGTCATGCGGCAAAGCCGGGGGCTTCCGCCCCGGACCCCGACCAGGGGGCCCTGCCCCCTGGACCCCCGCCAGGAGCACAGCCCCTGGACCCTTTCTTTTGGTGTTCTTCGGGGGTGTGGGGGCAACCCGGACCCTCCGGGGTGCCGGGCGGGCCCTCACCCCCCCACTACACCAAAAAAAACGGTCCAGGGGGTGTGGTCCTGGCGGGGGTCCAGGGGG
>JARLIJ010000152.1 GCA_031291795.1 Acetobacteraceae bacterium | reverse complement strand
TACGTCGCCGGCCGGGGCGCGTCTTCCACCATGCCGCAGAAGCGCAACCCGATTGCCAGCGAGTACATCCTGGCCGCGACCCGCACGGTGCAGGCGCTGGTGCCGGTGATGCTGGGCGCCATGGCGCAGGACCACGAGCGCGCCACGGGACCGTGGCAGGCCGAAGCCCTCGCGTTGCCGCAGGCGTTCGTGCTGACACACGGCGCGCTGTTGCACGCCCGGACCATCGCCGAGGGAATGGTGGTCGATGCCGAACGGATGCGGGCGAACCTCGACATCACACCTGGTCTGATCGTGGCCGAGGCCGTGATGATGGGCCTGGCCCCCCATCTCGGCCGGGGTGAGGCGCATCACGTGGTCAAGCACGCCTGCGATGTGGCGCTAACGGAGCAGATCCCCTTGGCAGACGCGCTAGAGCGCGATCCTGCCGTGGCCGCACGGCTGGATCGTGCCGCGATCGAGGGGCTGATCGACCCTTCCCGCTACCTTGGCAGCACAGATGCTTTCATCGACCGTGTCCTTGCAGCGGTCGCGTCGGCGGGATGACCGTGGACATGGCGCCGGTGTCACAGTAGCCATCGCATCCCTGACAGGAGAGGCCCGCATGTCCGCACATTTCGATCTGCTGATCCGCAATGGCACCTGTGTGCTGCCCTGGGGCATCGAGAGCACCGATATCGGCGTCCGCAATGGTCGCATCGCGGCCCTGGGCGTCCCCGGAGATGCCACCGCTGAAGAGACCATCGACGCCGCCGGCTTGCACGTCCTGCCTGGTCTGATCGATCCGCATGTCCATTTGCGCGATCCCGGCAACAAGGCCGTCGAGACGATACCAACCGGCACGAAAGCGGCCGTGTTGGGCGGCCTCGTTGCGGTATTCGACATGCCGAATACCAGTCCGTCGATCGTGGACGCGGAGCGGCTGGCCTGGAAGCAAGGCTATGTGGAGGAGGTGGCGTGGTGCGACATGGGCCTCTATGTCGGGGGCACCAGGACCAATATTCCGGCCCTGCCGGACCTGGAACTCGGTCGCGGCGTCTGTGCGATCAAGATCTTTGCCGGCAGTTCCACTGGCGACCTGATGGTCGAGGATGACGAGAGCCTGGAACGCGTCATGCGTTCGGGGCGCCGCCGCATCGCCTACCACAGCGAAGACGAATACCGTCTGCAGGCGCGCAAGCCGCTGTTCAAATCGGGCGACCCGTACACCAGCCACATGGAGTGGCGCGACGAGGAGACCGCGTTCCTCGGGACCCGACGGTTGATGGCGCTGGCACGCAAGACCGGCCGACCCGCTCACATCCTGCATGTGTCGACCGCCCAGGAGCTGGATTACCTCAAGGACTTCCGGGACATAGCGACCTGCGAAGTGCTGGTGAACCACCTGACCCAGGTGGCACCCGACTGTTACGAGACGCTGAAGGGCTTCGGCGTGATGAATCCGCCGATTCGCGGCGTGGCGCATCAGGAGGCCGCCTGGAAGGCGATCAACGATGGCACGGTCGACACGGTCGGCTCCGACCATGCGCCGCACCCTCGGGACAAGAAGCTGCTGCCATGGCCGGAATGCCCGGCTGGATTGACCGGGGTGCAGACCTTGGTCCCGATCATGCTGAACCACGTCAATGCCGGCCGGCTTTCGCTCGGTCGGATGGTCGATCTGATGTGTGCCGGTCCGGCGCGGGTCTATGGCGTGGTCGGCAAGGGACGTCTTGCGGCGGGCTATGACGCAGACTTCACCCTGGTGGACATGAAGCACCAGCGGCGCATCGAGGAGTCGTGGATCGTCTCGCCCTGCGGCTGGACGCCTTTTGCCGGGATGGCGATCACTGGATGGCCCGTGACGACCATTGTCCGCGGCCAGGCGGTCATGCGCGACGACACGGTCGTGGGATCGCCGCGCGGCAGGCTGGTGCGCTTCGCTGGTTAGCTAGTGTCCCGATTCCGAAGTTCGCAGTCACGGGCGAGTGAAGGAATGGGAACACTGGCCCTTTGTTTTCAGTGACCTGCTGATCCCCGAAGTCTGCTGCAAAGCGAACTTCGGGGGCAGGACACTGGCCAGGGAGGTTATCCGCGGGCTATTCCGGCCAGCGACGTATGCGATCGGCTTCTTGCTGCTCCGTCAGCACATGCGGCCCGTCAGCCACCTGGCGTTGCGGTGCAGGCAGCTTGGATGGTTCGCTCCAACAGTCCACCGCAGCAAGACTCCTTGTGCAGAAGCGCGGAACCTCCGGCGGCGGCTCCTCAGACCGGCAATATGTCTCGCCCCGCTCCAACCTGACGACTGAACAATCGCGGCCGGTCGCCAAGGAATACAGCGCATCGAAGGGGCTGCGGTGGATGATCGCGATGCTGGCGATGCCGCCACCAGCCACGCCCGTGAGCAATTGCTCCGGCGTGGCACCGCAGCCGGTCAGTAGCAGCAGGGCGAACAGAGGCCGAACCATCCCGGCATTCTGCAGCAAAAGAGTGAACCGTTCGTTCATGCGGCTCCCGGTTTGCCGCCAACACACGCCGCCGCTATGGTCCGCCGCCCTCTACCGGGCATGAACGACAAGGCAGCGAGAGAATTCGTGGTCGATATTTTCGACGAGGTGAATGAAGACCTTCGCGCCGAACGGGCGCAGAAGCTTCTTATGCGGTACGGCGGCGTGATCGTCGCCGTAGCGATCGCGATCGTCGGCGCCGCGGGGGCGTGGCAGGCATGGCATTGGTGGCAGGCGAAACAGGATTCTGCCGCCGCAACCGCCTATGTCGGCGTCATGGGTACGGCCGATTCCACCACTCCCTCCGGCATTGCGGCCCGCCCAGGAACGGCCGCTGCGCTGGAGGGGATCGCGACGAACGCGCCGGAGGGGTACCGCATTCTCGCCCGACTCCGAGCAGCAGCACTTAAGTCCGACTTGGGCGACGCTGCCGGTGCCGCTGCGTTGTGGGACCAGGTCGCCGGAGATACGTCTGCGCCCCCGGTGCTGCGCGATCTGGCGAGCTTGCTGTGGGCCGAACATCAGGTCGATCATGGCGATCCGGCCCTTGTGGCGGCGCGACTCCAGGCCTTGGCTGCGCCTGGGGGCACTTGGCGCGCGATGGCGCAGGAACAGCTTGCCCTGCTCGATTTGCGGCAAGGCAAGAACGATGCGGCCAAGGACACATTGCGCAAGCTGGCAGACGACGTTACGGCTCCGTCCGGTGTGCGCGGCCGCGCCTCTTCATTGGTTTCCAAGCTGGGTGGATGAGAACGACATGAATGACAGACCCGGCTCGGTCGCGTGGACACGGGCCCTGACGCGCCGCGCCGCCTTGTTGGCGCCTCTCGCCGTCGGGGGCTGCGGCCTGTTCGATGACTGGTTCGGCAGCAACAAGAAGCCGCTACCGGGCACGCGTGAGCCGGTCATGCCCAGTCATCGCGGGCTGACGGTGGATGATGGTGTGCCGAAAGTCGTACTGCCGCCGCCTGTGCGGAATGCCGCATGGCCGCAGGCTGGTGGCAACCCAGCCCATTTGATGGGACATCTGGCAGCGAACGAGCAGCTGGCCCAGGCATGGGTCGCCGACATCGGCGCCGGCGGCGGATATCGCCGGAAGATCCTGGCGCAGCCGGTCGTGGCAAATGGCGTAGTCTATACGATGGATTCTGCGGCTGTCGTCAGCGCATTCGAATTGAGTAGCGGGGCGCGCCTGTGGCGTTTCGACACCAAGCCCGAAGATAGCGACAGTACCAACACCGGTGGCGGCCTTGCGGTCGAACAAGGCACGGTGTTCACCGTGAATGGGATCGGCGACGTCGTCTCGCTCGACGCGTCGAAGGGCACCGTTCGCTGGCGCCGAAATATCGGCGTACCGGCCCGGTCGGCGGCGACCGTGGCCGAGGGACGGCTCTTCCTGATCACGATCGAGGATCGGCTCCTGGCGCTGGCAGCGGACGACGGGCGTACACTCTGGAACCACCAGGCCTCGGTCGCCGCCACGGAAGTGCTGGGACAACCTGCCCCGGCCTATTCCAGCGGCCTCGTCGTGGCCGGATTCGGTTCGGGCGAGTTGTCGGCATTCCGCGCCGACAGCGGCAGCGTCGTATGGAGTGACAGCCTGGGTGCCGCGCGGGGGCGGAACAGCCTGGCCGATTTTTCGTCTATTCGCGGTGTGCCGGTCGTCAGCAATGGGCGGGTGTTCGCCATCAGTCTCGGCGGCCTTGCACTCGGATTGGACCTGCCGACCGGCCGACGCCTTTGGGAGCGCCAGGTTGCGGGCGAGGACAGCCCCTGTGTTGCCGGCTCATGGATGTTCATCGTCTCGGCGTCGCAGGACATGGCGGCACTGAACCTCGATGATGGCCGAGTTGCCTGGGTCACGGCGCTGCCGCGGTGGGAGAATCCCGAAAAGCAAAGCGATTCGCTGACCTGGTTCGGTCCAATCCTGGCCGGCGATCGGCTTGTCGTGACGGGAACCAGTGGCGAGGCGCTGGCTGTTAGCCCATATACTGGCGATATTCTGGGTCGACAGCCCCTGTCCGATCCGGCCGCTCCGGTCGGACCGGTTATGGTCGACGGGACCTTGCTGCTTATCACGGACAATGGGCATCTGGCGGCACTGCGATAGACGGCGCTCTGCTGCCCAACTATCGGGTTTCCTAACATGCTTCCAGTCGTGGTCATTGCCGGACGGCCGAACGTCGGAAAGTCGACCCTGTTCAACAGGCTGGTCGGCCGGCGAACAGCGCTGGTTGCCGATACGCCGGGCGTGACACGCGACCGCAAGGAGGCCGAGGCCAAAATGCGCGGCCGGAACGTCGTCGTGATCGATACCGCGGGTCTGGAGGAATCGGCTCCCGAGACGTTAGCAAGCCGTATGCGCCTCGGTTCCGCTTCGGCCGTAGGGCATGCCGACCTCGTCTTGTTTGTAGTGGACGCGCGCGGGGGTTTGACTCCTGCAGACCGCCATTTCGCGCAATGGCTTCGTCGTCAAGGAAAGCCAGTACTCCTGGTTGCAAACAAGGCTGAGGGGCGATCGGCAGGCTCATCCCTCCTTGACGCCTACGAATTGGGCTTGGGTGAACCGGTCGCAGTCTCGGCGGAGCACGGCGAGGGGATTTCGGACCTGATGACCGAGATCGTGGATCGGTTGCCGGAGGAAGCGGCCGATGAGCCGGAAGAGACTGCCGACCGTCCGTTGAAGTTGGCAATCGTGGGCCGACCCAATGCCGGCAAATCAACCTTGCTCAACCGACTGATCGGCGAGGAGCGCATGATCACCGGAGCCGAGCCAGGACTGACTCGGGATGCTGTCAGCGTCATGTTGACGGATGGGGAGAGGAATCGCTTCGAGCTGGTGGATACCGCCGGCCTCCGGCGACGCGCCCGGATCGAGGCGCCGCTCGAAAAGATGTCGGTCAGCGCCGCGATCGAAGCCCTTAAAATGGCCGAGGTCGTTGTGCTGGTCATTGATGCGGTCGACGGCATGCAGGACCAGGACCTGCAGATCGCCCGCCTGGTCGAACGGGAAGGCCGCGGCTGCGTCGTCGTATTGAACAAATGGGATGCCGTCGTGGATCGCAACGCCACGCGGCAGGCGATTGTCGAACGGCTGGAAGAGAGCCTGCCCCAGATGCGGGGGATCCCCCTCGTCACCGTATCGGCGCTGACCGGGGCCGGGATGGCACGCTTACTGCCAGCGGTACTCGGGGCAGCGGCGGTCTGGAACCTGCGAGTTCCAACCGGCGCCCTCAATCGCTGGTTCGAGGACGCGTTGTCCCGCCATCAGCCTCCTTTGGTCGTGGGACGCCGGCTCAAACTGCGGTATGTCACGCAGAGCAAGGCACGGCCACCAACGTTTGTTGTCTTCGGGACGCGCGCCGAGGCGACGCCAGAAGATTATCGACGGTATCTCGTCAACTCGTTGAGAGATAAGTTCGATCTTCCCGGCACGCCGATTCGCATTTATTTTCGTGGTTCTGACAATCCATTCGTCGCGTCATGAGTCAGATGGGCCGGACGATCGGGCAGATCGCCTCGCCCTGCTTCGGCCCCCGAGGGGACACCCGCAGTTGCGAGGCGTAACAGCCGTTGGCCCCGTGCCGCCTCGGCGGTCGGTCCGGCCTACAGGGTCGCCAGAACAGATTCGGCCTTGCTCACCTCGAAGCCGCCAGGCGCCTCTACACCAAGATGTGTGACGACGCCGTTCTCTGCCACGAGAGCATAACGCTGGCTACGCCATCCCATACCACGGGCGTTTAGATCGAGCTCCAGTCCGAGCGCCTTGGCAAAAGCCGCGGCCCCATCCGCCAGCATCACGACCTTATCCCCGGTGCCCTGGTCCTTGCCCCATGCGCCCATCACGAAGGCGTCGTTCACCGAAATGCAAGCGATGGTATCGACGCCCTTGGCTTTGATCGCATCGGCATTCTGCACGAAGCCAGGAAGATGCTTTGCGCTGCACGTCGGCGTGAACGCACCCGGAACAGCGAATAGAACAACTTTCTTACCCTTGAAGACGTCGTCCGTGGTGGTCTCCTTTGGCCCCTCCGGGGTGGCCATCATGAGCTTCATGGATGGGATCGTGTCGCCGACTTTGATCGTCATGGACTTCTTGCTCCCCCAAAATGGGATAAACGGTCGCTTAACCGGGGCGTGGTCAGCGACCAATTCCTAATCCTGAAGGAGCAGTATGGCCAGGGGGCTTCGACGGCGCTTGCTTGTTGCCCGACGGCACCCCATGAATCCACTCATGGGACCAAGTCGCGTTAACGCCCTCATTGCTTCCGACACCGCGCCTCGGAACCGGGAGCCGGATGGCTTCCTGACCGGCCAGTTGCTGATCGCGATGCCTGCGATGGCCGATCCGAGGTTTGCGCAAACTATCATCTGCATCTGCGCGCACACGCCGGAGGGGGCAATGGGGATTGTTTTGAACCGTCCGCTTGAGCGTCCGTCGTTCGCAGACCTCCTGCGGCAGCTCGATATTGGGCCGACTCCGCCGCGACGAGAGATCGCCATGTGCGCCGGGGGCCCGGTCGATATCGCCCGAGGCTTCATGTTACACACGCCGGACTGGACCGATCAGGGCACGCTCCTGGTCGGCGAAACAATGGCTCTCACGGCCAGCCTGGACGTCCTTCGTGCAGTGGCGGCGGATCGCGGACCTCGTGCATGTATCCTGGCTTTGGGATATGCCGGGTGGGCTCCTGGGCAGCTCGACCAGGAAATCCATGCCAACACCTGGCTGTCGGTCGACGCCGAAGAGAGCCTTGTGTTCGACAGTGTCCATGAAACCAAATGGCGACGAGCCTTCGATCGACTGCATGTCGATCCGCTGCTGCTTTCCCAGACCGCCGGTCACGCCTAACGCCCGACCGGGAACATTTTGGCACCAGCGTGGCGATTCACGGTTCGGCTGCTCGCGCTCCAGGCATCGATCTCTGGCGTGGCTGGATGAAGCTGGGCACGGATTTCGCGGTCGGCGGCAGCAGTCCAATCTCCCACTGCCTCAACGTCAACATTTCGCGCGGTGATAGGAAGATATCAGCGCACCAGCGCAGGAGTTGAAGCACCGGGACCGGCAAGCCCAGGCTGTCCACTGCCAGGAAGCAATGGCTGTTACCGCTCCCGCCGTGCAGAAGCCAATGCGACCCACCCTGATCTATACCGTCTGTTGGCTGAATGGCGCCTGCCGCATCACACTCAGGTGACGATCAATCCAACGGGATAAACAACCGATGCGCTACCATCGACGCCCTCTACCCACGCGTACCATGTGCCAGCGACTGACGGCACCGCAACGTACGCGCCCCACAAATCGGTATTGACATAGTTGCCAGCAGTCCAGGTCGCAGGCGGCGTGCTCATTGACATCGAAACGCCAAACTGCACAGCAGCAGTGGCAGGCGTGATGTGCGCATTCATTCCGAGCACACCAGTCCCGTGGACAAACGGTCCAGAAGGCACGAGGTTCCAGCTGATCGATGTGACCGATGCCGTTGTCGGCGAAGTCTGCACGACTATCGACGACGAAGTGGCGGTTGAGCCGTCGGAGCCAATTGCAATAACCTGCCAATCGTACGACTGACCAGCACTCAGCCCGGTCGTCGTGAAGGACGTGGTCGTGATGCCCATTATATTACCGCTCCAGCCAGATGATCCAGTGGTGCGGTATTGTACCGTATAACTTTGCGCGACTCCGATCGTCGGTGCCAGCCATGCCAATGTAACGTTGGCAGCACTGACATTCGTGGCGGACAGACCTGCCGGGGCAGAAATCGTACTCGTCGACATGCCAGTCGATGTTGTGACAACGTTAGAGCTAGGGCCCGTCAATGAGCCATTGGTGGCGGTCACTATAAAATCGTAGGTTGTGTTACCAGCGAGGGACGTGACTGTGTATTGGGTCGCCACAACGCCAGAAACGGCCGTTGTCCAATTCGCTGAGTCGGAAACTCGAAAGCTCACTGAGTAGCCGGTAACGGCACCGCCCGATGTGGGTGCCGCCCACGTTAGCGACACACTGTTTACGGTTTGACTACTCGATGAGAGGCCCGTGGCCTGGCCGGGCGGGCTCGCAGATGAACTGGAGCCCCCCATCCATCCAAACATCAGGGTTCCGCCAGAATACGTGGCAGCATATATCCTCATGCACTGGCCAGCCATCAACAAAGACTGTCCGGATGAAGTCGTTATACCACTTGCCAGCATAACATTCGATGGGCTTACGTTGATGATGTCGCAGAAGAAGCCACCGCCCGTACTGATGGGAGCCGACGAAAGCGTCACGGGGCTCGTGCACAACAGGACTCTACCGTTATGCACGGTCCCCTGGAGAGTTGTATCTCTCGCAATCTCGACGATGGGCGCCGTATAGCTCTGCAATTTTCCTACGATCCATGGCCACGTAGAACTGAGGGTCTGGCAGGACATTGTACTACTTCCCTGGGCGACCCAGAATGTATCTGAGTCGGACGCGGGGCCTGCAGTCTGGGCAGCGTCGATAGTCACGCCACCCAAGAAATCAGCCAATGTTATCGCGCAGTTGCTGCCGTTCTGGCTGATGCCCACCAGATCCTGGCCAGATAGCGCCGAAACGGTGGGCAGGGCGTCTATGGCATATCCCGTTGAACTGGCGCCCTCCGATTGAATGGCACCAGTTGCAGAAATGAGGCCCGATGACGTTATCGAAATATTATTGCCTGCGGAAAATAGTTCCCGCAGCGCTCCAACAGGAAGAAGCGCCGGATGACCGTCGCTCGACAGCACAACCGAGTCTGTCGCAGCGAGGGAGTCCTGCTGCGGAAAGCTTGCATGATCGGCACCCGTTGCCGCCAGCGTGCCGCCAACGAGGAGAAGACCACTACCGACATCGATTTCCTCCGGCCCCCCCGGCCCGACACTGACCCGTCCCAACAATGTAGATGACCGCGTCAGGATGGCGGGCTGGGTACCGGCAAGCAACGCCCCCACACTCACACCGTTCGTCGTCCCCGCCTGACTAAGCGGCAGGATGTCGGCAGCCGTGACGCCACTGCCGGGCGGGAGCTGAGTTATGGTAGGCATCGCACCTCTTGACCGACATCGTGCATCGAGACGTGGGTTTGACGAAGGAGAATCCGGCAATCAGCCTAAGAGGCAGCGCATTTCGCTACCGCCGCACGACCGTCGTCGGAAAGGCTTGCCGGCGGGGCCGACACGACTCCCCCCTGCGCGCCTCCAGCCGGACTCAGCTGAGTTGGGCCACGTGGTCGAGTTGCCTGCCATGGAATGCAATAGCATCACGCGACGACCTGGGAGCCCGTGCATCCGGAGATCCATCGGCTGCCATCATAGAAGACCTCTACACCGGATCCTGCACCTGTTCCTTCATTGGGTTTCCGGCCATTTGTCGCGAAGGCCTTGGCGCCGGTGCCGGGCGAGGCCGGAAGCGTTGAAACCGCATACGTTGGGAGCACCGGCGGTCCTGTAAACCTGGGGCTAACTGAATTCGTACGGAATACTTCGCGCCAATAGGATGTCCCGTCCGATACGATATGATATCTGTCCGAGTTTCTAAGTACAACAGGACCATTGTCTATTCCATCGGAGCCGTTCGGAGTTATCGTTACCGATGTAGTCCCCAGCATGGAAAACGTGAAGCCAGTTCCGGCAGGGGTCGATGCCGCCGTTGGCAAGCTCACCGTATACGGCGAGCTTCCAACGAGTAGAACGATGTTGCCAGCCAGGTAGCCAGGCAATGATGTGTTGGATCCGCACACATTGGCCCAACCCACCGTCAGGCCCTTCCCAACGATATAGGACAGGGTGCCCTGCTTCCATCGCAACGTCCCGGTTGGACTATCGTAGGTTAAAACATTGCTTGCGGTGGGTTCGAACGCAATAGAATGGCCAGCTGCCATTCGAATTGCAGCAGCCCCCGCAAGCTGTTGCGACGAGGTCGTATCCAGAACCGCGATGGAAAATGGGATCCCGACATTGAACACCCGGTATGCGTGCCCGGTCGACCCCCCAGCCAGATAGACGCCCACCACGGTAGAAATTTCCACTGGCGTCCCGGAAGGATCGTTTTGTGCCACCACAAGGGACTGAATCTGTCTGGAATTCCCGTCATCGGGTCCATTCCCGATCCAGTCCATCTCGATGGTCAGCGAGGCGTTCGCCCAACTGGAGGGCTTTCCGGTTGCGTCGCGATATTCGAGGCACGCAGCCCATAATTGGGGCTGCGGGAGCGGCGCACCGCTCGAGTTCGTTCCGATACTCTGCCTGATCGTCTGAACATAGCGTCCGACATGCTGTGCGGCCGCGGTACTGTTCGGTGTTTGAATCCCTGCCCAGACCAGACGGTCAAGCCCGGACCAGACATAGTTGTTTGGACTATTGTATATAATTGTGTCAGAGCGTTCGTTAGCTATGACCGATGAATTACCGCCAGTATGGTTTACTATATATGCGGCGTGCAAGACGGCAAAATCGTTGGTCGATGAACCTGATCGCGAGAATTCAGATCCGGATGCCGAGTATCCTTCCACAATGCCGGGCAGGCTCAGCGTTGCGGGATTGCCGCCGGCAGGGATGGCACTGGAAAGGGACGTCCCGTCCGGCAGCGTGGTCCCGTCCACCAGCCATTTCACAGGCTTGGTGAGCGGCACGTTCCAGGCACTTGGGCTTTTCAGAACTGTGATGCCGCTGGGCACATGAATTCTGCCCCCACTCGGTGCGGCCTGGTAGGCCGTTGCAAATGCCGCAGTATCATCTGTGGTACCATTGATCTGGGCGCTGTACGCTGCCGATTTAACCTCAATGACGCCGGGGAGACCAGCAGAGCTATCGACGTATTGCTTGGTCGACGCGTGCAGATTCGCTGTGGGACCGGCCGCAAGTGTCAAACCGCCGGTGAGCGTCCCTCCCGCGAGAGGTAGCACAGTCGCCACCTGGCCATCGACATACTGCTTGTTGACCAGGCTCGCCGAGGTAACAGGCGCCGCTGCCAACATCAGTGCGCCCGCAAGTGTCCCTCCTGCGATTGGAACGGACGTCGCCACCTGCGCGTCTACATACCGTTTGGTGGCAGCGTGGGAAGTGGTGACGGGATCAGCACTGAGCGCCAACGCCCCCGTGAGACTACCACCAGTTCGAGGCAGCGCAGTGGCCATCTGGCCATCCACATATGATTTAGTGGCGGCTTGTGACGGAGTCGAGGGATCCGCCGCAAGGAAGAGCTGTCCGGTAAGCGTATCACCGCTTCTCAATATCCGGGTATCAACATATTGCTTCGTTGCCGCTTGCAGCGGCACCACAGGATCTGCAGACAGGACAATCGCACCCGAGATCGTGCCACCGGTCCGCAGGACACTTGTCGAGACCTGTGTATCCACATAATTCTTGGTCGCAGCTTGCGTCCCCGCTGTCGGATCTCCTGCCAGGATCAAGCTGCCAGCGAGCGTCCCTCCAGCCGCCGGCAGCGCCGTCTGGAGCTGGATATCGACATACGACTTCGATGCCGCTTGCAACGGTACAGATGGAGAGCCGGCCAGCAACAGCGGTCCTGTCAACGTGTCTCCCGATCGGGCAACCTTGCCATCGACATACTGCTTCGTCGCAGCCTGCAGGTTTGCGGTTGGATCCCCTGCTAACGTGAGGGCGCCGGAAACGCTACCGCCCGATTTTGCCAGAGCATTGGAGACTTGGCCGTCAACGTAATTTTTAGTCGCGGCTTGACTCGATACCGTCGGATCGCCCCCGAGAATCAAAGGCCCAGACAACGAACCTCCAGACACCGAAAGCGCTCCGAGCCCAATGAGATCGGCGTACGCCTTGGTCGCCGCCTGCAGGGCGGCCGTGGGCGCCCCCGCAAGCTGGAGCGGCCCCGTCAAGGTCCCGCCATTCACAGACAGGACGCTGCTTGCGAAATCCGCCAGCTTACGACTGCTGGTCGACCCGGTAGGAGTGACCAGCGCCTGTGACAAATTGATGTTCGGGACGCTGGAAAGACTGTTTTGAAATTGTGAATACGTAATAGCAACATTCGTACCGGATTGCGATATTGCAATCTGATCGGCGATAGACGGGACGGCGCCAGAAGGCAATTGCGATACCGTGAAGGGGGAAGAAGCCGCCACCAGCGTGCCGCCGTTGAGGCTAAGATTTGCACCAATAGCGATCACCTCAGCGGAGCCGCTGCCCGGGCTTTTGCGACCGAGGAGCGTACCGCTCGTCAATGACAATTGCTGTTGCAATCCCGCAATGACCTGCGCGCGAGTAATTTTCCGCGTCGAGCCGGCCTGGCTTGCCAGCAGTTCGTCGGTATCAGACGCCGCCGTTGCGGGAGCAAGTTGGTCAATGGTTGGCATTTGTGATGGAAACTCTCGGCTTCAAGGCAGTCTGGTTGCAGGATCGTGTCGGACGCAACACCTCGGAGCGAAATATCAGCGTGAGGCCCGCCCTGCTATGAAGACAAGACTGGATTGCCATTTTGGTCGGTAATAGTCAGGCCTGCAGCCGTCTGGATCGCCATTGCCGGTGTTGCGGGCGCCGAAAGTAGAATTACTGGTAGAATTATACTGCGTTGTATCGTTCTTCCATTGGTCGTATTAATGGATATCGTAACGACATACACAGTGCCAGCCTGACCGCCGCTGAACCACAGGACCGCCCGCGTCCCATCAGCGCCAGAGTTCGTCATGGAGAGATCGCCAGGTGCGTCCGGCGTCACCGTCACATCAAGGGTCGCAAGGCTATCACCATCATTTCCCAGGACTGCCGGTGAAAATTCGATAACATAATCCAGTATATCGCAGGGATCCTTGGCGGGCCAGTTTAGTGGCGGCGGTGCAATTGCCTCGGAGCCGCGAGGCACAGCAATGAAGGAGTCTATCGTTACCACTCTGGCCCAACTTGGCTTCAGAACATGTGAGGCTGGCGTCGCCATAATCATCTCCGGGTCTATTCTACGTACTGCCTTCTCGCACTCGACGAACCCGCGTCCTATCTGCGTCATAGACTATGAGGATGCCGGGTCATCGGGCCACCACCATAGACAATTACGTCCATGCCAGTCGCTTGAGCCGACCTTGCTCGGTAGGATTCGTGTGCGACTGCGAAAGAACTACCAGCGGACCACAACCATGCCGGCTGCCCCGGCAGCACCATTATATGGCGTCGTTCCGTTGGCGCCGGTACCGGCACCCGCGGCCCCGCCGCCGGGGAAGATGCCGGGCGCACCAGTCGTACCGCTGTTTTGCGAGCCGCCCATTGGCGCGGCTCCCCCCATGCCTCCCTGATTGAGGACAGCAGCCTGTCCAGCGGACCCGGCCAGATTGACGTCACCACCGATCCCACAACCCGCTGGCGTCGCACCGTTTGCCGGGTTCGTGGCTGTCGCCAGATAATTCAAGCTCCCGCCGCTTGCACTCACAAACGTGCCGAAGCTCGATGTCCCACCTGCCGACGGCAATGCACCGCCCACGCTGCCTGCCGCGCCGCCAACGCCGATGGTTACCGGAATGCTTTGCCCTGGCGTCAAACCGGAAATTCGCTTTCGTGCATAACCGCCGCCGCATCCGCCACCGCTGGGTTGGCCGGACACCGATGCAAAGGTTCCAGAACCCGCGCCCCATAGTTCAACCTCAACCTGCTGAACCCCTGCAGGAACAACGAACGCCCCCGAACCCGTAAATGTCTGGGTTCCCGAGCCGAAGCCAGGCCGCAGCCATGGCAACTTCCAATAGATGAAGGGAGCTGTCGGCAGGCATGCTATATTTTGGCTTGAAACGGATGTCTGACCGTACTGAACTGCTATTGAATAGAGACCAACCCAACCGGCATCGACTGGCGGCACCGTAGCGTTGCCACTACCTGACGACGTTGCGAGTTTGAGTTGCAATTCGACGCGTTGAGCGCGTGACGTTGCTTGCGGATTACCTCCGTTTGAAGGACCGCTGTAGGGCTGCGCCGGATTGGATGCATTGTAATAGGGAAGCACAACTGGATTTATATCGGATTCTTGAAAAGTTGCTTGCACAAGATACGTGTTAATCTGCCCCGGAACAGTGGGTGCAACCAGATTGAATGTGGAAGCGGCGCTGGTAATTCCCATTTTGACGACGGGGGTCACGGTATCTGCAGTTAACGAGCCGTACCCCACAGTATCCAGCACAGAGAGTTGTAAGATGCTGCCTGGCGCTATGTTAATCTGCATCGAAGCCGGCGACGTGGCGGTGCAGGCCAGACCATCGACAACCGGTCCGGTGCCTATCACGCATTGGGCCAGGTAGCCCAGGGCGAGCATCGTGTTTCGGTTAAGCGTGAGAATATCAGTATCCAGGGGTATGCTTCCTGGATAGACAATGTTTCGATCCATGTGCTCGACTTTTCAATATTCTGGAGCGTATCATCAAATGGAGGAGACCAAACGTGCTTGAATCCTCGCTTCGCGTGCTGGCCAAATCCGGAAGTACCGCTGTGCCTGTCGCGATAGCAAGTCTGTGCGTATCATGAACGTTCCTTCGGCACGTAGCGGGTCTATCGGTATGACTACCCGGGAAATCTGGTGTTCGACCGCGAGTATACAAAATGCTATCGTCACACTCGCCGGGACGCTCCGGCAACGATGGCCAAATGAGCCCTCGGACCAACTGCTGGGGCCGAGCGACCAAGTCATCGCGTGATGAACTGGCGAGGAAGGTCCACGCCTCGGCCGGGGCGCACGGTAAGCGATCGGCAACGACCGGCGTATTGGTCCTCCTGGCTTACCGGGGCCGCCCTCCTCATTCCGGCGATAGACCGGCATGGCAACAGCCGATAGGGCTTTGATCCCTGCGCTTCGGCTGCCGTGCCGTGCAGTGCGCGCCTCTACCACGTGGGTTTCTTGATCGCCGCAGGTGTTGACTTTATATTACGGCGTCTTCTAGCTTGCTATTCTTGTCCATCCGATAGTGGCAACCGGGAGAGTTAACGAAATGGCCCCATAGATTTCCATATCTGAGATTTGATCCTCCATAAGTGCCAGATCCACGTACTGGATTACACCACCACCGTATCCTCCCGCATAACAACACCAACCCGATACGAATGCGATTCCGCTGGGAACTGGACGATACGCTGTGATGAAGCACTGAAACGGCAGGGCAAGGCTTCCCCAACCCCCGACGGCGTTATAGGAGAGACCGCCAGAGGACGCTGGGTCAATGCCATATGCCCCGGTGTCAGAGCACCGTGCCGGCTCGAACACATCAGGGGATCGCCCGGTCAGATCTGTCAGAGCCGATATGACGTCGCATCGCGTTCCGCGCTTCCGCAGGAGATTGCGATGTATCCGCTTACTGAAATGCTCGTCTGTCTCGTGCGGTCTGCGTGGAAGATCGGCGCCAAAGTAGTCGACCGCCGCAAGATCCAGCCATACACCTGCGGCAGTCGTGATACGAGTTTGCTGCCCGACATAACTAATCCAGTCATAGATCCAGGACCAGGCCTGTGCGACACCGCCTAAAAGGCTGTCGAGCATCGGGCTGTCGTCGGGAAACCAACCGACTGGCAAGGTGCTCTTGATGCGTCCAATGATATCGGCCTGATCACCTGTCATAGCGTCACCGATAGATTAGAAAGCTTTATTATACCAACAACGCTTACTGCGATATCGAGGGAATTTCCGTTCAATACAAGATTGCGTACGTTTATGACGCTTGGATCAGCGTCATAGGCCAGTTGCGCAACGCGTGTGATCGGAAGGCCGACTCCAACGGGCAGATTGTTTACGAAGTTTGTTATCTGTGTCTCAATGGCTGCCAGGACGGCCGATTGGTTGGCATTCGCCGTGAGCGTGACATTCGCAGATACGGCAACAAGCTGAACTGTAGGCGGCTGGATCGTGAATACCGATCCTATCGGCCGCACGACATCAATCGCCGAATTGACTGCGCTCAACAATGTGGCAGAGGGACAACCGGACCCGTCATCTACCGTAACCAGGAAGCTCCCATTCCTGGAGTTTCCGCTCCCGTCTAGATTTTCCTGTATTGAATAGGATAACCCCTGCTGCACGCACGAGATAGCGTATTCAACCGCAATCCGGGTTGCCTGAGATCGACTGTTGATGAACAGGACGAACCGGGACCGGAACGCAGCATCCTGCTCAGCATCGCGGCCGTTGGTCGCTCCGAGGGCATTCGCCACCATATCAACGCCAGCAATCGGTGATGCAATAGTGGTAATGGCACCAGCTTGAACATTGCCAGCCACCCCTGCCACCGTGGCAACGACCGGTAGATCGATCGAAGTCACTCCGCTGGCCAGCACATATGCCCCCAAAGCGGTATTCCATGCGACATTCGCTGCATCGGTCGACACAGAGAATGTCTGGGTTCCGTCAGCCGTCCTAACTAATGCATCCGGAGCAATCGTGGCATTGTTAGAAACATTGTAGCGGGAGAATGTTACCACCCCGAAGGCACAAGAAGACGGCAGCCTGGTAAAGCCAAAATCGCCCATCCAGCTGTCAAGATCACTTCCCGCCGAAGTAGAAGCCCGCATAATCCTCATGACGCAAATGACTAGCCATTGCAGCCAGAGAGTGATCGAAGCGTTGGCTTCTAGAATAGCGCGCAGAAGAGATCCGGTACTGAGGTCAAGTAACTGAGCCGTTCCAGCCTGAACCGCAGCAGCTGAATTTGCGACGATCGTAGAGAACGTTTGAAGATTCAACTTCATGTCGAGTTACCTGGGAGAGAGAACTGCAGAACTTGCGTATCTCCCTGCTCCGCATCTGTATATTGAATTTTGACGAATATGGAGCCGCTCCCCGCAAAACCCGACGTGTCAACCACGACCTCAGGCTCTGGGTCGCGTGCGACCGACGACTCCAGGAACATCTGGGCCCGAACCACAGAAGCGATCTGGCTTGCCGCCGCAGGTTGCCCCACGAACGCGCCGAGGCCTCCACCATAATCGAGATGCCAGATGTAATCACCTGGATTGGTCAACAGGCGCCGTAGAATGCGCTGCTGCCCCAGAGTCTGGTCATCAGCGACCGCCAGATCCCCTTTTGGGCCCGTCGACAGGTCCGTGCCCCACTCATGCCAGGCGTCTCCCATTGAACTTTCTAATCCCGAGTAGTCGGAGCAGACGTGGCGCGCCCCACCGCATCAGTGTGTACATGTGCGTTGTGCGCTTGCCGCAAGCGCGAGAGCGATCCCGATTTATCGTAGACATCTCCACTCACGTGAAGGTCACCGGATATCTGCACCGTGCCGTCGTTGACCATCTTCAGAGAGCTGCCGCTGCTATGAACCAACCAAAACTCACCAATGGGGGCGGATGGGACACGCCTCGCATCAGAATACAACCCACCGAGAATTATGCCGCTAGCTGGGTCGCCGTCGTGGGACAGAACCAGTACCTGATCACCCGGAGCAGGAAGGCAGACCAATCCCCAACCATTACCAGCCCAAAGGGCAAGGACAGGCAGCCATCCGCTCAAAACCCCCTCTGGCTGATGAAGCACCCGGGCACAGGCAGTTTGCGAATCCACAGACGACACAATCGCAAGGCGGGGCATAGCTTGCAACTGATCCAGGCTGGCTGCGTATCCCTTTACTGCGTTTATAATATGTTCCATTACCGTCACACTCAAAAAGGCGACAGAATGGTCTGCCGGGTCGAGATGCTGTGTGCCGAAACGCGCTGAACGAAGCCCGAAGATGAGCTGATCGTTCTTTCAATCGAATCTACCTGATAGATTTGATCAAAGTCCGAGTCCGTCCCCTGAAGGAAGAAGCGACTTCGGGCCGTAAGCGTTTGTTCGCCCGGCATCGTAAAATCGATACATTGCTCGTGACGAGCGAGCTCTTCCACCCGATTCTGTGCAATCCTTTCCGCGTCGCTTGCCGACAGATTGGGTTGGACCAGGTAGTAATGCTGAGTGGGCGAGGCGCCAAGCGAGCCAGCAACAGAGGCGTAGCCCAGCCTCTGCGACACGACCGTCTGGGTTATTGCGATGCTCTGCTTTGAGCTCCAGCTCCTGACTGTAACCGCGATGTCCCCGGACAGGCGGAGCCTCCGTCGGAGTTTGAGGGTGATCAGGTCCGAAGGCCGCAGTACTGTGGACACACCTAATCCTTGGGCAATCGGCTGAAAATAAAGAGCGCTCCCAACGACAAATATGTCAAAGCATTCGCATCGGGCCAGGAACACGAGCAGATCCCATTCCGTCGACGTGCGGCTGAATTGATTATGCGCCCCCTGGTTGGTGTCGCCGTGGTAGTATCGCCCCGCAAGAGTTGCCGTCGGCATTACCACAGGGATCAGTCCATGACGCTCGGCGAGGATGGTCGCAATCTCGCTGGACGTCCTGTTGGAGAATACATCATTAGTAGGCGTATCCTGCAGTACAGCGGAAAGATCGCGACCATCAATGCGAATGCCCCGAGAAACGTAATCGCATGAGAGGGAGTCACCCCGTCCGACTATCAGGCATGTGAAGCTTGCCCCAGAGTCGACACCGGCAGAGATGGAGAACGCGGTCGCCTCCGGCAACTGTAGATAGTCAGGAAGGCCGTTTGTTAGAGAACCCCTTAACAGACGAAGCGAAAATCGGTCCGGCATATAGTAGTTGTTTGACACTACACGTGCCTCAAAAGCACCGTTCAGAGGTTCCCCGTCCGCCAGCACCTGTAATCGGGGATAGCGGACCAAGGAAGCGTGGTCATTGGATGACAATGCCCCCTCCCTGAAGATTGGAGGCTGCGGGCAGCGTGAGAACCGTTACGGCCTGTATGGATGGATCCTTGATCTGGTTCAGTTGTGCGAGATAAATCCACATCGTCGCATCTCCCAGGTATTGGGCTGCAATCTGAAACAGATTGCCCCGGGTCACGGTAATGCTACGCATTAGGAGGCAGTCCCTGATGAAAGTCCCGCGACCGAGAGATATGAACGTGCCAACACGAGCGCACTCATATTTTGTCCAGCGGACTCAGCGGTCCCCAACGCCGACATGGCAGTTGCCGGAGGCTGATCCTGGAAGGACGCGGCCTGTAGAAACTGTGCTTCTGACGCCGCGAGACTCCGACCGACACTGTCTTGTGCCAGCGCGAGGTTGCTCGCGTTGGTAGCGGCGGCCGTCTGGTTCGCAAGCCCATCATCCGGCAGGCCGAGGTTCACGATATATTGGCTTGTGGCCGGTACGGTCATTAGAAGTGCCGCTGCGGTCGCAAGCATCGAAGCGGCCAATCCATCGTCCTGGGCAACGACGGCAGATCTAGAATCCGTCGCATCGTCCCTTACCACCGTGCAGGTTACTTGAAAGGGTATCCAGATCCGATTTTGATAGGCAGCCTGGAATTTGGCAACTATGACATTGAAATAGAGGCTGTCCCATGAAAGGGGCACGACAGTTCCCGCTATTCGGAGAAAATCGACTCTCTTTGCCCGTTGCACCGCATCGATGCCCGAGAATGCCCCAGTGAATGCGATGCTTGCGCTTTCGGGGCCCATCACATCAACCACTCTCTGACCACCGCTAAGCCTGTGCGTGCTCATGCTTTGACGCCCACCAAAGCTGATACGCGAGGGGACCTCAAAGTCACGGAATCGGATAGATCCTAGTATCATCCCGCTGTCACCGCTTGGCCCGATCTGGATACGCGTGTCTGGTCGTCCATGAAGAATTCAGAACTCGTTATGAGTCTCGGACATGTATGGCTTGGCAATGACTTCATTCGTTATGTAATCGCTATCGGTCACAGATACCCCCGCAACTTGCTCCGACACGGACGGGTATGATAAGCGCCCCCAGGTGACCTGGGAGGGGTGGGATACGACCACCCAAGCGAGGCAACAGCGGGCGGCGCGATCACGCCTCGATCAGATCGTCGACCTCAACCACCCGCTGGTGGAGCCGGTCCGGAACATCGGCTGGACGTTCATCAAGCAGCAGTTCACGGACGACTATCTATCCTGCATTTCTTCAGAGGATCATCACCCCCCCTTGGCCAGAACTGGCGCCGGCGCCCTCCTCACGAGGGATATAGTGCCGTCCCCAATGTCGGCGGCGCTATCCGACCGTCGGGCCCGGTGGTGCCTATTGGGGCTGCCGCCAGGCTATCCGAAAGATGACGGACCACCCAGGAGCCAAGCTCTGCACCGTCGAGGATCAACTCACCGGGAATTGCCCGGCTTCCCTGCTCACTGTTGTACGAACCTGCGGATCCGTGCTCGCCGTCCGCCGCCGTTGACAGTTGGACGCTTTGCCGCATGCCTACCGGCAGCGCATCCGGAGACGCCTGATGCACTGTGACGCTGGGAGTAGCCTGAGTAGGTGCCCACTGAGTTCTCTGGTCCGCGACAATGCCCCCATGAGCCGAACTCAAAACACGAGCAGTTCGGCTGATTTTCATTGCTCTTACAACCGCCAGAGCGGACCGTCGGGCAGTGCTGGTCGATGTTAGCCAGCGCTGCACGCTTGCGGAAGCGTTTCCTCCCAAAAAGACGGAACGATGAGAGGAAATCGGCGATGCTCCGGCAGTGCGCTCATGGTGGGAACGGCTCTCTGCCTCGGACCACGGTCTTGTGCCGGTGCTACGGCGGGAGTGGGAGGGGGCATCCAGGCCAGTTGGCTGGGGTACGGTCGCACAAGCGTGGCGTGTTGCATAACTTTCAACCTTTGCTTCCTCAATGCTTCCCCGCCTCCCAACAGTCCGGGATCGGCGCATCCCCAGCTCGTAGGATGATATCGGTTCATTGCGCGATCGGGACGCCCGAAAGCCTCCCGCGCGAGCCGGCAGAATAGAGGTCAGGTCAACGCGCCTCGATGCCGCGTATGGCGCCCCAAATCGGGACACATCAAGGGGGCTGTTCCGCCCCCCCATACGACTGAGCACCACGAAAGGAGCCCAGGCTGTCGCCGCAAAACCCGTGATCTGCGGCTGCCAAGGACGCAGCGCGATGCGTCCGGCTCTTGCTAGCAGGCGTGCGGGCGGCGTCTCCCGATCTCCTGGAGGACTCATCGGGCTTCCTATCACGATGGAAGATCTTTACAGCATCCACGTTTGTCGCACGTCGGTTCAGAGGCCGGCCCTAATGGGGTCGACCCATCGCATCGTGTGCCAATCGAACACGTGGCCGGACAAAGTGCCCATTATGATCACATGAGCAATCCGCTCATCAGTCGGAAGCGTAAACGCTATGTCGTACGGCACCCCGTTCCTGACCAGGTACAGGCAATCGATCAGGTCAGGGTGCCGTGCAAGTTTCCCGCGCTTGTCTCCGTGGATTCACCATCCTCTTGATCAAGGGTCATGGCCACCGCAGACAGCCCCTCCTCGCCAAGACGAGAGACAGCGGCTTCGATCTGCAACTCGTTGGCAGGCATCGGCACGGGCACACCATCGATTGCAGCAACCGACGTCGCGAGAACTGCCATTCCGAACCACGGATGATTCTCGGCCAGCACCGGTCCTGCCGCCTTGAACAACCGAAGGCGATCAAGAACAGAAAGCCGACGGATAGCGAGAATACGGCCTCGACCGTCTGTTACGGTCTCGGGACTGCCCTGTGCCTGCGGGTCAAACGCGGCCCCCATCAGATTCTCCGCCTACGTGTTGCAAAGAACTCGAGCTTTTGCTTCACGCTGCTGTCCCCCTTCCAATGCCCCGCACTAGCGAGCTTAAACATGACGCTGTCGTACTGGTATGTAGATGTAGACCCATCTGGCTCAGCTATATATTGATACATAGTCGAGTTTGCATTCAACGCCCCGGTGTAGAAGCTCTGCTCGGCGGCAGCGATGAAATCCTCAACCGCAGAACTTCCGCGCTCGAGCTCAAAGCTACCCTCCCAGCCTTTCGGGAGTTCGGTGCCCATTTGCGTTCCATCAAGCCTGCTGACTCGCACCGACTGAGTAAGCTGATGCGACTCGAAGCCTGAGACGAAGCTCAGATCAAGGCGCCCTTGCGGACCAACAACGACGAGTTGCGTATCCCGACCGATTGAAAATGTACTGACTGACAATGAGACTCTCCCTAGGAAACACCATTCGTCGGCAAGAGCTGCGTACTCACCTGCACCGATTGCCCGCCTTCGAGATTGACTATGAATTTTTCATTGATCGACTGATATTGAATTTGGACATCGGCCTGAACATAACCCAATGCCACCCGTGTCTGCGGATTGTTCGTCCAGTCGCAGATCACGCTAAATGGCAGCCCCCCATCCGTCGTTGTCGTACCCAGCAGCCCTTGGTTCAGCATATTCTGAAGGAATGACAGCAGAGTGGCACGAATATTCCGGAACAGGCCCGTGTTCACCACCTGCCCGACATATCCCCCCATGCCAGCCGATAGCGTGGCAGCAATGTAGTTTGTCAGACGTGTGTAGTTGTCTCCATTCGTACCAGCAACCGAGGATGTGTTGTGCCCCCCTCGAAGCCCCCAGAAGGTACCTCCCGGTTGCGGACGGCAAATGACGTCCAGACCGGCGCCCAATAGCGCTCCCAGATCGGCATAGGAATACGTGGCCGCCTGACCGGAACCCGGATCCCCGGTCCGCTCGCTGCCAATAATTCCGTAGATCGGCTTGTTCAGTCCGGACTGCTCGGGAGAGAGGTTGGCCAGGCGCCCGGCCGCGAAGCCCTGTGGCGACACGAGCCTTATCACGTTGTTTACCTGGTCAGACCACCATAGCCAATCGCCAAACAGAAGCTTCACTGCATAATTGTCAATGGCCGCCTGATTCTTCTGATTGATACCGTCCTGGATTGCCTGTCCGGAAGGGCCGGTTACAATCATATAGATGCCTTCATCAAGTCCGAATTCGGCTTGATCGGTCCAGCACATCCAGTCATCAGAATCCGCGAGCATCCCGATGCTGCACCCCTGCCCGCGCAGCGCGTACATCCCGAGCCTCGAGGGGCCGTCAACTCCGATCAACCTCGCAGCAGTAACGGAGACGGCGCCGTCCGTCCCCGGTACGGACGATCCCAGCGTCAGAGAGAACGGGGCAGGCGTCGCCGTCGCGCCACCAGGGTTTACCACAATGAGCTGAGAACGCCCGCGCTGACCGCCCTGTCCGTCGTTTACGGCGGCCGCAAGAGCCGCCCAGAAGCTACCAGCAGTGCCTCCAATGTTGTCAAAGACCTCGGGTTGAAGTCCAGGCTGGGTGACTGTCAGCCGCCAGGTCCCCAGCCGGGATCCAGCCTGGAGAATGGCTCCGATCGAATTGCCAAGCGAGCCAGTGTACAGCGCCGTCAATGTTACGGTGGTGCCAGACACTGCGGCCTGCGCCGACGTGTCGGTCCCATCTGTCACTCGCACGCATCGGAAGCTTTGGGCGCCTTGCTGAACAGCCGTAGCGACCTGCGTACCCATGTCGAATTTGCGGGCAATGACCGGTCCAAGGCTCGTGACGTAATCCGCCATCGTACCAACCAGAACCGGTTGATTAACCGGCCCCCAGGAGGAAGTGCCAACAACACCGATAACGTTCGTCGGCACCCCATTGAGGATGAGATTCTGGGGAGGGACAATTTGGACATATAGATCTGGAACGAGGATGGCTGTCGTATTGATTGCGCCCTGCTGCACAATAGGCATTCAAGTAGCACTCCGGTTATAAACTACCTTGTCGTCCGTGGGCATCAGCAGCGCGTACCGGTGCGATGTGCGCGTTCCTTACCTTCCGGTCGCTGTAAATCGTCGCCCCAACTATGCAGCGCATGTTTCGACAGCAGCAATGATTGCCGAGGAAGCTCTCACACACGCATCCATTTGCATCACCTGGCCTTCGTTACTTACGTATACGGACAAATATCATGAAATGGGTGGTCAAACGATCGTCTGCACTGCACCCATTTTTAGATCGCCGAACAGCATTGCCGGCTCGGTTTGCCGCACGACTGTGGGGTACTCGACCGTATAAATGAGGTCCCGTCGATACAGCAGCGCATTCTGTGATTGATCATGTTGGACGCTATCGCAATAGCGAACCCGAACGCTGCTCCCTTCAACCAATGGCAGGAAAGTCACTCGTGCCAATGCCACGTCGATGGCTTCCGCGACGGTGTCTCGTATGTCCGGCGTCGCGCACCAGCACGTTATGCTGGTTTCGCGCTCCTGGCGCCTCACCTCTGTGAGGGAGACGGTATCAGCGACAACACGTCCGATAACCCTCGAGGCGCCCGGTAGGGTCAGCGTAGTCCCTGACAATAGCGCGATCCGATCGGAGTTGACCAGCACAGCGAACGCCGCGGCGACCAAGGCAGAAGAATCTCCTGCCTGGGGCCGATAGACGTAGGATGTTCCGTCGATCAGGAGGCCAGCACACTGACCGACCGCCGGCATTCCGGTAAACGTTACGGTTTCATCCGAAACGACAGCAGATAGTGCGGGTAACGCGACATTGACGCGATAGACTATCGGAAGAGGCGGCAGGACACGGCCGGAACCTTTCCAAGGAAATACACTCACGTTGACAACGCCCGCAGACAGATCCGAATTTAGGGCCGCTGGCAACGGCCAACCACGAAATATCCTGCATGTAGTACCGACTATGCTCGGTGCATTTATTCCGTCGGGATACAAGGCATCTGCGATGAATGTCACGAGAGAGTTTTCAATATCTGCGTAATCGGCCATGATTCCCATCGCGCTTCAACGCGTCTGCCAACGAGCGGCCACGATCCGCGGCAATCAGGCCGTCGCTTCTTTGACCGTTAAGCGCCATCCGAGGCGGGTTAGCTCGGCTGCCGCAACGACGCCGCTACGGCCCAGGTCGTCGGAAACCAGATCAGATACCTGCAACGTAACAGTCGGGATCGGAGGCAGCAGGACCGTCCAGTAGGGCACGGATAGATCTGTCGGCAAGCCTGCTGGATTGATACCCGAACCCGATATTCCAAGGACGCTCGCCGGCCAATCACCGGTCACCCCCACGGTTGTTCCGGTAGTGATGCCCGCATAGGCGTTCGCTCCGACAGTCAAAGGCTGACCCGGGCGCGCGATCGAGATCGTGCGGTTGGTTTCCACGCATAGGCTGGGCAGGAATCGATCCTGCGACGCTATGAACCAGATGCCCGTCTCCAGAACCAGGTAGTCGCCTGGGCGGGTATACAACGCATCGTAGATCCCGATCCTGAGAGCGTCACCATACAGTGTCGGATGTTCAAACCGGCCACGAATCGGCGCAAAGGCCACCGGCAGACGGAGATACCTGTGCTCGGGCACCAATGGAGTGTACGCACTCCGCGGCCGATATGCGATTGCCATCTCTCCGATGGCGCGGGCAGCCACATTGTTGCCCCATCGCACGACATCCAGGATTCGATCCGCTCTCATTTAAACGATAATGGAGATGCTGTTGCTGCATGTCAGACCACGACCCGGCGACACACCCAGAAATTGGCAGAGGCGGTGACGCCATGTGTCCAGCAGCCTCAAGCGATCGTCCTGTTCGTTTGGATTTCTGGACCAGGTTGCAGCCTGGTCGGTGTCCAGGTTGTCGCCTGCCGTTGGTACCGCACATTCGAGCGTGAGTAGCGTGCCCAATTGTCTGCGAAGGACCGCCTCTTCCGACGCTGTGAGATTGTTCATACGGTACTCAAGCATTCCGCGGCTCTGATACACTGGCCATTGGAGCAACTGGACCTCGGCGCTTCCGAGGACGCGGTAGCCACAATAGCGTCTCACGTCGGTCTTTTCGCAGTCGGTCAGCGCCATTATACGAACGCCCCGTCACCTCGGGTGAGCATCACGACCCCGGTTCCGCTTCCCAGTAATACTGCGCCATACGTAACAAAGGAATTGACTGACAGCACCACCCGAGCGTTCGGCAGGACCGGCATATCTGCGCTTGACGCGGTCACCGAAGGGTCAGCGCCGAAGCGCACAAATGCCAGTGCGGCCGAGGTATTGGTGACGACGATCGTCTCGCCCCCACCGCTCAATATGACTGAATTGGAGGTCGTTCCAGCAGTAATTGAGACTGTACCCGTCGGGCGAAATGCACTGGCGGAGCCTAGTGCCATTTTCTCGCTCCCTAACCAATATGCTCGATCATAACGGCACGCTTATAGGCTGCGTTCGTCGCTGTCGGGACTGTCGACGGATTCGTCGTCGTATCGGATGGCGCGCAAAATCCGCCGATCCAATACCAGGATTGTGCAATGATCTGCTGCAGACGGTCGATGGGTTCTCGTGTTACCATCGCAACGCCATTGACAACCGACACAATTGAATCCGATGGCGCGACGTCGTTGTTGGCCATCCCGGCAAAATCACCCTCGACGAGCGCGCCCTGGCCGCACACGATTGGCCGACGCACCATCACATTGCTTAATGTTGGGTGTGACTGGACAAATGTCTCGGTGGTCGAGATAAAACGCAAACCGAGGAAGTCGTTGGTCATGCCCTTGCGGAACACCTGATTGGCCGACGTGGCACCCTGGAACAGTTGCTTGAAATCAGGATCGGAGAAGAGTTGCCGGGCCGACACGGGGTCCAGATAGCAGTTGTACACCCCGTCAATTTCCGGGACCGCATTCATGCGAAGCTTCGCGACAGCATCCAGCAGGCAGGACATCGTCAGCGTATCGCTTACGACCAGCTGATTCGTGTTGCCCCGCTGTGCCGGACGAAGAATGACCGCTGCATTGCTCGCCTGGACAGTGTTGTTTGCGGTTCCATCCGAAACTGTCACATTACCGGAAAAGGTGAGCGTGCCGGAAATTCCCGCCGGCGTCGTCGACACATTCGTTGAATCTGCAGCCGCTCCAGTCACGCTGTATGCGTTGGACCCCACAGTCACGAGCAGGGAAGAGCCCGTGCTGACCGGCTGCTGCACGCCATTGACGAACACGGTCTGGAAGCCACGGATGTCGTCCACGGCGACAGCCGGACCGGCACTGGTCAACGTCGTTCGCACCCGGGTGTTGCCACTGAAGTAGGCATTGAACAATGCATTGCGCGCCAGTTCATCGAGGCTGCGGGCAGCTTGTTCGCCATTTACAGAGGCGTTCTGCAGGAATTGCGATGCAATGCCAACCCGGCTCGTGACCATGTTGAGATCTGTCGTGGAAGCATAATGGTTCATGACGAGCGTATACTGCTCGACATTCCATGCCGTCGGCGTAAGGCCGTTGTCGAGATTGGTGTTGTTCGCGCCCGCAAGAGGCGTCGTGACGGAGGGCTTTAGTCCAGCCCGCGTCTTGGTGATCGTCTCACCGATGCCGACAGAGATCAGTTCCCGGTCCGCGCACGCCCGATATCCCAAGCGGGACCGCAGTGCCTGGTCGAACTCTCTTTCAAGAAAGCCCTGCTGGATGATCGGCTGCAGTGCCAACGGGAAGCTTTGAATAGCCATTTCGATCCTTTTTCATCTCAAAATTGCAGGTGCGCGTGCTTATGGGGATCCAGAGCAAACCTGCTTCTCGATTAGTCCTGCAGAATCCGGAATCGGCCGGGACCGCTCAACGCGCTCGCGAATGACAGGGCAGTTGGTAGCAAAATCGTGCCCTGAACGCCGGGTGGATCAGCGGGCATGAGACTTGATAAGGTGGGCACGGGCGACGCGATATTCCGCGTCCGTCATCTCGGTCGCGAGCTTCTGCGATGGCGGATGCGCCGGGGGCGCGGGCATCGCCGATGACGACGAGGACGTCGTCTGGAACAGCCAGGGCTTGCGGGCTTTCAACCCGTCGATCACCTCGACGGCCCCTTGGATGGCGTCACCATCCCCGATGCGCAGCTTGTCCATATCGAGCAGCCGGAGGCCGTCCAGATCCACGATGCCTGCTCGCAGCGCCTCCGCTTTCAGTTCGGAAACAACGAGCCTGGACATCATCTCCTGCTTCACATCGGCGATGGCGCGCTGCAGATCGTCGTTCTGTCGCTTGAGCTCCTGGATCTCAGGATTGGGTTCGGGGACGGTACTCTCTGTCATAATGAAGCCTCGGTATTCTGATCTTCAGCAAGCTGCGATAGTTCAGCGGCAATATCACCGATGTCGTAATTGTGGGCGATGGCCTTTACCGCTGTTTCGTGACTGATTAGCTCGGACTCGACCAATGCGGCCAAGGTCTGTGCATCCTTTTGACGATCATCGGCGGTTGGTACATACCACCGTGGCCACTGCAGCGAGAGGCGAACAGTACTGTCCATGGCAGGAATGGGTTTTCCGAAGACCTGCAACGGATAGATCTGTGATGCGCGCACCACCATCCGTGCCAGATCAAGAAGAGCGATTTCACCGTAACTGATCCGCAGATTGTCTGATAGCCACAGCAAGCCCTGGTTCAGCAACTCGATGGCGCGCCCCGATTGGGCGGCACTCAGTCGCTCGGGATTGGCACGATTGCCATGAACGCTTTCGAGTGCGAACTCCCGGAGCGTGCGAACATAATCGACAACCGCAGCCGATGCCGACCCACCGATTTCGAGGAGGCGAGCGTCGCCCTTTTCCGTTACGATCAGGGCATTTCCTGCGCCTTTGACAATCTCGCTGTCCGACGAGGCGGGTTCCTTGATGAGCAAGGTTGGATCACTGCTATATTTCAACCCTCGACCAGCCTGGCTGAGCTGGTAGTCAATCTCGATTTGGCTTTCAATTGCCGTACCGAATGTGCATCCCCCATCATTTTTGTCGCCGGTCGATGAGCCGCCAGGCAGGTTCTTGATCCAGACGATCGGAACAAATCCCAGACCGTGCCGGACCGTTCTGGCCGGGTCGACCGCATTCGGGACGCCCTGCGTTGTGGGAGTCGGAAGATACCAGGTTTCAAATTCGGTATCCCACTGACGAACGAACCAGTATGTAACGGTCGGGTCGTCGATTTGATATCCGTTGGAAGCCAGCACGGTCCCAGCAACCTTGTAGGCTTCCCTGACGGTTGCCAATGCGTCTGGACAGGCAGGATTCCAAAGCGCGGTGAGGTAAGTGGTCGGCATGGCATCAAAGAAGAGACGTCCGCTGAGAACGCGGACCAATATGGCAATGGAGCCGACGGAGCCGCGTATCGCGGCGTCGGTCATCAGCTGATTGAGACGGGTTTCCTTGACGATGTCGGCAAGCGTGCCTTGCAGCACCTTGTCGGTACAATCGAATCTGGGGAAATGCCCTTCGCTGAAAAGCAGAGAGACGCTGTCCTCCACGACAATTCGCGCGAGATTGTAGCGGACATTCGGACGCCGGCTGCGTAACGGGATGTACTCGCCGCTGGACGCGCGCTCCTCATGAAATTCATAGGGCAGAACATCGTACAATCGCCCGTCGAGAATCCGCGTCAGGATGTCGAGGGTTCGTGTTCGTGCGGGGTAGTCGCTGTCTTGTGGGATCAATCGGCAGATCGTCTCGAACATGAATATGCCTGAAATTGAGGGAGAGCAGGCTGTGTCGATCCCAACAACAGCCGCCCTGATCAGCGCAAGCGCTCAGGCTGCGGCTCAGCGGACGAAGAGCGGGATGCTCAGCTTCCGCGTCGCCTGCTGCGACGGGACCAGCATGCTGAAAGCGCGCGACAACGCGTCCACCTGGTCATCCTTGCGACCAAATGGGAAAAGCTTCAATTCATCAAGAAAAGCATGGTTCCATTTCGCGTGCACGATGGCGATGTTCCCGGCGTCCATTTGAGAGGCGACGGGCGCGGCGCGTGCGGCTTTCCCTCCGGCCTCGCGTGATGCTGAAACGTGATAACCACTGAGTCGGCTGACAAGATAAGCAATCTGGCTTTTGCCAGCCTGCCCGGGATCCTCCGGCAACCCGATGCGGACAGTCGGTCCGTCCGCCGCGGCAGTCGCAACGATCTGATCCTCGATCTGCCGCGGTGATCCCCGCAAGCGAACCACATCGAGGATCGCGTAGGTGCCAACAGAATTGCGAGCCAGCTTCAATCCGACCGTCCAGTCAGGGTCATTGTCGCCGGTTGCAGCCGTCGCGGCCAGATCCCAGGCGCGCACCACAGGCGCGTTTGCCTCCTTCGACTCCCGATCGATCGTCCGAAGGTGGGACACGTCGAACAGGCGCCCGGTCTGCGGCTGAGGAGATTGTTGGAACAAGGCGGACCAGGCTCGTTCTCCCACTGCCAGGCGCTTCCGGCTAAGGTCTGTGAGGCTCTCCCACTCGGGCCACAATGGCGTCCCTGTAGTGCGCCCGAGCGGATCGTCTGCTTCGGCAAGCGCGGGGAGGCGCAGCACCGTCCATTCGGTATCGCTTTGCGCCAGGAGGCGGCCTCCAAGGTCGTCCTCGTGCCACCTGGTCATGATCAGAACGATCCGGGCGCCTGGCTTCAGGCGGGTAGCCAGATCGGACTGGTACCAACCCCATATGCGTTCACGCAGAGACGGGCTGTCAGCCTCGACCTGCGACCGCAGCGGGTCGTCGATGACCACCAGGTCGGCACGGCGGCCAACGAACGAACCGCGGGTGCCAGCCGAATAGTATTCGCCTCCCGTCGTCGTGGTCCAGTGCGCTGCGGCGCGGTCTGAGCTCGATATTTCATAGCCCAGGCGCGAAGCATGTTGCGTCACCGTGTCGCGGACCCGCCGGCTGAAATAGGCGGCGAGGGTCGCTGTGTGCGACGCGCCGATCACGGACGAACGCGGGTGATGAACGAACCACCACGCCGGGAAGAGGATCGACGCATAGGTTGACTTCGCCGAACCAGGCGGCATCAGAACCATGAGCCGGTCGGTCTCACCGCGGCTCAGTTTTTCCAGGTTGGCCAACAGGAGGCGATGATGCGCAGCCGGACGCTGGGCGCTGCGCGACATGACATAGCTGGCCCAACGTGTCAGATCGGACCGGACGGAGGTGCGTAGGACAGTTTCATACGCAGCGCCGACGCTGTGCTCGCTCTCGGTCTGCGTCACAGCCTGTACGGTACAGCAACAGAAGACGCTGAAAAATCCAGGGACACCTCGATCATCCAGCCACGCGATCGCGCACCATGTTGGTCGCGGTCGCGGATGCCACACATCCGGCCGCGATACTGGCTTGGCGGCGAAGCCATTGATTCCAGAAGAGTTAGACCAGAGGGCCCGAGACCTGAACCCTGATCATGGCCGAAGATATACCGAATTCTGGGTCAGGTGGGCAAGAAATTTTTCCTACCCCTCCGTCTTGTCGGCCAGGCTCGAAGCGGCAGCATCGCCAACCAACCCGCACGTTCCGATCATCGGCGTGCGGGCGTCCCCCCGGCCTTTGCCCATGTGTCGCGCAATCCGATGGTGCGATTGAAGATCGGTCGCCCCACGGTGCTGTCGCGGTCGCGGCAAAAGTAACCCTGTCGCTCGAATTGCACTGTATGGGGCAGGTCCGTTCCGGCAAGGCTTGGTTCGATCAGGCAATCTCGCAGCACTTCCAGGGAATTCGGATTGAGGTCGGTCATGACGTTCCCGTCAGCGCCAGGGTCAGGCCGCGCGAACAGGTGGTTGTAGAGACGAACCTCAGCGGCCACAGCGTCAGCAGCAGCCACCCAATGCAGCGTACCCTGCACCTTCCGACCATCGGGGGCATTCCCGCCTCGAGACGCCGGATCGTATACGCACCGCAACTCCACAACGGTGCCGTCGGCGTCCTTTACGACCTCGCGGCATGTCACGAGATAGGCGTAACGCAAGCGCACCTCGCGCCCTGGCGACAGGCGAAAGAACTTCTTCGGCGGATCCTCGATGAAATCCTCCTGCTCCACGAATATCTCCCGCCCGAACGTGAGCGGGCGCTGGCCCCGCTCCGGCGCATCGGGATGATTCGCGGCCATCAGGGTCTCCGTCTGCCCCGCCGGATAGTTCTCGATCACGACCTTTAGCGGGCGCAGCACAGCCATACGACGCTCTGCGATCGGATTGAGCGTCTCGCGGATCGTCGCCTCGAGCTGGGCCACGTCCACCACGCTGTTCGCTCGGGCCACCCCCACGCGGCGGACGAATTCACGGACGGCAGCTGCCGGCACGCCGCGGCGCTGCAACCCCGCGAGCGTCGGCATGCGGGGATCGTCCCACCCGGTCACATGCCCGTCACGCACCAGGGTTGTCAGGATGCGCTTCGAGAGCACCGTGTAGCCGATATTCAGGCGTGCGAACTCATACTGCCGCGGGTGTGCCGGGACCGGCAGGTTCTCGATCAGCCACTCGTACAGCGGGCGATGGTCCTCGAACTCCAGTGTGCAGATCGAGTGCGTGATACCTTCGATCGCGTCCGACTGACCGTGTGCAAAATCGTAAGTGGGGTAGATGCACCAGGTGTCGCCAGTGCGCGGATGCGGCACGTGCAGGATGCGATAGAGCACCGGATCCCGCAGGTTCATGTTGCCGGACGCCATGTCGATCTTTGCCCGCAGCACCCGCGCGCCGTTCGGGAACTCGCCGGCTCGCATGCGCTGGAACAGATCCAGGTTCTCTTCGATCGAGCGGTAGCGATCCGGGCTGTTCTGCCCAGGCTCCGTCAGCGTGCCGCGCGCCGACCGCATGGCTTCCGCGGGGGTATCGTCCACATAGGCCTTGCCATTTCGGATCAGATGCTCCGCCCAGGCATAAAGCTGCTCGAAGTAATCCGACGCGTAGTAGAGGTTCTG
The DNA here is from genome assembly GCA_031291795.1 of Acetobacteraceae bacterium. GTDB lineage: Bacteria > Pseudomonadota > Alphaproteobacteria > Acetobacterales > Acetobacteraceae > Rhodopila. Next base: position 22,774 of record JARLIJ010000152.1, on the reverse strand, counting down.
CCCCCAGTCGAATCCCAACCAACGGACGTCCCGCTGGATCGAGTCGATGTATTCCTGTTCCTCCTTGACCGGGTTCGTATCGTCGAAGCGCAGATGGCAACGCCCTCCGAATTCCTGCGCGATGCCGAAATTCAGGCAAATCGACTTGGCATGCCCGATATGAAGGTAACCGTTCGGCTCAGGCGGAAAGCGAGTCACGACGGTCTGGACCCGCCCTGCGGTCAGGTCCGCCTGCACGATGTCGCGCACGAAGTCCCGTCCTGCATCCGTCGCGGCGGTCTCGTTCTCACCCATATCCTCGGCTCCAGGCAATCCGATGACTATTTGATAGCAAACGCCTTAAGCGGGGGTGCCTAGCCCGTTTGCTCCGGCTTTGCACCCCCCAAGACGCTTGCGTTGTCGCATTTGACTGGTCCGGGTGCCGAGATCGGCATGCCGCCGTTCGGCATGGCCGGCGCGGCCGGTGGCCCACGAGTCAGCCCGTGACTGGCGCCGCTTGCGTCCGGCGAGAGCCTGTGTGAAGCAAGCCAGCAGGAAGCGTGACATAAAGGCAGGCCATCATGCAGCGGGACGTGTTCGTCATTTCCGGTGTGCGCACCGCCATTGGGGATTTCGGCGGCAGCCTGAAGGACATCCCTCCCACCGAACTTGCCGCCCAGGTAACGCGTGAGGCGCTGTCGCGGGCTGCGGTCGATGGCGCCGAGGTCGGACATGTCGTCTTCGGCAACGTGATCCATACTGACCCGAAGGATATGTACCTCAGCCGCGTGGCGGCATTGGGCGCCGGCATCGGCCAGAGCGCGCCTGCGCTGACGCTGAACCGGCTATGTGGCTCCGGTCTGCAGGCCGTGGTGTCTGCGGCGCAGGCTGTCATGCTCGAGGACGCGGACATCGCCGTTGCGGGAGGCGCGGAAAGCATGAGCCGTGCCGGCTATCTGGCGTCCGGCATGCGCTGGGGCGCCCGCATGGGCGACAGCAAGATGATCGACATGATGACCGCCGCCCTGCATGACCCGTTCCACGACATCCACATGGGCGAGACGGCGGAGAACCTGGCGGAGAGCCACCAGATCACCCGCGAGCAGCAGGACGGTCTGGCAGTGGAATCGCATCGCCGTGCCGCGCACGCGATCGCCGAGGGCCGGTTCAAGGCGCAGATAATGCCAATAACGCTCCGGTCGCGTCGCGGCGAGACGCTGTTCGACACCGATGAGCATGTCCGTGCCGATGCCAAGGCCGCGGATATGGCAAAGCTCCGCCCGGTCTTCCGCAAGGATGGCACCGTGACCGCCGGGAATGCCTCCGGCATCAACGACGCCGCGGCCGCCGTGGTGCTGATGGACGGGGATACGGCCAGCAAGCGTGGCGCCCAGCCGCTGGGCCGCCTGGTGGCCTACGGCCATGCCGGCGTCGATCCGAAGGTGATGGGCATCGGCCCGGTTCCGGCGACCCGCCAGGCCCTGAAGCGCGCCGGCCTGACCCTCGCCGACATGGACGTGATCGAGTCAAACGAAGCCTTCGCCGCACAGGCCTGTGCGGTCGCCAAGGAGCTTGAGCTCGATCCGGCCAAGACCAATCCGAACGGCTCCGGGATATCGCTGGGTCATCCGGTCGGCGCCACCGGCACCATCCTTACGATCAAGGCACTTTACGAGCTGGAGCGCATCGGTGGCCGCTATGCCCTGGTGACGATGTGCATCGGCGGCGGTCAGGGCATCGCCGCGATCTTCGAGCGGGTGTGAACCGCAGCCTCCTCCGTCGAACACGGAGGAGGTGCGAGCCTGCAGCCGGTTCAGGCCGACACGAGGACCTGACCTTTCATGTGCGGATGAAGGCCGCAAACGTAGTTGAAGGTCCCTGGCGCCTCAAACCGGTACGAAAACGTGCTATTGGTGTCGAACGGATGGGAGTGCACCTTCAGCGCTGCGACGACGATACTGTGCGGAATGTCGTCGTGATTGGTCCAGACCACCGTGGTCCCGGCGCGGACTCGAACCAGCGCCGGCTGGAACGTGAAGTTGTCGACCTGGACGTCTGCCTGGGGCGGCATCTCCGCCCACCCGGCACGTGAGAGCGCCGCCAGCCAAGGAATCGTGGCGAGCAGCGCCCGGCGACGCACCCGCAAGGAGTCGGGCGCTGCTTGTCTGATGCGCGTCATCGGCGGCTCCCTCAGCCCGCCAACGGCGTGTCAACGACGGCTAGCGGCGCATTGGAAGCCACCAGGCTGACACGGGCCACCCCCAGGTAATTTCTAAGCTCGCCCGGCGGTACGGCGATCGGGCCCGGCCCCTTTGCCTGCCCCGGCGCCGGCTGCGGGAACGCCGTGGAGCGCGCAGTGTGGAAGGCGACATGCCCTTCCACCTTCTGCATCACCTGATGGATGTGCCCGTTCAACACGGTCACCGACCCGAAACGCTTCAGATAGCCCAGAGCCTGTGCGCCGTCGGCCGTGCCCCAGCCCCAATCCCCGTAGACCATCCAGAGCGGCACGTGGGCGAACACCACGATCGGGGTGCTGGCACTGAGACCCTTGACGTCCCGTTCCAACCATTCGAGCTGAGCGTGTCCCAAAGCGCCCAGTCCGTTGCCCTGAAGGTTCACGACGTTGACCAGGCCGACGAAATGCACGCCCTCCGCATTGAAGCTGTACCAGCCGTCGCCCTTGGTGCCTTTGCCGTAGCGATTGAGGTAGCTCTTGCCGTCATCTTCCAGGATGTCGTGCTCGCCGGGGACGGTGTGAACGGTCAGGCCGGTGGCTGCCATCAACTGATGACCCGTGTCGAACTGCCCGGGCTTGGAGAGATGGGTGATATCGCCGGTGTGGATCAGGAACGCCGGCTTCTCCGGCATTGCCGTGACCCGGCCGAGCGCTTCCTGCAACGTCGCTGTGGTATCCGGGTTGACCGGTTTGTCGAAGCCCAGGTGGCTGTCGCTGATCTGCGCAAATGAGAAGTCTTTGGTCGGCATCGCCGCTTCGGCGACCCCGATCAGGCGGGAGCGCGGCACGCCGCCTGCCATGGACCAGATCATGGCCGAACCGGCCCAGCTCATGCACGTCAGGACGCGGCGGCGGCCGGGAGCATCCGGCCGAAGGGTATCGCTGCCCATGTCTGTTGGCTCCTCCGGTGCGAGGGCCGCAACGGCGACCCTTCTGCGCGCCATACCGGTGTTCGGTTCGGGCTATTCCCCTCGCGCAGGATTTTTTGTTTGCCGGGAATACCAGACGGCAATGCGCGGTAAGACGAGTATCGCTCGACAGACAGGACGCGAACCGTGGCCCCGGACGACCGGAAACGCCGTTTCGAGTTGCTCGCCCTGCCGCACCTGGACGCGGCCTACAACCTTGCCCGCTGGCTGGCAGGCAATGGGGCGGACGCCGAGGACGTGGTGCAAGACGCCTATCTGCGGGCATTTCGCTATTTCGACGCCTGGCAGGGCGGCAACTTCCGGGTTTGGCTGCTGACCATCGTGCGGAACAGCTTCATGACCTGGGCAAAAGAGAACCGCACGCCACGGATGGTGTTCCGGTCCGAATCGCCCGCCGACGACGGCGGGGAGATCGCAGACATCGTTTGGGGCCACCAGCCGCGCGACCCCGAAAGCCTGTTGCTGGAAAGCATCGACAGCCAGACGCTGACCCGCCTGATGGAGCGCCTGCCGGCGGAATATCGGGAGGTCCTGCTGCTGCGCGAGGTCGAGGACCTGTCATACAAGGAGATCGCCACGGTGGTGTCGGTACCGATCGGCACAGTGATGTCGCGTCTTGCGCGCGCCCGCCTGGCACTTCGCCGGCTCTGGCTCAGCAACGAATCCCGGGAGGCCGCACATGGCGTGTGATCGGGTCCGTCCGCTTCTGCCGCTGCTGGCCGACGGCGAATTGTCGCTGACGCGGCGCTGGATGGTGTCGCGTCATTTGGCGCGATGCCCGGACTGCGCGGCGCAACTGGAGGATCTGCAGACCATGCGGACGGCGATGCGGACCAATCTACCGTTTCATCAGGCACCCCCCGACCTGGCCGCGCGCATCGGCAATGTATTGCCGCGGGAGATGCCGCCGGTCCCGATCGGTCGCGGATCGCGCCTCACCCTCGCAGGTCGCACTTTCGCCTTCGCGGGCAGCACCTTTGCCGGGGCATTGGCTGGGGTTGCGTTGACCTTCCTGGTCATGAATGGACGCGCCGACGACGCGATGACCCAGGCGGTGCTCAACAGCCATGTGCGTTCGATGATGGCCGACCATCTGACGGATGTCCTGACCGAAGACCGCCACACCGTGAAGCCGTGGCTGTCGGCGCGGCTGGACGTCTCGCCGCCGGTGCCCGACCTCGCCCCGGAGGGATTCCCGTTGGTCGGTGGCCGGCTCGACTACATCGACGGCCATCGCGCCGCTGCCGTGGTGTATCGGCGCGACAAGCACGTCATCAATCTGTTCGCCTGGGCCGCGCCCAATACCGCCGACGCCGGGTTCCGCCAGGAAGCTCGGCAGGGCTTCAACCTGATGACCTGGCGACACGACGGCGTCGCCTACTGTGCGATCTCCGATCTCGAGGCTGACCAGCTACAGACGTTTTCCCGCCTCGTCGCCGGCGACTGATCCTCTCCTCCGTTCGCGCGGCGCCCTCACACCAGGCGCTCGTCGTGGCCGACCATGTAGTATGGCGCTTCCCCGGCCAGGGCACGCCGGATATTCGCGATGGCACGCCGCAGCCCTACCTCGCCGGCGCCCCGTACGGATGCCGAATTGTGCGGGGAACCAATCACATTCGGTAACGTCAGGAACGGATGGTCCATACGGAACGTGCCGTGCCGTATCGGCTCCACCCACCAGGCATCGATGCACGCGAAGAATTTCGGGTGCGCCTGCAAATGCGCGAACAACGCTGCCTCATCGATGATCTCGCCTCGGGCCAGATTCACCAGGATCGCGTCGTCCTTCATGCGCGCCAATTGTGGCGCACCGATCTGACCGTGCGTCGTTCGCGTAAGCGGCGCGCAGAGCACGAGCACGTCGGACGCGGCCAGCAGGTCGTCCAGCCGGTCCGGCTTGGCAATCCAGTCGGTGGCAACCTCGCTGGCGCCGCGGCGGTTGATCGCATGGATCCTCATGCCAAGGGCCCGCATCAGCCGCGCGGTGGCGATCCCGATACCGCCAAAGCCGAGGATCCCGCAGACCCCACCCGCCAGGGAGCGGTTCCGCGTGTGCTGGTTGAACCGCCCGGCCGCCAGCTCTGTTTGCTCCACGAACAGCCGCTTGGCCGCGGCCAGGATCATCGCGAGACCATGTTCGGCCATCGGTTCGGCATAGGCCCCGCCATTGGCGGCGACCGGGACGCCAGGTGGCAGTTGCTTCAGCGGGACGAAGTCGATCCCCGCGCTCATGAACTGGATCAGGCGGACGTGTTCGATCAGCCCTTGCTCGTGCCCCTGCAGTTCCTTGCCGGTGTTGCGGGCCAGCAGCGCTGTCGCAGACCCCAGTGCCGCCGCACGCCCAGGCTCGTCGAGATCCGTCAGGTAGACCGCTTGCGCGGCATCCCCCAGGGCGTCCGCCACGATTGCCCGGTCCCTCGGCGCCAGCTCGAACGTCACCACCACCGTGTCCATGGGCCTCTCCTCGTGATGTCACGCACGAGGATACGTCAGGGACTCTGTCCCGTCGAAGGCCTGCGTCTTCGTTCAGACCGGGTGGGGTCGCTGCGCCCGCCAAACGGCGCGGAGTTCGCCCGGATCCGGCCTCACACTGGCGTCACGTCGGTGATCTTGCGCGCGCCGACCATCTGCAGGGTGAGGTCAGCCATCCGTTCGCACAGATCCGCCAGCGCCAGACGCCCGCCCGGACGGTGCCATGCGTAGGCCCAGCTGATCATGCCGCCAATCGCCAGCGACGTAAGGTCTATGTCTGCAAGATGGAACTCTCCCGCGGCCACCCCCTCCCTCAGCAGTTGCGACAGCAGGCGGTCGAACTGCTTGCGAAGCGCGTTGATGTCGTCCAACGCCTCCTTCGTGAGGTTCTTCTCCTCCCGGAAGAAGATCGCGATGTTCGCCTGCTTCGACAGGATGACATGGGTGAAATCAATGATCCCGCGGTGCAGCCGTTCCGTGGGGGTGCCGGCACCCTCGGCCGCACTCCGCACGGCCGCGAGCGACAACTCGATGGTCGGACGGCATAGCGCGGCCAGCAGTTCCACCTTGCTGCGGAAATGGGTGTAGATGAACGGCTTGGTCACGCCCAACTCGGCCGCGATGTCGTCCAGGGTGGTCCCGTTGAAGCCGCGCTCGTAGAAGAGCTTGACGGCCTCCTCCAGGATACGCTCCCGCTTGTAGGCCAAAATTTCCTCGCGCATCCGATCCGCCAATCCACTGTTCCGGTGACCCATGCTAGCGCTACCCAAACTGGATTGAAAGACTACTGCCGGGTAGCATGATCTTCGATCAAGAATCGGAGGAAACCATGGCAGGATTGCTCGAAGGTAAATCGGCGTTGATCACCGGCGGCGGGGGCGGCATCGGCCGTGCCACCGCCCTGGCATTCGCGCGGGAGGGAGCGCGGGTGGCCGTGGCGGACGCCGCGCAGGCGGCGGCGCAGCAGACCGTGGCGCTGGTGAATGACGCCGGAGGACAGGCGATGTCGCTGTCCGGCGACGTCACCGACCCGGACGCGGTGCAGGCCATGGTGAAGGCCGTCGTCGCGGCCTACGGGCGGCTCGATTGCGCCTTCAACAACGCAGGTATCGCCGGGTATCAGGTCGATGCCGGTGGCAAGCGCACGCATGAATGGCCCGACGCCTCGGTCGACCGCATGCTGGCGGTAAACCTGAAAGGGGTGTGGCTCTGCATGAAGCATGAGCTGGTGCAGATGCTTGCCCAGGCCGGCGGGGTGATCGTCAACACCGGCTCGATCGCCGGCTTGATCGGGCTCCCCACGTCCTCGGCCTACGTCGCCGCCAAGCACGGGGTATTGGGGTTCACCAAGACCGCCGCCCTGGAATATGCGCAGGACAACATTCGGGTGAACGCGGTGTGCCCCGGCTACATCGAAACAAAGATGACCGAGGACACGATGCGCCGCCGGGGCACCGAACTGATGCAGAAGGTCCCATTCGGCCGCATGGGCAGACCGGAGGAGATCGCTGAGATGGTGCTGTTCCTGAGCTGCGACCGCAGCAGCTACATCAGCGGCGCCTGTTACAACGTCGACGGCGGCTACATGGCGATCTGAGCAGGGGCGATCTGAGCACGGGCGATCGGCTTCACCTCTGCTGAACCCGAACCGAGCGACGCGTGCCAGGCGATCGAAAATCGCCGCTCGCGTCGCAAGGTCCAGCATCAGACCGGTTCCCGGCGCGCCGTGGACGATCCGCTCGCCGGGCTGCAGGCGTTAGCCGGGATGCGGACCGGTGCTCATCGCGCCAGCTCCGCCTGCACCGCGGCCCACCGGTCGAGGATCGGCAGGATCGTGTCCTCTCGTTCCGCCGGCAGGCTGAACACCACACGATCGACACCGACTTCCTTGCAGAATCGCAGCTGGGCAAGGTCGTCTGGCACCCGGAAGATCGTGATCGGTAGAGAGGCGGGATCGCGCCCCGCCTCGACCGCCATGGCACGAAACTTGTCAATCAGCACGCCGACGCCGTCCTGCTCCAACCGGTCGGCGCGCGGGATCCAGCCATTGCCGTAGCGGATGGCGCGGCGCGCGGCGTAGGGAAACGCACCGCCAACGATCACCGGCGGCCAGGGTTGCTGCACCGGTTTCGGCCATTGGTTCATCGGATCGAAGTTGACGAATTCGCCATGGTATTCGGCCTCATCGTGGGTCCAGATTGCCTGCATCGCCTCGATACGTTCCCGCGACAGCTTGTGGCGGGTGGCAAAGACGGTGCCGTGGTTTTCCATCTCGTCCTGGTTCCAGCCGTTGCCGACGCCGAAGAGGAATCGCCCATTGGACAACTGGTCGATCGAGGACACCAGCTTCGCCGTCTGGATCGGGTCGCGCTGGTTGATCAGACACACCCCTGTCCCGACCTTAAGCTTCGTCGTGACTGCCGCCGCGGTATTGAGCACCAGGAACGGGTCCATGATGTCGTAATATGGCCGGATCAACGCGCCACCCATGCGGTAGGGCGTCTTCCGGCTGAGCGGGATGTGAGAGTGCTCCGGCACCCACAATGATTCGAACCCGCGTTCCTCGAGCGCCCGTCCGAGCGCGGCGGGGGACATGGAATAGGCGGTGAAGAACATCACGGCACCGATCTTCATCGTCGGATTTCCTTCAGGGCTGGTCGAGCCGCTTAAGCGGCGCCGTTGACTGCAGGGAATACGTCTTCAGCCAATAGTTGCATCTGCTCCATTGCCAGGCTTGCCGGCATGCCGACCCAGTGGATGCCCAGGATCAGCGTGTTGATTCCGAAACGGCGCTGCAGGACCAGGATCTGCTCCACCACCTCGGCCGGCGAGCCAAACAGGAAGCGATCCTGCATCAATTCCTCGAAGTCCAGGTCGAAACGATCGCCGGCCGGCATCACCTTGTCCTGGCCCCAGTCGCGATACGCCTTGTATTTCGCCTCAAGCGACGGGCGCGCCAGTCGGATCGCTTCGGCGCGCGACGGCGCCACGAACACTTCCCGCGCCATCGGAAGCTCCTCCGGAAATGGCTTGCCTGCCGCGTCCAGCGCCCGCTTGTAGACCTCCATCTGCTCCGCAATGGTGTCGATCTTGTTGTGCGGATTGATGAACCATGCGTCAGCCATCCGCGCGGCGCGGCGAATGCCGACATTGGCGTTGGCGCCGATCCATACCGGCGGCATCGGCTTCTGCACCGGCATCACCGTGCAATTGGCGTTGTCCAGGCGGAAGTAGCTCGCCTCCATGGTAACGAAATCTTCCGACCACAGGCGCTTCACCGCGGTCAGGCACTCCTCGAATCGACGGCCGGAGTCTTTCTGCGTGCTGCCAAACGCCCGGAACTCGACCTCCCGGTAGCCGATGCCAGCACCGAAGATCAGTTTCCCGTCGCACATGACGTCCAACGAAGCCAATTCCTCAGCCACGTGCAGGGGCGAGTGCAAGGGTAGCAGCACCACACCCGGGATCAGCCGCAGCTTCGGCGCGACCAGGGCGACCTGGCAGAGATAGGGGATCTGCTGAATGTACTGGAACGGATGGGAACTGTAGTGCGATCCCTTGGCGATGCAGTCGTAGCCAAGCGCCTGGGCGCGCGTGGCGGCGTCCAGGTCTTCCCGCAGGCGGATTCGCATGTCGTCGCCCTGCGGATACTGGCCCCGGATGATCAGGCCGAATTTCATGAATGCCTCCCGTCGCGTTGCCGCAGCTTAGGCACCGGAGCGCCAACCGACAAAGCTGCCCCCCGCTGCGTCCGGTTACCTCCGGCGGCCCGGCGTGGCAGGATCGCCCATGATGGCACTGTTCCAGGTAACCACCGCCAGGAGACGGATCGATCGATGACCACCATGCCGCGTTCCTCGCTGCCAGACGACCGGGAGCCGCAACGTCACCGGCATCGGGACCTTGAGCAGATTGCCATCGCCAGCCTGGGATGTGCGCGAGTCCTGATGGAAACGGGCAGCCGTGCTGGCACCGTCCACGAATGCTGCCGCTTGCTCGCCACCGGCCTGGGAGCAAAAATGCTCGGTGTCCGAGTCGGTTACGCGTCGATCAGCGTCACGCTCGTCAGTGGTGTGAACACGATCACCCGAATGGTCACGGTGCAACGCCACGGCATGGATTACCGCCTGAACCAGCGGGTGCGCGGCCTGGTCGTCTCCGCATCGGAAACGGGCATGGCACCGGCCGAGATCACCGCTCGCCTCGATGCCGTCGTGACGGACTCTCCCCGGTATCCCGTTTGGTTCGTGGTCGCCGCAGTGGGGGTGGCCTGCGCCGCGTTCGGCGGCCTCCTCGGGATTGATCGACTCGCCTTTGTGCCGGTGTGCCTGGCCGGCTGCGTCGGGCAGCTTATCCGCCATGCCATGCTGAAGAACGGCATCAATCCCTATGTTGCAACCGTGGCCACCGCTTTCGCCGCGGCCTCGCTCGGCGGCATCGCCGCACGCCTCGCCGGCAGCGACACCATCAATCTTGCCATGATCGCGTCAACCCTGCTTCTCGTGCCGGGGATTCCCGCCACCAATGCCCAGGCCGATATCCTGGACGGCTTGCCGACGCTGGGCAGCGCCCGGGCGATCTCCGTCCTGATGACGATGGTGTTTGCAACAACCGGAATTTGCGCCGCACAGGCAGTCCTGGGTCTCCATCAATGACACGCCTCGCCTTGCACATCCTGCAACAGGCCTTGTTCGGCGGGTTCGCCGCTGCCGGGTTCGGCGTGCTGTTCAACTTCGGCCGCGACACCCTGATCTGGTGCACGGCAAGCGGCATGCTGGCCCTGGCGACAAGGACGACCGGGCTCGCATTTGGGTGGAGCCTGGAGGGCGCGTCCCTGGCGGCAGCGGCTGCCGTGACCACCTGCACCGTTGGTATCCTGCGCCGCCACCTTGGCACATCCGCCTCGGCGATTGCGGTCGCGGGCTGCATTCCCATGATCCCGGGCGCGTTTTTTGCCCAGGCGCTGCTGGGCATGTTCGATCTTACGACGGCGAACCCGGTAAACCCGGCGGAGACCTTGGTGATCAGCACCATTTCAGGACTGCGTGTCGTCTTCACGGTGTTCGCGATCGGAGCCGGCATCTCGGTCCCGGTGCACCTGCTGCGCGGGCGCGATTTCTGACCGCCCTGGCCCACGCCGCATGGCCGTTCGTGGCCGCCCCCGCAAGCCTGCGCGTTCAATCCGCGGGATAGATCCGCGCGCGAGTCAGGTCGATCCCACAGCTCTCCCCGACGGTCGGGAGTGCGAGGTCCTCCGGCAGCAGGACCTCGATGATCCGTGCCTCCAATACCAGTCGCACGCGGCGCATAGGACCGCTGGCATGCACGCTCTCGACCCGCATCGGACCGGGACCGGGCAGCAGCCCGATCTCATGCGGCCGCAGCAGCGCAATCGCCGGCCCCGCTCGGCTGCCGGTCGGGACGCAGATGTCAGGCATGCCATGGAACCGCGCCATCCCAGCCTCAACCGTGCAGTCAAGCCGGACCGACTCGCCCAGGAACTCGTGCACGAACGCGTTGGCCGGTTCGGCGTACAGCCGGTCCGGCGTATCGACCTGCTCGATCCGCCCCGCGCGCAGCACCGCCACGCGATCCGCCATCTCCATCGCCTCGGCCTGATCATGGGTGACGAACAGGCTGGTCAGGCCCATCCGGTCGTGCACATCGCGCAGCCAGAGGCGCAAGGCCTTGCGCACCTTGGCGTCGAGCGCGCCGAACGGCTCGTCCAGCAGCAGCAGTGACGGCTCGATCGCCAGGGCGCGCGCCAGCGCCACCCGTTGCCGCTGGCCGCCCGATATCTGATCGGGATAACGCTGCCCCAGATCGCCGATCCCCATCAGCTGCAACAGCTCCTGCACGCGGGCGCGGATCACGGCCCGTGGCGGTCGTTCGTGCCGCGGCCGCACCTCCAGCCCGAATGCCACGTTGCGCGCGACAGTCATGTGGCGGAACAGCGCATAATGCTGGAACACCAGGCCAATACGCCGCTTGCGGGCCGGTACGTCGTGCATGGAACGGCCGTCGATCTCGATTGTGCCGGATTCGACGAAGTCCAGGCCCGCGAGCACCCGCAGCAACGTGGTCTTGCCGGAGCCGGAGGGGCCCAGCAAGGCGATAAACTCACCCCGGGCAATGGCAAGGTTGAGGCCGTCAAGCGCCGCGGTGGGGCCGAACTGCTTGCGCAGGTCGCGCAGGTCCACATTCACGCGTGCATCCTCCGACCGGCGCCCACACGCCGTTCCAGCAGCAGCCGAAGCGCCAGGGTCACCAGTGCCAGCATCGAAAGCAGCGCAGCGACCGTGAACGCGCCCACCCATTCGTAATCGTTGAACAGTGCCTCGACATACAGCGGCATCGTCAGGGTCTGGCCGCGGATATGGCCGGACACGACGGAGACAGCGCCGAATTCCCCCATCGCGCGGGCGTTGCACAGCAGCACGCCATACAGCAGCGCCCAGCGGATATTCGGCAGCGTCACCCGCCGGAAGGTCTGCCAGCCGCCGGCGCCGAGGGTGATGGCGGCCTCCTCCTCGCTCGCACCCTGTTCCTGCATCAGCGGGATCAGCGAGCGCGCGACGAAGGGGAACGTCACGAAAACTGTTGCCAGCACGAGGCCGGGGAAGGCGAACACCACCCGCACGCCATGCCGGTCGAGCCATGGACCGAACCAGCCATTGGCACCGAACAGCAGCACCCAGACAAGACCGGAGATCACCGGCGAGACCGAGAACGGCAGTTCGATCAGTGTCGTCAGCAAAGTTCGGCCGGGGAAGCGGAAGCGCCCGATGCACCAGGCGGCGGCAGTACCACAGACCGCGTTCAGCGGCACGGTGACAGCGGCAACCATCAGCGTCAGGCCAATGGCCGAACCGGCGTCGGGTTCCGCGAGCGCGTCCTGCACGGCACCCCATCCCTTGGACAGCGCCTGGGTGAAGATCACGGCGAGCGGCAGAACCAGCAAAAGCGTCATGACCGCGAGCGTCAGCGCGACCAGAATAGCGTGGCGCAGCGTGGTCAGCGTGGCAGCCCGCCGGTGCGGCGGTCGCCTGACAGGCGAGAGAGCCACCGTTAGCAGACCCGCGCAGCAAACTCCGTCCGGCGCTGTGCGACGCAGGCCGATTGCAGGGCATAGGATCGCCAGACAGCCCGGCGGCAGCTCATGTCGTTGACCCTCGTCGTCTCATTCGATGTCATGCCGCATTGTAGACACCGCGGGCGGCGCTGGCACCAGCCAACTCCGCAACGGGCAGAAGGAGGCTCCGGCTGTTCCACGACGGTATTCAGGCTGCCCGCCCCGGCAGCCAGTGCTGCAGCCGGTTGAGCAGCAGCAGCAGGCCGAACGACAGCGCCAGCATGGCGAGGCCGAGGGCAGCGGCTCCCGCATAATCGAGTTGTTCCAGGCGGATGACGATCAGCAATGGGGCGATTTCGCTGACCATCGGCATGTTGCCGGCGATGAAGATCACCGACCCGTATTCGCCGACGCCGCGGGCCAGGGCCGCGCCGAAGCCCGCCAGCAGGGCCGGGGCGAGAGCCGGCAACACGACCCGGCACAGCGTCTGCATGCGGGTGGCGCCAAGGGTGGCGGCGGCTTCCTCTGCGTCAGACGGCAGGTCCAGGATCACCGGCTGAAGGGTGCGCACCACGAAGGGCAGCCCAACGAAGATCAGCGCGACGAGCACGCCCAGCGGCGTGTAGGCGACCTTGATCCCGAGCGGTGCCAGCAGGGCGCCCAGCCAGCCTCTCGCGGCGAACAACGCGGTCAGCGAGATACCGGCAACCGCGGTGGGGAGGGCCAGCGGCATATCGATCATCGCATCCGCCAGGCTGCGGCCCGGGAAGCGGTAGCGCACCATCACCCAGGCGATCAGTAACCCCAGTGGGACGTTGACCGCCGCCGCCAGCGCCGCGGCGCCGAAGCTCAGTCGCAGGGCCGCCAGCACGCGCGGTTCACTCACCGAGTGCCAGACGCCGGCGAGGCCCAGTTCCCACGGGCGCAGCGCCAGCGCGGCGAGCGGCAGCAGCACGATCAGCGAGACCCAGGTCACCGTCATGCCAAGCGTGAGGCCGAAGCCGGGGAGCGCGGTGCGGCGGGTCATTTGCCCGGCATGAAGATTCGATCGAACAGACCGCCATCGGCAAAATAGGCCGGCTGCGCCTTAGCCCAACCGCCGAAGTCCTGGATCGTGGCGAGGGTCAGTTGCGGGAATGTCTCCGCATACCGTGCGGCGACGGCGGGATCGCGTGGCCGGTAGAAGTTGCGCGCGCCGATCTCCTGGCCCTCCGGGGTATAGAGGAAATGGAGATAGGCCTCGGCGACTGTCCGCGTGTCGCGCTTATCCACCACGCTATCGACCACCGCGACCGGCGGCTCCGCCAGGATGGACACGCTGGGCAGCACGATCTCGAAATCGGCGTCGCCGAATTCCTTACGCGCCAGGAAGGCCTCGTTCTCCCACGCCAGCAGCACGTCGCCCAGGCCGCGCTGCGCGAAGCTGGTGGTGGCGCCGCGGGCCCCAGTGTCGAGCACCGGCACCTGGTGGAACAGCGCTCGGAGGTAGTCCTCCGCTGACGCGTCGGTCGCACCCGGCTGGCGGCGCGCCCATGCCAGGGCGCCCAGGACGTTCCAGCGGGCGCCCCCGGAGGTCTTCGGGTTGGGCGTGATCACCTGGACACCCGGCTTCAGCAGGTCCGGCCAGTCGTGGATCTGCTTCGGATTGCCCTTGCGGACCAGGAATACGATCGTACTGGTGAAGGGCGCTGCGTTGTCCGGCAGGCGTGACTGCCAATCGGCGGCAAGCAGGCCGCGCTGGGCAAGGGCATCGATATCGGCTGCCAGCGCGAGCGTCACGACGTCGGCCTGCAACCCGTCGAGCACGGCGCGCGCCTGGGCGCCGGAACCGCCATGCGACTGGTTGATGGTCACCACATCGCCGGTCTTCGCCTTCCAGGCCGCGATGAAAGCGCGATTGATGTCGCGGTACAGTTCGCGGGTCGGATCATAGGACACGTTGAGCAGGGTCGTTGCAGCCACGGCCGGCGTCACGGCGAGCGTGCCGAGCAGCGCACCGATCGCGCCACGACGGGTCAAGGCGGAATGCGGCATGACAGATCTCGATTCCATGCGATCACCCCCAGGAGCCTGTGGTGTTTGGCCACAGCGTCGCAGACCGGACCGACTTTCGGAAGTGGCGGAGAGAGTGGGATTCGAACCCACGGTACGCTTTCACGCACACACGCTTTCCAAGCGTGCGCCTTAAGCCGCTCGGCCATCTCTCCCGCGGCAGCCGGCGCCTTCTAGCAGCGCCCGCCGGTTCGGAAAACCCCGTTCTCAGGCATCCATCTTCAGCGCCGCGAGGAACGCAGATTGCGGGATTTCCACCTTCCCGAACTGCCGCATGCGCTTTTTGCCCTCTTTCTGCTTCTCCAGCAGCTTGCGCTTGCGGCTGATGTCGCCGCCATAGCACTTCGCCGTCACATCCTTGGACAGCGCGCTGATCGTCTCGCGCGCGATGACCCGGCTGCCGATCGCCGCCTGGATCGCGATCTTGAACAACTGCTTCGGGATCAGATCCTTCAGCCGCGCGCAAATCGCCCGGCCCCGGGCTTCCGCCGCGCCGCGATGTGCGATGAAGCTCAGCGCATCCACCGTGTCGCCGTTCACCAGGATGGAAATCCGCACCAGTTCGCTCTCGGCATACCCGTCCATCTGGTAGTCGAAGCTGGCATACCCGCGGGAGCACGATTTCAGCCGATCGTAGAAGTCGAACACGACCTCATTCAGCGGGATGCGATAGACTGCCATGGCGCGGTTGCCGACATAGGTCAGGTCGACCTGCTCGCCGCGCCGCTCCGAACACAGCGCCAGAACGGCGCCCAGATATTCGTCCGGCACCATGATGGTGGCCTTGATCCACGGCTCCTCGATCTTCGCGATGACCGACCCGTCCGGCATGTCCACCGGGTTGTGCAACTCGTCCATCGCGCCGTTCGTGCGGTACACATGATAGACCACGGAGGGTGCGGTCGCGATCAGGTCGAGGTCGAACTCCCGGCTCAGCCGCTCCTGGATGATCTCCAGATGCAGCAGTCCCAGGAACCCGCAGCGGAAGCCAAAACCGAGCGCAGCGGAGGTCTCCGCCTCATAATGGAAGCTGGCGTCGTTGAGGCGCAGCTTGCCCAGGCTCTCCCGCAGCTTCTCGAAATCGTCCGCATCGACCGGATAGAGTCCGCACCAGACCACGGGGATCGATGGCTTGAAGCCCGGCAACGCCTCAAGGGCGGGCATGCGGTCGTCGGTGATGGTGTCGCCCACGTTGCAGTCGGCCACGGTCTTGATGGCAGCGGTGATGAAGCCGATCTCACCCGGCCCGAGGTCGTCGGTCGGCACCATCTTGGGGCTGAACACGCCGACCTGCTCGACGACATGTACGGCGCCGTTCGACATCATGCGGATCTTCTGCCCGCGCTTCAGGCGACCATCCTTGATCCGGACCAGGATCACCACGCCGAGATATTGGTCGTACCAACTATCCACCAGCAGCGCCTTCAGCGTCGCCGATGCATCCCCGGTCGGCGGCGGCAGGCGGGTTACCAGTGCCTCCAGCACGCCCTCGATGTTGATGCCCGTCTTGGCGCTGATCTCCACCGCGTCGGAGGCATCCAGGCCGATCACGTCCTCGATCTGCTGCTTCACCCGTTCGGGTTCGGCCGCCGGCAGGTCGATCTTGTTAAGGACCGGGACGATTGCATGGTTGGCGTCGATCGCCTGGTAGACATTGGCGAGCGTCTGCGCTTCCACCCCCTGGCTGGCATCGACCACCAGCAGGCTGCCCTCGCAGGCGGCCAGGCTGCGGCTGACCTCATAGGCAAAGTCGACATGCCCGGGCGTGTCCATCAGGTTGAGCTCGTACAGCTCCCCGTCCTTGGCGCGATACGCCAGGCGGACGGTCTGCGCCTTGATGGTGATGCCCCGCTCCCGCTCCAGGTCCATGCTGTCCAGGACCTGGTTGGTCATCTCCCGGTCGGTCAGGGCGCCAGTGTACTGGATCAGGCGATCGGCCAGGGTGGATTTCCCATGGTCGATATGCGCGATGATCGCGAAATTGCGGATACGGGCAAGCGGGGTGTCGGTCATGACCTGTTTCGGTTACGGGCGTTCGTGGGCAGGCAAAGGCCGCCACGCTGACGGAGAGATAGAGAGTCCGGTGCCCGGTGTCATCCGTTGCCTGGAATCCGGCCGTCGTATTGCGGGTTGGCCGGCAAACCATGCTTCAAACGTATGACGTCTTGCCGCGTCCATCGTCGCCTTGACGCATATCAAGGCGCATCACCCACCGCCGCGCTTCAGTCCACCCGCGCCAAACGGGGGTTCGACCATGAAGACCGAAGTGCTGGCCGCGATCGGGGAGGGCGAGTTACAGCGTCCGGCCGCGGTGAACGCGGCGCTGGCCGCAAATGACCGCGTCAAATACGCGTTCACCCTGCTGCAGATGGCCGCCACCCACGCCGATCGGCCGGAACAGCCGGCCGCCAGCCTGAAGCGCGAGCGGATCGCGTGCGGCATCGACGATGAGGCACTGGACAGCATGGCTGCCGCCGCACGCCGCAAACGAGGCCATTACCAGATTCCAGGTGCCGCCCGGTTGCTCGCCCGCATCGCCGCAGACATACGGGTCATGGCTGCACCGGTGCTGGCAGCGAACCAGGCGGGGTTCGCCGCCCGTCTCGACACACTGCTCGCTGCCATCCCGTCAGCCGAGGGCGATGTGCTGGAGGGCGACGCCCTCACCGCGATGACCCGCGCCAATCCCGCGGCAGGGACCGACAGCCTGCATCGGCTCGTCATGGATATGCACAAAGAACTCAATGCCTTGCAGGCCGCATTGGCCGAGGAAACCATCGACGGTGCCGCCGCCTACGGACTGGAGGAAGTCGATCGCCCGCGGGTCGCCGCCTTCATGGCCGGCTTGAACCGCACCGCGCGGCTGAAATTCGACCATCCCGGTCTGGCCACCACCGCCACCCGGACCGGCACGCGGCTGATCATCCAGAACGACATCGGCACGACCGATGCCCACGTGATCGTCGTGCATGTCGAAGACGAGTCCGTCACCGTCACATACACCGATGTACACCCCGAGCGGCTGACGTTTTTCCAGACCCTGCTGTCAAGCCATCCGGTCGCCTGGGAGACCACCCAATCCGGGCAGCTCGGCGCCGGCGCACCGTTCTACATGGCGACCGGACGCCTCGACGCCGCCAATGAGCCCGCCTGCCAGGCCTACCTTGCCCTACTCGGGTCCCGCCTGGTGTTCCTGATCGACTGGAACCGCGCGCGCCGCCAGCTTCGTGCGTTCCTGCCGGGCGAACCCCGCGTGGCTCTGCTACGCTGGGCGGCTGAGCAGGATATTGGCCATCGCGGCTTCCTGGCTCTCGGCGGTGCCAAGCTGGTCAATCAGGCAATCGAGGCCACCGCGGGGTCCGCCATGCATTTCGGCGACCGCCTGTCCGACGTACTT
This sequence comes from Acetobacteraceae bacterium, assembly GCA_031291795.1. Lineage (GTDB taxonomy): Bacteria > Pseudomonadota > Alphaproteobacteria > Acetobacterales > Acetobacteraceae > Rhodopila. The sequence goes on along the minus strand of JARLIJ010000152.1, from coordinate 4,634 downwards.
GGCGTGGTGGAAACCGAGACCTTCCTCCGCTTCGTGCTGCGCGCTTCCACCGATTGCATGCTGAGCCGACGCTCGCCCTCGCTGCTGCGCGACCGTATCCGCGCCGAACTCGCCCGGCACTTCAGCAATGAGGAAAGGCGCCTGCTGCAGCTCGCCTCCGATCATGCCGGGTTGGTGTTCGAACTCGCCTGCCTGGTTCGCGATGGCGCCCTGGCGGTGGGGGAGACCGCGGTCCTGAAGCACCAGAAGCGCGCCGCCCGGTTCGAGCACGACGCCGACCGCCTGGTCAGCGATGTGCGGGAGGCGGTGCGCAAACGACCGGATTACGCCGCTTTCGCGCCCCTGATGCACGCCTCCGACGACGCCGCCGACGAGCTGGAGGAGGCGGTGTTCCTGCTCGCCCAATTCGGCGAGGACCACCCGCCCGCGCCGATCATCGAGAAATTGCAGGCGCTCGCCGCCCTGGTGGTGGAGACCGCGCAGGAGTGGGTGAAGGCGCTGCTGGACGCGGCCCACGCGGAAGACCGCAGTGCCGCCGAGGACGCCGACGACTTCCTGGTGGCGATCGACCGCGTGCTGGCGCTGGAGCATGCAGCCGACGATGCGGAACGTGCGCTGACCGCCGCCTCGGTCCGCCATGCCGCGGATTTCCGCCAGCTGCATCTCTGCGCGTCGCTCGGCAACAAGCTGGAGGAGGCGGCGGACGCACTCAAACGCGCCAGCCTCATCCTGCGTGACCGCGTCCTCGGCGAGGTGCTCGGTGGCTGACCTGGACCCATGCTTCATCCTGGCCGGGACGCCGCTGCCCCCCGGCGGAGCGGCGGCCATGGGCAACAAGGCGTGGAACCTGATGCGCATGGCCGACGCCGGCCTGCCCGTCCCGCCGGGATTCGTGCTGCCGACCCCCTGGTGCCGCGCCCGCCGCACCGAAGGCGCCGACGACGCCGCCCTGTACACTGCGCTGGCCAACGGGATCGCGCGGCTGGAGGGCGCGACCGATCTCACTTTCGGCTCGCCCCGCCGTCCGTTGCTGGTGTCGGTCCGCTCGGGGGCCGCCATCTCGATGCCAGGCATGCTGGAGACCGTGCTGAATGTCGGATTGAACCACCGGACAGTGGATGGGCTGATCCGGCTGACGGGCAATCCGCGGCTGGCCTGGGACAGCTTCCGACGGCTGGTCCAAGGCTTTGCCGAAGTGGTCGCCGGCCTTGACGCGGCGCCGTTCGAGGCCGCGTTGCGCGAAGCGGTCCAATCCGCCCAGGTGGAAACCGAGCGGGAGCTGGACCATTTGGCGCTGCGCGCGCTGACGGGGGAGATGCTGGCACTATTCGACCATCTCGCCGGCCATCCGTTTCCGGCCGATCCGATGGCGCAGCTGACCCAGGCCGCCGCGGCGGTGTTCGCCTCCTGGGATGCGCCCAAGGCGGTGTCCTACAGGCGGCTCAACCTGCTGTCGGACGATGCGGGGACGGCGGTAACGGTGCAGACCATGGTATTCGGCAATGCGGGGGGCGGGTCGGGGGCAGGCGTCGGCTTCACCCGCGACCCGGCGACCGGCGTGCGGGCGCTGTATTTCGACTTCTGCTTCAACGGCCAGGGGGAGGACGTGGTCGCCGGCCGCCGCACCCTGACGGACAGCGACCGCCTGCGCCGGTTGTTGCCTGTGGTCTACGACGATCTGCAGGCCACCCAGGCTCGGTTGGAGGCACTGTTCGCCGACGTGCAGGACTTCGAGTTCACCGTGCAGGAGGGACGGCTGTTCCTGTTGCAGACCCGGCGCGCCCAACGCACGCCGCTCGCCGCGCTGCGGATCGCGGTCGACATGGTGGAAGAGCGGCTGATCACCCCGGCCGAGGCCATGGTTCGGCTGGCCAGCGTGGAGATGGACGCGGCGACGCGCACCCGGTTCGCGGCACCCCTGCCCGCCAAGCTGGCTGAGGGGGTCATCGCCGGCCCCGGGGTCGCGGCTGGCCCGATCGCGCTGGACACCGCCGAAGCGGAGCGCTTGGCGGAGGCCGGAACACCGCCGATCCTGGTGCGGCCGGAGACCGCGACCTCCGACATTGCCGGCATGGCGCGGGCTGCGGGAATCCTGACAGCGGCGGGCAGCCGCACGTCGCATGCCGCTGTGGTCGCGCGCCAGCTTGGCAAGCCCTGCCTGGTAGGGTGCAGCGGTCTGACGATCAACCTGGAGCAGCGAACTTGCCGAATCGGCGATCGGACGCTGGCGGAGGGCGATCCGATCAGCCTGGATGGCAACGACGGCGCGATCTATCCGGGGATGCTGGGCGTGCTGACGGAGCGGCCGGAGCGCGAACTGGCCGCAATCGAGAGCTGGCGGCACGCGGCAGTCCTGTAAGCGGCCGCGTTCTCCCCTGCCCGCGGCTTGCTGCTATCCCTTCGTCGGATACGTCGTGTGGTACGCCTCCAGCAGCACCTCATCCAGGCGCCGGCCGGCCTGGTAGCCCTGCAGCCCGTCCGGCAACGACAGGCCGGGCAGTTGGCGCGGGCATTCCTCGGCAGCGCCCAGCACCTGGTGCACGGGATAACGGGCGGTCCAGACCGGCAGGGCGTAGTCGGCCTCGTCGTCCATCACGTGGGTCGCGCGGATCTTCCCCGAAGCGTCCTCGATATCCATCACAATGAACGTCGTCGCCTTGGTCTCCTGCACCGTCGCCGGACGAATTTCCTGCGAGCGCCCAGGAAAGAAGCGGTCGACGAAGCCATCGAAGACGCGCTGCTTCTCCGCCTCCCCTTCGACCAGCCGGGTGGTGCCGTAGGCCATGACCGAGCGGTAGTTGACCGAGTGGTGGAAGCCGCTGCGGGCGAGAACGATGGCGTCGAGATGGGTGGCCGTGACGCAGACCGGCAGGCCGGCAGCCTGGGCGCGGATCATCCGGCTGGCCGAGGACCCGTGCCAGTACAGCCGGTCATCTTCCCGCCAGAACCCGGTCGGCGTGCAATAGGGCTGGCCATCGATGACATAGGCGATGTGCGCGACCATGGCCGAGTCCAGGATGTCGTAGACGGTGGCCTTGTCGAACCGGGCGCGATCGGGCTTGCGCCGGACCCGGTTGCGGTTGGTGACGGGAAAACTGGCCGCCGGCGTTGCACTGTCGTTCATGGGTCGGTTCCTGGTGTATTGGTCCGATCATATCGCGCAGATCACCACGAAATCGCAGGACCAATAGCGGCGTCGCAAACCGTTCCAATCAGGCGGGCCTGAACCTCCCCAACATCGATTCCACACGCTGGCGCATGCGATGGGTCCGCCCGACGCCCGCCAGCCGACGGTCGAGGAACGCGAGCGTGGCGGCATCGTCGTCGGTGGTGTCACGCAGCCAGAACAGCAGGGCCGCGCTGTAGACCACCGTCAGGAGCGCCCGCTTGGTGTACCAGGTGAAATCGGCCGAGGTGTCGCCGGCCGCATGCCAGATCGCATCCACGGTGCGTGCCGTGCATCGTGCGGCAAGCCGGGCGTTGCGCGGGAAAGACAGGATGGCGATCACGCGGCGGATCGCCTCCTTGTTCCCGCGGTTCTGTTCCAGCCGCAATGCCACAACCGCGCGCACCCGCTCAGGCAGTGGCCGATCGGCCGGCGGCGGGGCAGCGGCTTCCATCCGGCGGTCCGCCAGATCGCAGAATGCGTCGATCACGTCGGAGATGCCGCCCGGGAACAGCAGCTCCGCATCGTCCTCGGGCACGCCGATCGAGGCCAGACCGCGCCGCATTGCGCGAAACGTCCAGCCGTCGAACGGCACGTTCGGCAGCATCGCCTCAATCGCGGCATCACGTTCGACGGAGCGTTCGGGGTGGACGATCATCGCGGTGCCTCGGCGGGCGCGCGCGCTTCGGCGGCGCGGTTGAGTTCCTCATTGAAGCCGAACAGGCCGAAATCGGTGACGCGCATGGTGTACAGGATCCCGTCCAGATGGTCGTATTCATGCTGCACGACGCGAGCGTGGAAGCCGGCGACTTCCCGCTCCACCGGGTTGCCGTCGCAATCGACGCCCCGGTAGCGGATTCGGCTGGCGCGCGGGATGGCCGCGCGCAGGCCGGGGATCGACAGGCAGCCTTCCCAGCCCAGGACGCGCTCGTCGCCCAGGAGTTCCAGGGTCGGGTTGATCAGGACCGAGTTTCCAACCGGCACATCGTCCGGCTCGCCGGCGGCGCGCTCCCCGGGCACGCGGAAGACGAACAATCGCAAGGGCACATGCACCTGTGGCGCGGCCAGCCCGACGCCGGGCGCGTCTTCCATCGTCTCCATCATGTCGGCCACCAACCGCCTGATTTCAGGCGCACCGGGGTCCTCGACCGGCGCGCAGCACTGCAACAACACCGGGTGGCCCATGCGGGCGATCTTCAAAATGGCCATGCAACCTCCGTCCAAGATCACCGAAATACCATTGGTACCTGCCGGGAGCCATGGTATAGGCGCGCCCTTCCTGCGTCGGCTGGTCCGGCGGCGGGTCTATTGGTGCACGTTCCCGATTGGCGGGAGCGTCCTGGTGAGAGGAGTAGGCGGCCAAGTGCAAGTCCTCGTGCGTGACAACAACGTCGACCAGGCGCTCAAGGCGCTCAAGAAGAAGATGCAGCGGGAGGGTATTTTCCGCGAAATGAAGCTGCGGCGGCAT
>JARLIJ010000151.1 GCA_031291795.1 Acetobacteraceae bacterium | reverse complement strand
GTCACCAACTGCGATACCGATGCGGACGCCTGGAAGATCGTCCGCGCCACGATCTCGATGGCGCGCGAACTCGGCCTGACGGTGGTGGCGGAGGGCATCGAGACGGCGGTCGTCGCCGCCATGCTGCGGGAAGCAGGGTGCCATAGCGGCCAAGGCTGGCATTTCGCGCGCGCGATGCCGGAGGAGAGTTTGCATGCCTGGCTGACGGCGCACGCTGCCACCGTCACGGCCTGATCCGGATGGCGAGCCCGCTTCCGCTGGCCTCGGCACGCGCCCGGTGGACCAGCAGCGTGTTGCAGGTCGGTCTGGTGATCGCCATCCTGGTCGTGATCTGGGGCAGTCTCTGGGCCCATCTGGCACTGGAACACCGCCGTATCGCCGACGATGCCGTCGATGATGTCGAAGTGCGGGCCCTGGGGCTGGAAGGGGCCGCCCGCTACATGATCGGCGGGATCGATCGTGCCCTGCTATCGGCCCGGGATGCCTGGCTCGCCGGCCAGCGCGGGCAGCAGGCAGCACCCGCCTGGGCCCGCTCGCTCGACGGCCCCGACCCGCTGCCCCTGGCGGTGCGCGATGCGGCGGGGCATGCCGTCCTGCAATTCGGCGATCGGGCCTTGCCGGAAGCGGCCCGCGTGGCGTGCGCGCCCGGCACCACGCCGCCCGACCGGCTGGATATCGGGCCGCCGCGCCATGCGGGCCCCGGTGGTGATGGCCCCGGTGGCGATGGCCCGGGTGGCGATGGCCCGGGTGGCGATGGCCCGGGCGGCGCCAGCTCCAACGGCGAGGACGGCCGGTTCCTGTCGTTCAGCCGGCCCATCCTGGACCCCGACGGCACCTGTATCGGTACCGTCACCGCCGCCGTCACCCCCACCGCGCTCGGGCATGCCTCCGGGGCGATCGCCAACACCCACCCACGCCTGCTGCTGGTTGGACTGGACGGCGTGGTGCGTGCCAGCCAGCCGGAGGCGCTGCTCTCCGGCCAGACGCTCCCGGACGCGGTGTTCCATCGGCTGGCCGACGGGCCAGCCGGATCCTTCCACGTGGACGCCATGCCGGTGAACGATGGTCCCGGCACGATCGCCTGGCGCCGCCTCCCGGATTACCCGCTGCTGGCCGTTGCCACCATCCGCGACAGCGACATGTACGCCACCTACCGCGCCGACCGGATCGAGGACAGCCTGGTCGGGGGCGGCCTGTCGGTGCTGGTGCTGGCAGCGGGCGCCCTGCTGCTGGTCGTGCATGCCCGCATGAACCGCTCCCAGGACACGCTGGCCGCCACGCTCGACAACATGAGCCAGGGTCTCGTGATGATCGACGAACGCCGCCGCATGCCGGTGCTCAACCGCCGCTTCGTCGAACTGCTTGGCATTCCCGAGGAACTGGCACGGCCGAATGCGAGTTTCGACGAAGTGCTGCGCTGGCAGATAGAGAGCGGGGACCTGACCTATCCGGCCGGCGGCACCCGTGTCGCGCGCAAACTGGCCCGTCGCGGCGGGCTGGATGAGATGGTGCCCCTCTACGAGCGCTCCCGCCCCGACGGCACCGAGATCGAGGTCCGCACCACGCTGCTGCCCAATGGCAGCGCCGTACGCACCTACACCGACATCACCGCGCGCAAGCGCACCGAACGGGCGCTCGCCGCGGCCCGCGATGCGGCCGAGGCAGCCGGACGCGCCCGCACCGACTTCCTGGCGACGATCAGTCATGAGATCCGCACGCCGCTGAACGGCATCATCGGCGTGGCCGGGCTGCTGCTCGATATGCCCGCGCCCGAGGAACACCGGCGCTACCTGGAGATCATCCGTCAGTGCGGCGATCACCTGATCGTGCTGATCAACGATGTGCTGGATGTCACGCGGCTGGACGCCGGCCGCCTGGAACTGGAGGAACTGGCGTTCGAGCTGCCCGCGATGATCAGGAGCGCGGTCGACCTGCTGGCGGCGCAGGCCATGGCAAAGGGCCTGGCGCTGCATTGCGACTTCGCCGAAGGCCTGCCGGCCTGGGTCACCGGCGATCCTGCCCGGCTGCGCCAGATCCTGCTGAACCTGATCGGTAACGCACTGAAATTCACCGAACAGGGGGAGGTCCGGGTCACGGCATCCGTCATCGAGGCGGCACCGGACCGGGTGCGCATCGCGGTCGCGGTCAGTGACACCGGCATCGGCATCGCGCCGGAGGCCTGCGAGCGGCTGTTCGAGGCGTTCAGCCAAGTGGATACCTCGATTTCCCGTCGGTTCGGCGGCACCGGCCTGGGCCTGGCGCTATGCCGGCGCCTCACCGCACAGATGGGCGGGTCGATCGGCGTGACCAGCCTGCCCGGCCAAGGCAGCACATTCCGCTTCGACGTGCTGCTGAAGCCCACGCCCGCCCCTGCCTCGGCAACCGGCCGTGCGACGCCATACATGCCCCGACGCCGGCTGCGCATCCTGGTGACCGAGGACAATGGCACCAACCGCCTGGTCGCCACCCGCATGCTGGAGCGGCTGGGACATCGCGCCGATGCCGTGGCGGATGGCGCGGAAGCGTTGCCGGCACTCCGTTCGGTTCCCTACGACCTCGTCCTGATGGACGTGATGATGCCCGGCATGGACGGCCTGACCGCGACCCGCCTGATCCGTGCCGAACCCGGTGCGGCCGGCCGCACCCCGATCATCGGCCTGACCGCCAACACCCAGCCGGCGGATGAGCAGGCCTGCCGGGACGCCGGCATGAACGGCTTCGTCACCAAGCCCGTGACCGCCGAACGGCTGGCAGCCGCGATCGAGGCGGCGACAGCCGAGGAAATGCGGACAGAGACGTCTCCCCCGCGTCCTCAAGACGCGCCGGAGGAAGCTGCTCCGGTACCCCTGGCTTCCGCTTTGCCCGCGGCCTCTCCTTTACAGCTGCTGGATGGCGGGTTCCTGGGCCGCCTGGCGGACGACATCAGCCCCGCAGGCGTCATCGAGGCGCTCGGCCTGTTCCGGGAGGATGCGCCGGCGCGTATTTCGGTGATGCGGGCCAGCCTCGGCCGCGACCCGGCGCGGGTCCGGCGGGAAGCCCACGCGCTGGCCGGGGCGTCGCGCAATATCGGGCTCGACCGGCTGGGCCACGCCGCCGCCGCCCTCCAGCACGCCGTGGAGCGGGCGGAACCCGACCCGGCCGACGTCGAAGCGCTGGCGGCATTGGTGGATGAAAGCCTGGCCGCCCTGGAGGGGTGGGAGGGAAGCGCGGTTGCCCTGACGTGACCAGCCGCAGGTCATTACTTATCTGATCGCCAGTATTCCCTTCAGTTCGGCCGGCCGGCGCAGCACGATGTAGCCACCGTCCAGCTCCAGCAGCCCGTCCTTCTGCCAGGCCCGCAACTGCTTGTTCACGCTCTCCCGCGACGACGCCACCAGCGTGCTGAGATCGCGCTGCGACAGCTTGAAATCGATCCGGGTCCCCAACGCCGAGGGGCGGCCGTAATCGTCGGCAAGCTGGCCCAGCACGCGGGCGAGCCGGACGGGGAGTTCGAACAGCGCGATCTCCTCCAGCGCCACGGAGGTCCGCCGCAACCGGTCGCACATCACCGCCAGCAGCCGCAGCAGCAGGTCCGGGTTGGCCTTCAGGAACGGCAGCACCACCCGCCGCTCCAGCACCAGCACCAGCGTGTCGTCGACCGCCACGGCGTCGGCACTGCGCGGCTTGCCGTCGAGCAGCGCGATCTCACCGAACACGTCGCCTGGATTGATGACGTTGAGCGTCACCTCCTTGCCCTCGAGCGACACCGCGCTGATGCGCACCCGCCCCTGCAGCACCGCCATCATGGAGGTGCCGTCTTCGCCCTTCTGAAAGATCGTCTGGCCACGCCGGACCCGCCGTTCGGTCGCCATCTGCAAGACCGTATCGATTTCGGCCGGCTGCATCGCTTCAAACAACGGACTTGCGAGCAGCGCAGCACGTTTCACGCCGCTTTCCAGCTTCGCCACGTACAAACCCCCGAATTTTAGCCCCAACCCGCGTACTATGCGCCCATCCGGGACCGGGCCATAGTCTGCGTGCCAATACGAGGACATATCCGCATGCGTTTTCCGCCCACCCTGCCGCCGCCGCACGGCGCGCCCTGGCCCGCAGCAACGGCCGACGAGGCCGGACTGAACCGGATGGGGCTGGAGGAGGCGTGCCGATTCGCATTCGACAACGAAACACCGTGGCCGCGCGACCTTAAGCTGCATCTGGAAAGCGGGTTTTTCGAGCCGCCGCCGTTCAATACGGTCCTGGGGCCGGTCCGCCCGCGCGGCGAGCCGAACGGGCTGGTGTTGCGCGGCGGGCGGACGGTCGCGACCTGGGGCGACACGCGGCAGGTCGATTTCACGTTCTCCGCCGCCAAGAGCTATCTGAGCCTGCTGGCCGGGATCGCGTTCGCGGACGGCCTGATCCCCGACCTGGACGAGCCGGTCCGCCGCACCGTCGACGATGGCGGGTTCGACGGGCCGCAGAACGCCACGATCACCTGGCGACATTTGCTGCAGAACACGTCGGAGTGGGAAGGCACGCTGTTCGGCAAGTCCGACGTGATCGACCGCAACCGCAACCTGGGCGTCGAGGGCAAAGGCCGCAAGGGCGATCTACGCCCGCTGCAGCCGCCGGGCACGCACTGGGAATACAACGATGTGCGGGTGAACCGGCTGTCGCTCGCGCTGCTGCGCCGCTTCCGCCGCCCGCTGCCCGAAGTGTTCGCCGAACGCATCATGCAGACGATCGGTGCGTCGTCCGATTGGAGCTGGCATGGCTACAAGACCTCCTCGGTGGAGGTGGATGGGCGGCTGATCGAGTCGGTCTCGGGCGGCACGCATTGGGGCGGCGGCATGCTGATCCACGCCGAGGACCAGGCGCGCATCGGCCTGCTGATGCGGCATCGGGGCGCCTGGAACGGGACGCAGGTGGTGCCCGAGCGGTGGGTGGCGGAGTCGCTGACGCCGTGCGCGCTGAACCCGAATTATGGGCTGCTGTGGTGGCTGAACACCAACCACGGCCGCTACCGGAGCGCGCCCGAAGATAGTTTCATGGCGTCCGGCGCCGGCGGCAACCTCACCTGGGTGGCGCCCTCGCACGATATCGTTGCCGTGCTGCGCTGGACCGATCCGACCGCCATCGACACATTCATCCGACTGACCATGCAGGCGATCACCGAATGAAAACATATGAAACGATCAGGCTGGAGCATCCACAGGACCATACCGTGCTGGTCACGCTGAACCGGCCGGAGGTTGCCAATGCGATGAACACGCAGATGGGCCTCGACCTGCTGGACGCGTTCGACGGGTTCTGCGCCGCGCCGAACGAACAGCGCTGCATCGTGATCACCGGCGCCGGGCCGCGGGCGTTCTGTGCCGGGGGCGACCTGAAGCAGCGCAACGGCATGACCGACCGGCAATGGCAGGACCAGCATCTGATCTTCGAGCGCATGGTGCGCGCGATGGTCGGCTGCCCGGTGCCGGTCATCGCCGCGGTGAACGGCGCGGCCTATGCCGGGGGCATGGAGATCGCACTGTGCGCGGACTTCATCTATGCCGCGGACCACGCCCGCTTCGCGCTGACCGAAGTCACGCTGGGCATCATGCCCGGCGCCGGCGGCACGCAGAACCTGCCGCGCGCGGTGGGGGCGCGACGGGCCAAGGAGATCCTGCTGACGGGCAAGCCGTTCGGCGTGCAGGACGCGTACGACTGGGGCATGGTCAACCGCATCTGCAAGGCCGACACGCTGCTGACGGAGGCACTGGAAACCGCCGCGGTCATCGCGGGGAACGCACCGATCTCGACCCGCCAGATCAAGCAGTCGGTGAACACCGGCCTGGACACCGACCTGCGCAGCGGGATGCTGTTCGAGATCGAGGCCTATAACCGCATGGTCCCGACCGAGGACCGCCGCGAGGGCATCCGCGCCTTCAACGAGAAACGCAAACCAGTCTACCAGGGGCGCTGAGCCTCGCCCCCACGGCAGCCTCGCGCGCGGCGGTGCCGTGAGACGCGGGGACCCCGGGGACGTTAATTACGGAGGAAACAAGTCCATGAACGCAATAACCGACATCCAATCCACCGGCCTGACGCGTGCCCTGGCGGAGCAGGCCCGCAGCCTGGTCCTGGCCGATATCCCCCCCGACATTCGCGCCTGGGCGCGGCAATGCGTGCTGGACTATGTCGGCTGCACGCTGGCCGGAGCAAAAGACGAACTCACCGAAATCCTGCTGGCAGAGCTGCAGGAGCAGGGCGGCAACCCGACCGCGCAGGTGTTCGGGCATGGCGTGCGGCTGCCGGCCGCCTCGGCCGCGCTGGTGAACGGCGCCGCCGGGCACGCCTTCGACTTCGACGACGTGAACCTGGCGATGCCGGGGCATCCCTCGGTCGCGATCCTGCCCGCGCTGCTCGCGCTCGCCGAGGAACGCGGGTCCAGCGGCGCCGCCGTGCTGACCGCGTTCGTTGCGGGGTATGAGCTGCAATGCCGGGTCGGGCGCGTGGTCGCGCCGGGGCACTATGACGGGCTGGGATTCCACGCCACCGCCACCATCGGCAGCTTCGGCGCCGCAGCCGCCTGCGCCCATCTGCTCGGACTGAACGCCGAGCAGTTTGCCTGTGCACTGGGGATCGCCGGCACGCAGGCGGCGGGGCTGAAGTCGATGTTCGGCACGATGTGCAAGCCGCTGCATGCCGGCAAGGCCGCGTATCACGGGCTGCTGGCGGCGAAGCTCGCAGGGCGGGGCTTCACCTCCCGCACCGACGTGCTGGAATGCGGGCAGGGTTTCGCGCGCACGCACAGCCCGGATTTCCATCCCGAACGGGCGATGGAGACGCCGGCCGAGGGCTGGTACATCCGCAGCAACCTCTTCAAGTATCATGCCGCCTGCTACATGACGCACGCCGCCATCGAGGCCGCCCGCAAGGTGCGCGCGCAGCTTGGCGGCACGCCGGAGGGGGTCGCGCGCATCCACCTGCAACTGGAGGAAGCCTGCGACCGGATCTGCAACATTCCCGCGCCGCGGGATGGGCTGGAGGCGAAGTTCTCGCTGCGGCTGACCACGGCGATGGGCCTGGCCGGGTACGACACCGGGCGGCTGGCGACGTTCTCCGCGGAGGTGGCGGCCAACCCGGTGCTGGTCGGGCTGCGCGACAAGATCGATTTCGATTTCCGCACCGGCATCCCGAACACATTCACCTCGATCGAGCTGGAGCTGACGGACGGGCGGCGGATCACCGCGCAGCACGATGCCGGGGTGCCGGCGGCCGATACCGAGGCGCAAGGCCGGCGGCTGGAGGAGAAGTTCGCCGGACTGGTCGAGCCGGTGCTCGGGGCGAACCGCAGCAAGGCGCTGGTCGATACGATCGGGACGCTTGAGGCGCAGCGGGATCTGGGGGCTTTGGCGGTGCTGTCTGCCGGGTAGGACGGGAGGGGCTGGCGCGTGCCCCCCGATGGGGAACGTGCCGGCGGTGGGGTTCCCGGATTTGGCACGGAGTTGGAAGACGAGACAGTCGAGTTCATAGAGAAAGACGTTTTAGTACCAACCGCCGAAGACACCGACTCTCCTGCCTTCGTCATGGCCGGCCCCTGTGCCGGCCATCTGTCGCGGCAGACTGCCTCACGGATGGCCGGCACGGAGGCCGGCCATGACGGTTGGGAAGGTCAGTGCCAACGGCCGTTGGTATCAGACGGTGATGGCGCGCGTCGGCCCAAGCGCTCATTTCGAGCGTGATTTTCCGATAACCTTGGGCTTCGGCATCGAACTGGTCGGCCTGGGCGATTTTCGATGTCTCTGGTCGCGCGGCAGACGCCGCCCTTTCGAACATAGAAGCTCCGGCTCGATCCGGCGGCCGCATGACCCAGATCAAGGCAGTCGCAATCATTCAATGGCAAAATCTTCAAGTATCCAAAAAGATGGAGCGGCTGCAGGAGGCGCTCATGGCGTTTTCTTCGATCTTGCCAAACGGCACGAGAGTTATTGCAAGCGTGGACTTTGGTCCAATTATCAAGGATCAGGTGGGTATCATCGTCGCCCGACGCCGCGGGTCGTGGCGCCTGTGGCGGCGAGGCGCTTATGTCTGCACATTCCTGGGCGACATGACGGTGGTGGCAGTGCGGCCGCACATCCTGCCACACGACCACGGGTGCAGCCTGGCAATGCTGTGGAATCCGTTCTGGTTCCTGGAGACGCGCACGCTGCCGGGGACGCAGGACAGGGACGCGGGCGAACCGCGACGGCCGGTGCCTTGGGCCGAATGGCGCGGGGTCCTCGGCCTGTGAGGGCAGAAGATTCGCGCCCACGGGTCGGCGTCGGATGATCCGACGACGGGCTTCTGTGTCCCGTAGGTTGGGTGCGACTAGCCGCCCATCGTCTCCCACAGCGGGGACTGCGGCGGCCGGCGACCCACCAGGTCGCGCTCCAATGTCTCTAATTTAGAGCGCGGCGCGACGTAAGCCCAGGCCCGGCGCCAGAGTGGCCCAATCACGGGGTAGCGCTTGCCCCAGGCAGCCTCGAACCCGCCCAGCGCCACGTCTCGGCAGCCTCTGCCGTTGGCGCTTGGTAGATCGCCCGCATCGCCTTGCGGTCCTTCCAGGGTACTAGCCTAAATAGGCTTGGCGCACCCGCTCGTCGTCGATCAGGTCCCGGCCGGGACCGCTGAGCACGATCTCGCCGCTCTCCAGCACGTAGCCCTGATCGGCGATCGTCAACGCCATCAACGCGTTCTGCTCGACCAGCAGGATGGTCACGCCTTGCGCGTTGATCGCCTGGATCGTCTCGAACACCTGCTCCACCACCATTGGCGCGAGCCCCATGCTCGGCTCGTCCATCAGCAGCAGGCGCGGGCGTGCCATCATGGCCCTCGCAGTCGCGACCATCTGCTGCTCGCCGCCCGAGAGGGTGCCCGCCACTTGGCGCAGCCGCTCGCGCAAGCGGGGGAACAGCGTCATCATCCGTTCCTTGTCCTCGGCGATGGCTTTGCGGTCGCGCCGGGTGAAAGCGCCCATCAGCAGGTTCTCGTCCACCGTCAGCCGGCCGAAGATCCGCCGCCCTTCGGGGACATGAACCAGCCCCATCGCGGCAATGTCGTGCGCGCCCAGCCCGGCGAGGGGCCGCCCATCGTAGCGGATCGCGCCCTGCCGCGGATGCAGCAAGCCGCTGATCGCCCGCAGGGTGGTCGACTTTCCCGCCCCGTTGCCGCCGACGAGGGTCACGATGCGATTGGCCTCGACATCGAGCGAGATGCCCTTCAGCGCCTGGATGTTGTCGTAGAACACGTGGATATCGTCGATCTCGAGCAGGGCCATCGGCGTCAGCCTGCACCGGAAGCGTGCGCGATCGCGTCCGCGGCATGCGCCCGCGGCGCGGGGGCCACGCTGGATTTCACGCCGAGATAGGCCTCGATCACCGCCGGGTCCTGCTGCACCTCGGCCGGCCGGCCTTCCGATATCTTCACGCCGTGGTCCAGCACGGTGACGCAGTCCGACATCGACATGACAACCCGCATCTGGTGTTCGATCAGCAGGACAGTGATGCCAAAACGCGACCGGACTGCCTGGATGAAGCCCATCATCTCGGTCGTCTCACGGGGGTTCATCCCCGCGGTAGGCTCGTCCAGCAACAGCAGGCTGGGTTTGGTCGCCAGCGCCCGGCCGATCTCCAGCCGCCGCTGCTCGCCATAGGCAAGGTTGCGCGCGAGCATGTCGCCGCGGCCGCGCAGGCCGACGAATTGCAGTAGCTGCAGTGCCTCCTCATGGGCGCGCTTTTCGTCGGCGCGGGTCGCCGCGGTGCCGAGGATCGCGCCCCACCAGCTGGAGTTCAGGTGCAGGTGCATCCCCACCAGCAGGTTCTCGATGGCGGTGATGTTCCGGAACAGGCGGATGTTTTGGTAGGTGCGGCTGATGCCGACGGCCGCGACGCGGTCCGGGGTCAGTCCGTCGATCCGCTCACCCCGGAAGCGGACGGCGCCGGAGGTCGGGTGCAGGTTCTGCGTGATGCAGTTGAAGACAGTGGTCTTCCCGGCGCCGTTGGGGCCGATGATGCTGTGGATGCTGCCTTCCGCCACGGCTAGGTCGAGGCCGGCCACGGCCGTCAGCCCGCCAAAGCGCATGCCGACACGCTCGCACAGCAGGATCGGTTCGCCGGTCATGTGCGTTGGGCCGGCAGCAGGTCGCTGCCCGCGTCAAGGGCGAGGGATTCGTCGCTGCCATGCAGCTCTCGCCGGCGTGCTTCGGACGGCCACAGGCCTTCGGGACGCAGGCGCATCATGATGATCAGCACCGCGCCGTAGAACAAATAGCGGTATTCCCCGAACTCGCGCAGCAGTTCCGGCAGGCCGATGAGGGCGATGGACCCGAGCGCCACGCCGGGCAGGCTGCCCATGCCGCCGACGATGATGAGGGCGAGGACGTTGATCGAGATCAGCAGCTGGAAGCTGGACGGATAGACCGAACCCAGCATCACCGCGAAGATCGATCCCGCCAGGCCGGCGAACGCGGCACCAAGGCCATAGGCCATCAACTTGGAGCGAATCAGGTTGATGCCGAGCGCCTGGGCGACGTCCTCATCGTCGCGCAGTGCCATCCAGGCGCGGCCGAGACGGGAATTCTCCAGGCGCCATGCGACGAACGCAGCAACGCCCGACGCAACTAGCGTGAGGTAGAACAGCGACACCGGGCTGCCAAGGGTGAAGCCGCCGAGCGCTGGTTTCGGGATTTGCAGCAGGCCTTGTGCGCCACCCAGCAGCGGCGATGCAAAGTCGGACAGCACGATCACGCGCACGATCTCGCCCAACCCCATCGTGGCGACGGCCAGGTAGTCTCCGCGCACCCCCAGGACGGGTATGCCGAAGATAACGCCCATGCAGATGGAGAGCAGCACCGCGATCGGCATCGCCGCCCAGTAGGAGAGGTGCAGGAGCGCATGCGGATTGTCCGCGGTGAGCAACGCGGTGGCATAGGCGCCCACGGCGAAGAATGCGACGAAGCCCAGGTCGAGCAACCCGGCCAGCCCGACGTCCAGGTTCAGGCACATGCCCATCAGGATGAAGAGCCCGACGAGCATCAGCACCTGGCCGATATAGGAGCCCGCGAGAGCCGGCAGCACCGCCAGCCCCGCGAGGCACAGCAGCGCGCGGATCATCCGCTGGCGTTGGCGTTGTTGGTCAGTCAGCGCAGCCTGGTTACGCCGGCTTGCGGCGCTGCGGACCTGGCTGACGATCGCGGTGATGGCGAAGACCACCGCCGCCCCCTGCGGGCTCAGTCCCTCCCAGGTGTAGAAGAAGTCGCGGATGTCGCCGATGAGGCCTTCGAACTGCAGCATCAGCTGGATCAGTTCCTGGAAGACGCCGGCTACGACGACCGCCGCCGCGCCGGCGATCACCGCGCGGCGTATCCCGGGCGGCGTGTGTTGCAGCACCGCGCCGGCCAGTCCCCCGACTGCGCCGCCGCCGATCAATGCCAGGACGCCCAGGAAGTCGCCGAGGTCGAAGCTCAGCATTTCGAACAGGTCGTGTGACAGGGCAATGAAGACCGCCTGGAGCCGCACGAGGTCCATCGCCACCATCAAGGCCGCCAGGGGCAGGCTTGCTGCGGCACCGGCGATCAGCCCGAACAGGAGGCGGGCAGGGGGCGCCTCCGGTGCATTTGTCGGCGCGGCCATGACTCCGGCACCGATCGCCAGCAGCACCAGCACCGCTTGCCCCAGGCTGATGGTGTCGATGATGATCCAGCGCTGATGCAGCATCAGCAGCACGCCGACGACGGCAAGATGCAAGCCGACCGCGCCGAATAGCAAGCCGCGGACGATTGCAGTGCGGATCATCGTCACGCCCGCTTCTTCGAGAGGCGCTCGCCCAGCAGGCCATGCGGGCGGAAGATGAGCACCATGATCAGCAGGGTGAACGCGATGAGGTCTCGAAGCTGGTAGGGCGCGGTTATCCCTATGCCGTCAAGGAAAAGGGCCGGCCCGACCGATTCCACCAGCCCAAGGAAGAAGCCGCCGAGCATGGCGCCGGGGATACTGCCGATGCCGCCGAGGACGGCCGCGCCGAACGCTTTGATGCCGGGCGTGAAGCCCATGAAGAAATACACTTGCTTGTAGAGGAACGCGTAGAAGACGCCGGCGATCCCGGCCATCGCACCGCCCAGGATGAAGGTGAAGACGATCACCTTGTTGACGTCGATGCCCATCAGCGCGGCGGCTTCGGCGTCCTCCGCCACGGCCCGCATGGCGGTGCCCATCCGGGTGCGGTGCACGATCAGGTACAAGGCGAGCATGAACAGCAGCGCCAGCGCGATCAGGATGACGTCGATGCGCGGCACGTTGAAGCCGAACACGTTGAACGCGGCGCGCTGCCATTGCGGTTCGGGGTAGGATTTCACCGCGGAGCCGAACATGCCGCGGAAGGTCTGCTGCAGGAAAAACGAGACGCCGATGGCGCAGATCAGCGGCGCGAGGCCGGTCACGCGGCGGAACGGCCGGTAGGCGATCCGTTCGGTGAGCAGTGCGACGGAGGTGGAGGTGGCAATGGCGACCACCAGGATGGCCGCCATCGCCAGGACCGGCTGGCGTTGCAGGAAGCCGGATTGGTCCAGCGGCACGGCGATGAAATAGCCGGCGAAGGCACCCGTCATGACGAAGTCGCCATGGGCGAAGTTGATCAGCCGCAGCACGCCGTAAACCATCGTGTAACCGAGGGCGATCTGGGCGTAGATGCTGCCGATGGTCAGGCCGAACACGACGAAATCGACCCATTGCGCGGCGGTGTAGCGGCCTTTGACCACACAGCCGATGGTGCCGGCGACGATGACGAGCAACACTGCGATGCGCAGCGCCCACAGCACGATATCGACCGCGTTCAGCCGCTTCAGGGCCTTCAGCCATGGGGCGGACGGCAGCGCGACGGCGGGGGAACTGGCGCTCATGCGCGCATCACCGCCGGCGTGTTACGGCCAGATCTTCTTCGGATTTTTCCCCATGGCGAATGTCTTCGGGTCGGCCGAGGTGAACTCCATCACGGCCGGCTTGAACGACGCGCACTGGCCATAGGCATCGCAGCCGATCGGCCCGCTCAGGCCGTCGAACTTGCTGGCGTAGACGGCATCGCGCAGGGCTTTCTTGCCGATGAACAGGTTGCCGTCCTTGTCGGCCTTCGCCACCTTTTCGATCGCCTTGATCGCCATCATGGCCGCGTCGTACGAATTGGCGTGGTAGCCCGAGGTCGGGGCTTCGCCGTAGGTCTTCTTGTATTCCTCGAGGAATTTCGGATAGCCCTTGCCCATTGTGTCGATCGAGACATCCGGGTAGCAGATCCGGAAGCCGACCACGGACGGCCCGGCGGCCTCGATGAAATCGGGCGCCGCGAGCGACCCGCCGCCGATCATCGGCGTGTGGTCAAGTCCCGGCGTGTCCTTCGACTGGCGCAGAAGCTGCGCGGCGGCGGCCACGAACACCGGCGCATACAGCACGTCGGGCTTCTTGGAGGCGATATCCGACAGCAGCGGATGCATGTCGACATCGGTCGGCGCCACCGCTTCCTGGGCCACGACGGTGCCACCCAGCTTGGTGAAATTCGCGGCGGTCACCGCGGCGAGCTGCTGCGCGTAGGGGCTGCCGTCATGCACTGTGGCAAGCGTCTTCGCCTTCAGAACCTCGTAGATGTACTTCGCGTCCGAGGCGCCCTGGTCCTTGTCGCTGGCGATCGTGCGGGCGAACCCGGCGTAGTCCGGCTTGCGGCTGGGGTCGGTCAGCGCCGGCGCGGAGCAGGCGTTGCAGATATTGGTGATGCCGGCCTGCCAGAGGATGGGCGCACCGGGGGTGGCCGCGCTCGAGCAGGCGGGGCCGAGCACGACGACCGTCTGCGGATTGGCGGCGAGCTTGGTAGCCGCCGTCTGGCCGCCCTCGGCGCTGCATTGGTCGTCCTCGACGTTGAACTTGATGGGATGCCCCAGCAGCTTGCCGCCGATGTCCTTGAACGCAATTTCCGCGCCGCGGCGCGAGTCAAGCCCTAGTGCGGTATCGGCGCCGGACAACACCCAGTAAGCGCCGATCTGGATGGGGGCGCCTTTGAGGATCCGGATGACGCCAATGTCGTCGGTTACCGGTCCGAGCGTCTGTGCCGCGGAGGCGGCCCCGGCAGTGAGTGCGACAAAAAATGCGAACAAGATCAACGCCAAGAGGCGATACGGTGCGCGCAACAGCATGCGGGTGCCTTTCTCCCGTTACCACGTGTGCCTGAACCGACGCCCCTCCACCGCGCCACTATACGGACGACAACTGTTTTTTGGTTCTGGCAAGGCTGCGCCAACCTCATGGCACGAGTCAATCGTCATTGGTCATTTTGAGGCAGCCTTGGCAGGTAAGGGCCTCCTGGCCGGCGGTCGGTGTCCCGGTTGCCTCGGGCGGGCAGCAACAGGACAACACCTCGATCATGGACGACACGGCGCGTGGCCCAACCATAGCGACGGCAGATATCCCTCGGCCGTCGCCTTCGATCGGCTTCGGCCTGACGCTGGTGATGGCGATCGCCTGCGGCGTGACCGTCGCCAACATCTATTACAACCAGCCGATGCTCGGGATCATGGAGGCGACCTTTCCCCGCCAGGTGGCGGTGACCGAACTGGTGCCGACCGCGACCCAGATCGGCTACGCCCTCGGTCTGTTGCTGCTCGTCCCCCTCGGCGATCGCATCGAGCGGCGGCGCCTCATCCTGGTGCAGATCGGCGCGCTCGTGCTGTCCCTGGCCGCCACTGCGCTGGCGCCCGATGCCTGGTCGCTCGTCGCTGCCTCGGTGCTCGTCGGGGTGACGTCGACCGTGGCACAGCAAATCGTGCCGTTCGCCGCTGAACTGGCCGCACCAAGCCGGCGCGGCGCGGCCGTCGGGACCGTGATGAGCGGCGTCCTGTGCGGCATCCTGTTTGGCCGTGCCCTCGGTGGCGGCGTCGGCGACCATTTTGGCTGGCGCGCGATGTTCTGGCTCGGGTTGCTGCTGGCGATCGTGACTGGCGCTGTGCTCGCCGCGGTCTTGCCCCGGAATTCCCCCCAGACCACGGCGAGCTATGGCACACTCCTGAAATCCCTGGCGATTCTCTGGCGGGAAGAGCCGGACCTGCGCCTGGCGACGGCCATTCAGGGCTGCCTGTTTGGCTCATTCAGCGCACTCTGGACCATCCTGGCGCTGCAACTGGATGCCCGATACCACCTCAGTGCCCAGGTCGCCGGTTTGTTCGGAGTCGTTGGTGCGGTCGGGGTGCTGTTTGCGCCCATCGCGGGGAAGATCGCCGACCGCAGGGGACCCCATGCCGTGATCGGGCTTGGGAGCATCATCATGCTCGCGTCCTGGGTGGTTTTCGGGGGCTGGGGCGCGATTGCCGGCCTGATCGTCGGCGTCATCTTGCTGGATTTTGGCGAGCAGGGCGCACTGGTGTCGAACCAGCACGTCATCTACGCGCTTCGCCCGGAGGCGCGTAACCGGCTCAACACGATCTTCATGGGCGGGATGTTCGTCGGCGGCGCGGTCGGTTCGGCGGGCGCAAGCCTCGCCTGGCAGTTGGCTGGTTGGCCTGCGGTCTGCGGCTTCGGGGGCGCCCTGGTCGCCGTCGCCCTCGGCTTACATGCCTGGCGGCGTGCCACCCCGAAGCCTGGAAGTGAAGCTGGGTAAGTGGGGTCTCGGCCTGCGCGTGCACGGTCGCAGGGTAGAAGCCGCCGTCGCCCCTTTGGGTCGCAGCCGACCCTGCGGATCGCTGCAAGGCAGCGGCGCAGGGACGGAAGCATCGGACGCGACGACCAGGCGAAAGCGAGAGCGGGCATGATCGAGCCTCTGACCGTTCTGGCGAATGGCGCGATCTTCCATGTTGCACACACGGGGCAGGGGCGGCCCTGGAGGCTACCTCATGCCTGCCTTGTTGAGAGCCATGCTCCAGATAATACCAGCCGACTCACGCGCTGACCGTTTTGGCATAGTCTCGTGAGGCGATGGATCGAATGCGCTCTGGCGAGGCCATGAGGGTGTTCCATGCGTTGCAGCAGGCATCGAGGATTGCCCTATAGTTCTCGAAGACGCGG
>JARLIJ010000150.1 GCA_031291795.1 Acetobacteraceae bacterium | reverse complement strand
GTCCATCCGCGCCATGGTCATCGGATGGTGGGTCACCACCAGGAAGCGGGTGCCGGTGTCGCGCACCATGTCTTCCAGCAGCGTGCAGAACCGTTCGGTATTGGCGTCGTCCAGCGGGGCATCGACCTCGTCGAGCACGCAGACCGGCGCTGGGTTACAGCGGAACACCGCGAAGATCAGCGACAGGGCGGTCAGCGCCTGCTCGCCGCCGGACAGCAGCGACAGGGTGGCGAGCTTCTTGCCGGGGGGCTGGGCGTAGATTTCCAGCCCTGCCTCCAGCGGATCGTCCGATCCCACCATGGCCAAATGCGCCCGACCGCCGCCGAACATGCGGGCAAAGAGCTGCTGGAAGTTGCGGTCGACCTCCTGGAAAACCGCGGTCAGCCGCTCGCGCCCCTCGCGGTTCAGGTGCCCGATCGAGCCGCGCAGCTTGGCGATCGCCGAGGTGATCTCGGCGCGCTCGCTCTCGATCGTGGCCATGTGCTTTTCGACTTCCTCCGCCTCGACCTCGGCGCGGAGGTTCACCGGCCCCATTTCCTCCCGCTCCTTCACCAGGCGGTCGAGGCGCTTGCGGGCTTTGTCTTCCGTCTCGGCGGTCAGCTCCGCCGGCGGGTCGGGCAGGTTGGGGGTGGCTCCGAGCTTCTCGAGGATGCGTTCGGCGACGGTGCCCCAGGCGTGGTCGGCCTGCTGGGCCAGGCCCTCGGCCCGCACGGCGGCTTCCCGCGCGGCCGCCAGTGCCGCTTCCGCGGCCCGCGCGGCCCGTTCGGCGGCCTCCGACTGGCGGGAGGCTTCGGTCAATTCGGCGGCGGCACGGCGATGGGTCGCCTCCGCTGCCTGCAGGTCCGCCTGGGCCTCGGCGCGCCTGGCGGCGATCTGCGCCGGCGCGGCTTCCAGGGGGGTCTGTTCGGCCTCCGCCTCGGCACGACGGGCGGCGAGGTCGGTGACGCGGCTGGCGGCGTCCTTCGCGCGGTCGGTCCAGATCTGCCGCTCGCCCACGATGGTGCGGCGGCGGTTGCTGCGCGCGGCGTGCTCGCGGGCCAGCGTATCGCGCTGCGTGCGGGCGGTGGAGTCCTGTGTCCGCGCGGCCGACAGGATGCGGCGTGCCTCCTCGACGGCGGCGCGGAGGGCGCCGATATCCGGCAGATCTGCATGGGCGGACTGGGCGGTGGCGAGGGCGGCCTGCGCCTCCTCCCGTTCCGGCGTCACGCGCGCGAGCTGCTCGTCGGCCCCGGCGAGCCGTGCGGTCGCGGTGGCGGCCTGGTTGCGCAGGGTGGCCAGGCCGGCACGTGCCCGTTCCAGCCGCTGTTCGGTGTCCCGTCGTGCAATGCGGGCCTGCTGCTCCGCCTGGGAGGTGGCCTGCGCCGCGGTTTCCGCTTCCGCCCGTTTCTGGCGCGCGGTCGAGGCATCCTGTTCCGCCGCGCCCAGCTTTGCCCGCAAGCCGGCCAGGCGGTTGCGTTGCTGCAGCCTGACGGCGGCTGCGGTCGGCGTGCCGGCTTTGATCGTGTAGCCGTCCCAGCGCCAGATCGCCCCGGCGCGCGACACCAGGACCTGCCCTGGCGCCAGGGCGGACTGGTTCGATTCACCTGTTGCATCGGTTTCGACCAGGCCGATTTGCGACAGGGCCCGTGCCAAAGCCGGCGGACCCTGTACCAGGCCTGACAGCGCGGCGGCACCCTCCGGCAACGCCGGGGCCGGATCGAATGGCGGCAGCTCCCGCCAATGGCGCGCGGCACCGGGGTTCAGGGCGGAGGTCAGTTCCTCGCCCAGCACGGCACCGAGCGCGGCTTCGAGGCCGGCGGGAACGGTCAGGGCATCGATCATGGGCGGCCAGCGTTCGCCGTCCTTCACCGCCAGCACCTCGGCCAGCGCGTTCGCTTCCGCCGCCAGCCGTGCACGTGCCGAATCGGCGACCGACGCCGCCTCCCGCGTTGCGGTCAGGGCGGCGGCGGCGGCGGTTCGGGCCTGTTCCGCCTGGTCCAGGGCCGACCTGGCCTGCGTCAGGCCGGCCTCGGCCGCGGCCACCTCGTCGGCAGCGCGGGTCAGCAAAGCGGGGTCGACCTGCTGCGAGGCGACACGCGCCCGTTCTTCCTGCAATCGCGCGAACTGCTCGTTCAGCCGGCGCGCCCGCTGTTCTGCCTGCTGCAGCAGCTGTGCGGCAGCCTGCGCGCGGGCGTTGGCTTCGGCTGCCGCCTCGGTGGCGCGATTCGCAGTGGCTTCGGCGGTCCGCACCGCATCGGCCGCCGTCGTCGCTTCGGTCTCCGCTGCCGCCGCCCGTTCTTCGTGACCGGCATCGGCCTCGGCCAACGCGACGTCCTCGGCTGCCAGCCGCTGCTCCGCCGCTCCCGCGTCACGCTGCAACTGTTCGGCATGGGTCAGGTCCTGGCGTAGCTGCCCGAACCGGCGACCGGCATCCGCCAAGGCGGCCCGCGCCCGCTGTTCTTCCGCGGCGATCTGCTCCTGGGCCAACCGATGGCGTTCCAACGCCGTGCGCGTGGTCGCCTCGATTTCCCGCAGCGGCGGCAGCGCCTCGGCGGTTTCGGTTGCGCGCGCGGCCGACAGCCCCACAGCCTCGGTCGCCGCAGCCACTGCCTGCGTCGCCTCCTGCAACGCCGCCTGAGCCGCCATCCGGCCGGCTTCCACCCGCGCGCGCTGCACTGACAGCAACTCTGCCTCGGCGGCACGCACCGCGCCGGAGATATTTCGATAGCGGCTGGCCTGCCGCGCCTGGCGCTTCAGCGCGCCAAGCTGGGTCTCCAACTGGCCCCGCAGATCCTCGGCCCGCGCGAGGTTCGCCTCCGCCGCGCGCAGCTTCAGCTCCGCCTCGTGCCGACGGGCGTGCAGGCCGGTAATGCCGGCTGCCTCCTCCAGCACGGCCCGCCGCTCCTCGGGCTTGGCACCGACCAGCGTGCCGACACGCCCCTGGCTGACCATCGCCGAAGCCCGCGCACCGGACGCCAGGTCGGCAAACAGCGTCTGGACGTCGCGTGCCCGCGCTTCCCGCCCGTTGATGCGATAGCCGGACCCCGCCCCCCGCTCGATCCGGCGGATCACTTCCAGTTCGGCCTGTTCATGGAACGGCGGCGGCGCCACGCCGGCGGTCTCGTCGAGGTAGATCGTGACCTCGGCGATATTGCGGGACGCGCGACCGGCGGTGCCGGCGAAGATCACGTCCTCCATCTCGCCGCCGCGCAGGCTGCGGGCGCTCGATTCACCCATCGCCCAACGCAGGGCCTCGACGACGTTCGACTTGCCGCAGCCGTTCGGCCCGACAATGCCCGTCAGCCCCGGCATGATCTCGACGCTGACCGGTTCGGCGAAACTCTTGAAACCGGCAATGCGCAGGCGGCGGAAGCTGACAGGCAAGTCGGACTCCTTGTCCCTTAGCTGGCGGGCAAGAGCTTGTTGAACGCGTCGAAGTTCATCTCGCCGGCATATTTCTGGTTGTTGATCACGAAGCTCGGGGTCGAATCGACCTTCCATTTGTCCTGGTCGGCCTGCTGCTGCTGCAGGATCCAGCTGCGCAGGGTGGCGTCGCCAACGGCTGCATCGAAGCTGGTTCGGCTCATGCCGGCCAGCGCCGCCATCTTCCACAGCTCGTCGGTAGAGTTGACTCCGCGCGCGAAGGCCCACCGGTCCTGCGTGCCGAACAGCGCATTCACGAACGGCTCGTAGCGATCGACCGGCAGATGCCGCGCCACCAACGCCGCCGTCAGTGCCACCTGATCCAGCGGGAAGTCGTGGAACACCCAGCGCACCTTGCCCGTATCGATCAGCTGCGACTTGATCTGCGGCATCGTCTCCTTGGCGAAGGCGGCACAGTGGGTGCAGGTCAGCGAGAAATACTCGCCGACGACGATCTTCGCATCGGCGCTTCCGATCGACCGTTCGGCCTGGGTCGGGTCGTCCGCGCGCGCCGAACGCGGCAACGCGAAGGCCCCGGCGGTCATTCCGGTAGCAACAACAGCTAGTAGGGTACGGCGGGCAACAGGCATTGGAACCTCTATATGTGGTGTTCTACCGCTTCGAGCGGCGGGTCGTCGAGGGTTTGTTGCTGAAAGGCCGATCCGCCAACACGGCACGGCCCAGGGAAGCCAGAGCGGCGCGCAATTCGCCTTCCGGCAACTCAGAAACAGCCGCATCGGCGGCTTGCGCAACCCCCGGCGGAAGTGGCGCCGGGGGGGCTACAGGGTGCGACTCGAGGACAGCCTGCTCGAACCGCAGCGCCTTTACCGTCTGGACGCCCATATGGACGTTGATCCGCCCGATCAGTTCGTTCGCCATGTGCTGCAGTTCGAGCGCGATCGGGCCGGCGCAGGCCAGGGTCAGCGTGCCGGCCGTCAGGCGCCGCGGCATGGTCATGGTGGCGAGCGCCGGGCCGACGATCGCCTCCCAGTCCGCCATGATCTGGGCGCCGGCCGGCGAGCGGCGGCGAAATGCCGGGCGGGTCAGGCCGGGCACGAGCGTGGACAACGGACGCGGGCCATAGACGTGGCGCGCCTCGGTTGCCATACCCGGCTGTGTGTCCTTAGGCCCCTTGCCCTCTGCCGCCATCGCTCCTGCCCGGTCGCTGCTGCGCTGGTACGATCGTCATCGGCGCCGCCTGCCCTGGCGTGCCGAACCGGGACAGCTTGCGGACCCCTACCGCGTGTGGCTCAGCGAGATCATGCTGCAACAAACCACGGTCGCGGCGGTAATACCTTACTATGAAAGCTTCGTAAGCCGCTTCCCGACGGTGCGCCACCTGGCCGAGGCGCCGCTGGAGGCGGTGCTGACCGCATGG
>JARLIJ010000149.1 GCA_031291795.1 Acetobacteraceae bacterium | reverse complement strand
GGCCGTGCCGAAGGGCCATCGCGAGGCCGCCCAGGTGCTGGGGCTGTCGCCGTTCGACAGCTTCGTGCGGATCGTCATGCCGCAGGCGGTCCGCACGATCCTGCCGCCGCTGGCAGCGAATTTCGTGCAGCTCATCAAGTACTCCTCGCTCGCGTCCGTCATTTCGGTGGGCGAGGTGACGCGCCGGGCGATGGAACTGTCCTCGACCACCTTCCGCCCGCTGGAAATCTTCTCGTTTGTCGCCGTGGTCTATCTGGTCATCTGCTGGCCCCTGGCCCAGGGCATCCGTATCTGGGAGCGCCGCCTTGCTGCACGCTGATATTCGCGCCCGCCTCACCGCAATCGACGGGTCGACCGTGGTTGCCACGGCGCAGCGTCTGATCGCCGCCGCCTCGCCCAACCCGCCGGGGGATACCGCCGCGGCCGCCGCGGCCGCCGCGGCCAGCCTGCGCGCCGCGATCCCCGGTGTGGACCTGTCATTGCACGATGTGGGGCAGGGAGTCGTCAACCTGGTGGCCCGCGTCTGCGGCCACGGTCCGGGCCGGCGCATCGTGCTGAACGGCCACCTCGACACCTACCCGGTGAACGAGGCGCTGCCATGGACGGTCGATCCGCTGGGGGGTGTGCTCCGCGACGGACGGCTCTACGGCCGCGGTGCCGCCGACATGAAGGGCGGGATCGCCGCCTCGATCGCAGCACTTGCCGCGCTGGCCGAGGTGCGGGCGCATTGGGCGGGCGAGGTGGTGCTGACGCTTGCCGGCGACGAGGAGTCGATGGGTGTGTTGGGCACCCAATGGCTGCTCGAGAACGTACCGCATGCGTGCGGGGATGCCACGATCATCGGCGATGCCGGTTCCCCGCTGGTGGTGCGCTTCGGCGAGAAGGGGTTCCTGTGGGTGGCGCTGTCGGCGGTCGGCAAGCCGTCGCACGGCGCGCATGTCCATCTCGGGATCAACGCGCTCGACCGGTTGCGCCGCGCGCTCGATGCCGTGGCCGGGTTGCGCGACCTGCCATTCGAGGCGCCTGCGGCGGTGACCGCGGCGATCGCGGCAGCGGCGCCGATCTCGGAACCGCTATGCGGGGCGGGGGAGTCGGCGGTGCTGGGCAGCATCACCGTGAATATCGGCCGGATCGAGGGCGGCACGTCGATGAACCTGGTGCCGGCCTCGGCGCAGGCGGGGGTGGATATCAGGTTGCCGGCGGGCGTATCGGCCGCCACGGCCGAAGCGGCGCTGACCGAGCGGCTGGGGAAGATCGAGGGGGTGCAGTGGTCGGTGGTGCGGCGGGTGGAGCCGTATGTGACCGATCCGACCTCCGAGATCGTCATGGTGACGGCCGCCGCGGCGCAGGAGGTGCTGGGCCGGCAGCCGGCGGTGAACATGCGTGTGGGGGGATCCGATGCGCGGATCTTCCGGCGCATGGGCATTCCGACGGTGGTCTACGGGCCGACGCCATTCAACATGGGCGGGGCGGACGAATACGTGCTGGTCGAGGAACTGCAGACGGTGGCGCGGGTCCACGCGCTCGCCTGCTTCGATTTCCTCTCGCGCGCGGTCTAGCTCTCCAACTCGCTGTCCCAGTAGAGATAGTCGCGCCAGCTCTCGTGCAGGAAGTTCGGCGGGAACGCGCGACCGTTGTCCTGCAGCTCCCACGTGGTGGGCTGGCGCGGGCTGAGGCGCGGGAACATGTGGCACTCGCGCGGCAAACGCGAGCCCTTGCGCAGGTTGCAGTCGCCGCAGGCGGTGACGACGTTCTCCCACGTCGTGCGCCCGCCGCGGCAGCGCGGGATCACGTGGTCGAAGGTCAGGTCGGGGGCCGGATAGCGGTCGCCGCAATACTGGCAGTGGAAGGCATCGCGCAGGAACACGTTGAACCGCGTGAAGGCCGGCCGGCGCGCCGAGGGGATGTAGTCCTTCAGCGCGATCACGCTGGGCAGCCGCATCGTCACGCTGGGGGAGTGGACCTCGGTGTCGTATTCGGACAGGACCGAGACACGGTCCATGAACACCGCTTTGACAGCGTCCTGCCACGCCCATAGCGACAGGGGGAAATAGGACAAGGGGCGAAAATCCGCGTTGAGCACCAGCGCGGGAAAATGCTGTCCGCCGTCGGGCAAGCGCCACTCCCTTGCGACCGAAGCGCAACATCTGGAAGACGCCGGATTACCGACCCGCCAGATATTGTGCGTCGCCGAAAACCTGCGCGTTTATGACAGAGCCGGCCGCGAGCCGCAACCCAAGCGCATGGCAGTTGCCTCGGATTCACCGTTCCGTCATGCGAAACCGTGTTGCAGCGCCTCCGCCCCCAGCGTCAGGCCGGTGTCGTCGATGCCATGCCCGAGTTGCGGCACATAGGCCGCGTCCACCGGGACGCCGGCGGCTTTCAGGGCGGCTTCGGCTTCGCGGGAGCGGGCGGCCGGCACGACGTCGTCTTCCAGGCCGTGCACCAGCAGCACCGGCGCGCGATCGGCGATCTCCGCCGCCAGGGTTTCGGGTGCCAGCAGGGCTCCGGAGAACGCCAGGATGGCACGCGGCGCCACCCGGCGGCGCAGGCCGGTGAAGAGCACTGTCATCGCGCCCTGGCTGAAGCCCATCAGCGCATAGGCTTCGGGTGGCAGGCCGAGTCGCGCCAGTTCGGCGTCGATGAACGCGTCGAGGAAGCCGGCTGCGCGCTGCACGCCGGCCCGCATGAGGGGGGGCGAGCGATCCGCCACGCTCCACCATTGGCGGCCGAACCCGGAATCGTGCGGAAAGGGGGCGTCGACCGAGGCGAACAGCGCGTCCGGGCAGGCATGCGCCCAGGTCGGCGCGAGGTCGATCAGGTCGTAGCGGTCCGCGCCCAGCCCGTGGCACAGCACGACCAGTTGCCGTGGCGTCGCCTTCGAGGCAGGTCCCCAGTGCAGTGCGTCCAGCAGGGTCATGCCGCTCTCTCCTTCATCGCGTGGCTTCGCTATCCCAGGTGGTCCGACACATGTCCATCGTCACCCGCTTTGCCCCCAGCCCGACCGGCTATCTGCATCTCGGCCATGCGGCCTCGGCGCTGTTTGCCTGGCGGCAGGCGCGGGAGGCCGGCGGGCGCTTCCTGCTCCGATTGGAGGACATCGACCCGACGCGCTGCCGGCCGGAGTATGCGGCGGGCATTCTGGAGGACCTCGCCTGGCTGGGCCTGGACTGGGATGGGCCGGTGCGGGTGCAGTCGGAGCATCTGGCGGAGTACCGCGCGGTGCTCGATGCGCTGGGCGCGCGGGGGCTGGTGTATCCGTGCTTCTGCACCCGTGCGGCGATCCAGCGCGAGGTGGCGGAAGCCGCTGCGGCGCCGCACGCGCCGGATGGCAGCCTGCGCTACCCCGGCACCTGCCGCGGTCTTTCGGCGGACGAACGCCGGAGCCGGATCGCGGCCGGCGCACCACATGCCCTGCGGCTGGACGTCGAGGCGGCGATACGAGAGGTCGGCACCCCGCTGAGCTTCGCCGAGGCGGGGCGCGGGCGCATCGTCTGCACGCCGGAGCAGTTCGGGGATGTCGTGCTGGCCCGCCGGGATGCCCCCGCCAGCTACCATCTGTGCGTGACGCATGACGACGCGCTGCAGGGTGTTACGCTGGTCACGCGCGGGATCGACCTGCTGCCGGCCACGCATCTGCATCGGCTGCTGCAGGCGTTGATGGGCTGGCCGGAGCCGGCCTACGCCCACCATCGGCTCCTGATCGATGCCTCCGGCCGCCGCCTGGCCAAGCGCGACCGGGCTGCAACCCTGCGCGCCCTGCGGGCGGAGGGTTGCACACCCGAGGCGGTACGCGGCCTCGCTCAGTCCCAGTAGCGCCAGTGCCCGTGGTTCCAGTGACGGTGATGGTAGTGGTGGTGGTGCCACTCGTAGTCCGCCTGGACCACGGACGACTGCGGTTGGGCATGGACCGGGGGGACGACCGGGGCCGCATTTGCGCTGGCGGCGCCCAGTACGAGCACGCCGAGGCCTAGCATTGCGAATGTAAGAGAACGCATCGACGAAACCTCCTGAAAGGGTGGCAGCAGGAAGGATGGGAGCCGATTGGGTCTGGATGGCGCCGGCAGAGTGACCGGATTACGTCCTCGCGCCGGTGTGAACGGGGGAGGGCGCGCGCCGGGCTGCGGTCGTCGCCTTGTTTTGCGACACGCCCGTCCCCCAATCCAGACGCCGTGGGATTCCGTTCGAAGGGATCGGGAGCACATCGCCCTTCAATGAGCGTCCTGGCCTGACGCCAATGAGGTGAGCCCGGCAACGACAGTGGACCGGCAACGAGGGTGGAAGGACACGGCCCCGGTCAGCCGGCGCCGAGGGGTACCGGCAAGATCCGCATCAGCCTGCCAGACCCGTGATCCGATGGAGGTCCGGGCGGGAATCGAACCCACATACGCGGATTTGCAGTCCGCTGCATCACCACTCTGCCACCGGACCTCAAGGGGACGCGCGGGCGGTATATCGGGCGAGGAAGGGGTACGGGTCAAGACCGTAGCGGCCGGTCTTGGCGCATTCGGTGACCTCCCGCTATAAGCCCCACACCCGCCTCGGCCCCACACCTCCACGAAATGAGCCCGCCATGGCCAGTGCTGCCGATTTTTTCGCCGATGCCCGCGCCCATATGGCGGACAGCCAGCTCCGCCCCAACAAGGTGACCGATCCGCGCATCCTGCAGGCCATGCGCAGCCTGCCGCGTGAGCGTTTCGTGCCCGCCGCCGCCGCGTCCCTCGCCTATGCCGACGAGGACGTGCCGCTCGGGAAGGGCCGGGTGCTGATGGAACCGATGGTCCTCGCCCGCCTGTTGCAGGTAGCCGCGCCGGTGGCCGGGGAGCTGGCACTGGTGGTCGGCGCCGGCACCGGCTACGGCGCCGCGGTGCTGGCCGCCTGCGGCGTGCGGGTGACGGCGCTGGAGGAAGATCCCGACCTGTTCGCCCAGGCACAGGCGCTGCTCGCCACCCTGGCGCCGGGCGTCACGCTGGTGGCCGGCCCGCTGGCCGCAGGCTGGCCGGCCGGTGCGCCGTACGACGTGATCCTGATCGAGGGGGCAGTCCACCAGGTCCCGCCTGCCATCGCGCGGCAGTTGCGGGTCGAGGGCGGCCGCCTGGTCGGCGTCATCGGCGGCGTGGATCGGACCAACCAGGCGATCCTGGCGGAGGCCACGCCGGCCGGCTTGCGGGCGGCGCCGATCTTCGATTGCGGCACGCCGCTGCTGCCCTCGCTGATCCCCGCACCGGCCTTCGTGTTCTGAATCCGGCCCCGCGCGAAACGGCCGTGCCGGCCTCGTCGCCGCGGACCCTGGGGATATTGGCCGGCGGCGGGCGATTGCCGGCCCAGGTTGCCGCAGCAGCGCGTGCGGCCGGCCGGCGCGTGTTCATGATCGGGCTGGAAGGCTTCGCCGACCGCGCCACGCTGGCCGGCTGGCCGCACGAGGTGATCCGCATCGGGGCCGCCGGCCGCATCCTGGGGGCGTTGCGCAAGAACGGCTGCGAGGACGTGGTGATGATCGGGCCGGTCCGCCGTCCCTCCATGCTCGACCTGCGCCCCGACACGGAGGCCATGCGCCTCCTGGGCCGGGTCGGCCGCGCTGCTTTCATGGGTGATGACGGGTTGCTGGCGGCGGTGGTCAAAGTCCTGGGCGACGAGGGCTTCCACGTCATCGGCGCGCACGAGATCATGCAGGACGTGCTGGGGCCGGCCGGCCTGCTGACCCGGACGGCGCCCGACGCCCAGGCCATGGCGGACATCGAGCGCGGCATTGCGGTCGCCCGCGCGCTGGGCGCGGCCGATGTCGGGCAGGGCTGCGTCGTCCAGCAGGGCATCGTGCTGGCGGTCGAGGCGGCGGAGGGCACCGATGCGATGCTTGCCCGCTGCGCCGGCCTGAAGCGGCCGGGCGCCGGGGGCGTGCTCGTGAAGCTGGTCAAGCCGAACCAGGAGCGGCGGGCGGATCTGCCGACGATCGGGCCGGAGACGCTGCGCGGGGCCGCCGCCGCGGGCTTGCGAGGGGTTGCGTTCGAAGCCGGCGGCACCATTCTGGCGGAGCGCGACGCCAGCGTCGCCACGGCCGACGGGGACGGGCTGTTTTTGTTAGGCCTCGATCGTGAGGCCGTTCAACAGGGGAAAGTGCGATGAGCCGCTACCTTCACACCATGCTGCGCGTCGGTGACCTCCAGCGCAGTGTCGACTTCTACACCAAGGGCTTCGGCATGCAGGAACTGCGCCGGACCGACGTGCCGGACGGCAAGTACACGCTCGCCTTCGTGGGCTACGGCGGCGAGGACAGCGCCACGGTCATCGAGCTGACCTACAACTATGGCGTCGACAAGTACGAGATCGGCACGGCCTTCGGCCACCTGGCGATCAGCGTGCCGAACGCGAAGGAGGCGACCGAGAAGCTGCGGGCCGCCGGCGCCAAGGTGACGCGCGAGCCGGGGCCGGTGAAGTTCGGCAAGACGATCATCGCGTTCGTCGAAGATCCGGACGGCTACAAGATCGAGCTGATCGAGCGCGCCTGAGGCAGGAGAAACTTCTTCCCCTCGCTTTGAGGGCATGGGCCGCAGAGCGGACCAAGGTTGGGGGGAGGGGGCTAACTACCACGGTCCGCCATGGTCCGCCCCCTCACCCCGGCCCTCTCCCTCAGGGGGAGAGGGAGAAGAAGGCGGCGGCACCGCGGGCCGGCTGGCATCCAGCGCCGCCTGCAGCATCCAGGCCGCGGCGGCGCGATCCACCGAGGCCGCCCGCTTGCCGCGGCTGAGATCGGCGTCCTGCACCAGGAACCGGTTCACCGCGGCACTCGACAGCCGCTCATCCCACATGGCTGCCGGCAGGCCGGTCGCCTCCGACAGCGCCAGCGTCCAGTCGCGCGCCGCCTGCGCGGCCGGTCCCAGGCTGCCGTCCATCGACAGCGGCAGCCCGACCACCAGCCCGCCGGCCCCTTCCTTGCGCGCGATCGCCAGGATTTCCGCGGCATTGGCCTTCAGTTTGCCGCGCTTCAGGCTGCCGTACGGGGTGGCCAGGGTCAGTCGGACGTCGGACAGCGCCACGCCGATGGTCTTCGCCCCAGGGTCCAGCCCGATCAGCCGGACATCCCGTCCCAGCGACGCCCGCAACTCCGTCAGGTTGAACAGTGCCATAGCGGTCGTTATGGTCCCGCGCTTCGCTCCAACCAAGGAATCTTGCCGATCATGTCGCTCGATCTCGCGACCGTCCGCCGCATCGCCACCCTCGCCCGCATCCGGGTGGAGGAGAATGAGCTTGCGAAGCTGCAGGGCGAGCTGAATGGCATCCTCGGCTGGATCGAACAGCTCAATGAGGTGAATGTCGAGGGGATCGAGCCGCTGACCGGCGGCGCGCAGATGGCCCTGCGGATGCGCGACGACGTCGTGACCGATGGCGGCTATCCCGAGCGGGTCCTGGGCAATGCCCCCGAGCGGATCGGGGATTTCTATGCGGTGCCGAAGGTGGTGGAGTGATGCTCACCGACCTGACGATCGCCCAGGCGCAGGAAGGACTGCGCACCGGGCAGTTCACCGCAGTCGAGCTGACAACGGCGCACCTGGCGGCCATTGACGCGTTGAACCCGCGGCTGAATGCCTTTCTTACTGTCAGCCACACCCAGGCGCTGGATCGGGCGCGCGCGGCCGATGCCGCCCTGGCGGCGGGCGCGGCGCGGGCACTGACCGGCATCCCGCTGGCGATCAAGGATCTGTTCTGCACCGAGGGCGTCCGCACCACGGCCGGCAGCAAGATCCTGCAGCCGTTCGTGCCGCCCTATGAGAGCACCGTCACCGCGAACCTGCTGCGCGACGGGGCGGTGTTCCTGGGTAAGGCGAACATGGACGAGTTCGCCATGGGCTCGTCGAACATGACCTCGGCCTACGGACCGGTGGAGAACCCCTGGAAGCGCCGGCAGGACGAAGATGCCGTGCTGGTGCCGGGCGGTTCGTCCGGCGGGTCCGCCGCGGCGGTGGCGGCGCGGCTGGCGATGGGGGCGACCGGCACGGATACCGGCGGCTCGATCCGCCAGCCGGCCAGTTTCTGCGGCCTGGTGGGGGTGAAACCTAGCTATGGGCGGTGCTCGCGGTGGGGCGTGGTCGCGTTCGCGTCCTCGCTCGACCATCCCGGCCCGTTCGCTCGTACGGTGCAGGACAGTGCGATCCTGCTGCGCTCCATGGCGGGATTCGATCCGAAGGATTCCACCAGCGCCGATCGGCCGGTCCCGGACTACGAGGCGGCGTGCAAGCGCGGCGTGAAGGGCCTGCGGATCGGCGTGCCGCGCGAGTACCGCAGCGACGGCATGGCGGCGGAGATCGACACGCTGTGGCAGCAGGGCGTGGCCTGGCTGCAGGCCGCGGGGGCCGAGATCGTCGACGTCTCCCTGCCGCACACCAAGTACGGGCTGGCCGCCTACTACATCGTGGCGCCGGCGGAGGCGTCGTCCAACCTGGCACGCTACGACGGTGTGCGGTTCGGCCTGCGCACCGACGGCGCCGACCTGCGCGACCTGTATGAGCGGACCCGCGCGGCCGGCTTCGGGGCCGAGGTGAAGCGGCGCGTGCTGATCGGCACCTATGTGCTGTCGGCCGGCTACTACGACGCCTACTACCTGCGCGCCCAGAAGGTCCGCGCCCTGATCCTGCGGGATTTTACCGAGGCATTCGGTCGGGTGGATGCGTTGCTGACCCCGACGGCGCCCTCGGCGGCGTTCGGGCAGGGGGAGAAGATGGACGATCCCATCACGATGTACCTCAACGACGTGTTCAC
This sequence comes from Acetobacteraceae bacterium, assembly GCA_031291795.1. Lineage (GTDB taxonomy): Bacteria > Pseudomonadota > Alphaproteobacteria > Acetobacterales > Acetobacteraceae > Rhodopila. The sequence goes on along the minus strand of JARLIJ010000149.1, from coordinate 1,950 downwards.
CGTGCCGGCCAACCTCGCCGGCGTTCCGGCGATCTCGGTGCCGGCCGGACTGGACGCCAACGGCCTGCCGCTGGGCCTGCAGGTGATCGGCAAGCCGTTCGATGAGGAGACGATGTTCGCGGTCTCCGCGGCGATCGAGCAGGCGGCCGGCTTCGCGGCGCTGCCCACGTTGATGGCTGGGGCGCTTCCCGCGCCGCGGGCAGGGGCGTTCCCCGTCCCACGGGCAGGAGGCTGATGCGATGAGCTACGCCATCGAAGGCCGCACCGGTGCGTGGGAAGTGGTGGTCGGGCTGGAAGTGCATGCCCAGGTCATTTCCCAGGCCAAGCTGTTCAGCGGCGCGGCGACCGCGTTCGGCGCGGACCCGAACACCCAGGTCAGCTTCGTGGACGCGGCCTTCCCCGGCATGCTGCCGGTGATCAATCGCGTTTGCGTGGAGCAGGCGGTGCGCACCGGGCTGGGCCTGAACGCCCACATCAACCTGGTCAGTCGGTTTGACCGGAAGAACTATTTCTATGCCGATCTGCCGCCGGGGTACCAGATCAGCCAATACGAGCATCCCATCGTCGGCACCGGGGTGATCGAGATCGAGCTGGCGGACGGGTCGATCCGGCAGATCGGCGTCACGCGGCTGCACCTGGAGCAGGACGCCGGCAAATCCGTGCACGACCGGCATCCGACCAAGTCGCTGATCGACCTCAACCGGGCCGGCGTGGCGCTGATGGAGATCGTGTCCGAACCAGACATCCGCTCGCCCGAGGAGGCCGGCGCCTATCTGCGCAAGCTGCGTTCGATCCTGCGTTACCTGGGCACCTGCGACGGCAACATGGAGGAAGGTTCCATGCGTGCCGACGTCAATGTGTCGGTGCGCCAGCACGGGGAGCCGTACCGGACACGGTGCGAGGTGAAGAACGTCAACTCGATCCGCTTCGTGATGCTGGCGATCGAGGCCGAGGCCCAGCGCCAGGTCGAAGTCTGGGAATCGGGCGGGACGGTGCAGCAGGAGACTCGGCTGTTCGATAGCGCCCGGGGCGAGACGCGCTCCATGCGGTCGAAGGAAGACGCGCATGATTACCGGTATTTCCCGGACCCGGACCTGCTGCCGTTGGTGCTGGACGAGGCCTGGATCGCGGATCTGCGCGCCCATCTGCCGGAACTGCCGGACGCGAAGAAGGCGCGGTTCATCGCGGAGTACGGCCTGACGCCCTATGACGCCAGCGTGCTGGTGGCGGAGCAGGTGACGGCCGAGTTCTACGAAACGGTCGCGAAGGGCCGCGATCCGAAGATCGCCGCGAACTGGGTGACGGGCGATTTCTTCGCCGCTCTCAACCGCACCGGGCGCACGATCGAGGATCCGCCGGTCAGCGCCGAGGGCCTCGGCGCGCTGCTGGACCTGATTGCCGACAGCACGATCAACGGCCGGATCGCCAAGGACGTGTTCGAGGCGATGGTCGAGACCGGCAAGCCGCCTGCGGCGATCATCGACGAGAAGGGGCTGCGCCAGGTCACCGACACCGGGGCGATCGACGCGGCGGTGGACCGGATCCTGGCGGCGAACGGCGACAAGGTGGCCGAATACCGTGCCGGTCGGGAGAAGCTGTTCGGGTTCTTTGTCGGCCAGACGATGAAAGCCATGTCCGGCAAGGGCAATCCCGCGCTGATCAATGAGACGCTGAAGCGCCGGCTGGCCGGGGACTAGAGCACGTTCCGGCTGACTGGAAACCTGCCATTGTCAGAGATCGTCATGGCCGGGCTTGACCCGGCCATCTGTACCAGCACCGTGCCGCGATTGATGGCCGGGACAAGCCCGGCCATGACGGCATGGGTTTTCCAGTCACCGTGAAACCGCTCTAATACCAACCACCGAAGACACCGACTCTCCTGCCTTCGTCATGGCCGGCCCCTGTGCCGGCCATCTGTCGCGGCAGACTGCCTCACGGATGGCCGGCACG
>JARLIJ010000023.1 GCA_031291795.1 Acetobacteraceae bacterium | reverse complement strand
GTCGGCGCGCACCCATGTCTCGATCGTGCGGCCCGGGATCGCGTAGCGCTGCACGCCCAAGGACGGGATGAAGAAGCTGTGGATCACGTCGGTGCTGCCGGTCAGGATCCGGATGTTCTTGCCGACCGGGATGATCAGTTGGTTGTCCACCTCGAGCAGGCGCAACTGGCCGGGCTTCAGGTCCTCATCATGGATGTAGCGGCTTTCGATATCGATGTTGCCCTGGTCGGGATAGGAGTACTCCCAATACCATTGATGAGCCGTCACCTTTACGGTCAGGTCGGGGTTCGGGGTTCGGTCCTGGTAATAGATCAGGCGGAACGAGGGGATCGCGATCACCACCAGGATCAGCACGGGAAGCACCGTCCAGGCGATTTCGAGGATCGTGTTGTGGCTGGCGCGGCTGGGCACCGGGTTCCGCTTCGCGTTGTAGCGATACATCACCCAGAGCAGCAGGCCGGCGACGAACAGGGTAATCAGGGTGATGATCACCAACACGAGGTCGTGCAGTTCGATGATGCGCTGCTTCACCGGGCTGAAGGCGGGCTGCATGCCCATTTCCCAAGGCCGCGGAGCCTGGGCGAGGGCTGAATCGCCCCATGCGAGGCAGGCCAGCATCAGTGTCGTCAGTGCGGCGAGAGGCCGCCGGAGAAGCTGCATGGACTGATCACCCCGTTCCGTCCGTCCCGCGCCATCCGGGTTTGTCCCCGGTGGCCGAGCTCACAGACTGTCCGCCTACCGGACCCTTTGATCCAGATCAAGGTCTGCACCGAGTCCGAAGCTGTTTCACGCGGAAATTCGTTCGGCATCCGTGGCCCCGGCACCGTCATGCGGCCGCGATCAGCGCGCAGCCGAACGCACTCGCCCCGGCGCCCCTTGACGAGCCGCTGGTATCCTGCCCGAAGTTCGCAGCCGCTTTGCAGCGAACGTCGAGGGTCAGCACACCACTGGAAACAAAGAACTGGTGTCCCGATTCTGGCCCGCGCCGGTAGCTGCGAACTTCGGAATCAGGACACCGGCGACGGGGCGACCGGTCAGGCGCCTTGGGTCAGTTCGGGAGGCGCACCAAGGTGAAGATGCCGAACGGCGGTGCCGGTTCGGCTTGCGCCTGCGCCATGTCGTCCGAGGCGAACAGCGCCTCCATGGCGAAATCCGGATGCCATCCAAGCGCGCGGGAGGCCGGGGCCATCGCGCGCTCGACCCACCAGCGGGGGCCACGTTCGGCCGCGAAGTGGTTTACGAACAGGATGTTACCACCCGGCCGCACCACGCGGCGCATTTCCGCCAGCAGCTTGCGCGGATTGGGCACCACCGAGGCCACGAACATCGCCACCGCGATGTCGAACGACGCGTCAGGGAAATCAGTCGCCTCCGCGTCCATTTCGCGCAGCGCCACGACGTTGCGCAGCCGGAGTTCGGCCACACGCTTGCGCGCCTGGTGCAGCATTTCGGTCGAGAGGTCGATGCCGGTGATCCGGGCGTCCTGCCGATAGCGCGGCAGAGCGAGGCCGGTTCCGACCCCAACCTCCAGCACGTCACGGCCTGGGAGGCGGTTGACCAGCGCCACGGCGCGGCGCCGCCCGACCGAGGACACGCCCCCGAACACGGTGTCGTATACCCCGGCCCATCGGCGATAGGCCGCTCGAACCGCGTCGGCGTCGAGCGCCGCGACCGGACCACCGTTGCGCGGCGCCCGCCCCCGGTGAGGCTGTTGCAAGGCATGGCTCATGCGTGGTGCCCAACATCCATTTGTCACCTGCGTAAACAACGTATCGGGGCGGCGCAAGCCCAGCAAACGCAGCCGCGACACGCGCGGGGCACCTGACGGCGTTCCGTGGCCGCAAACACACGGGCAACCGAACGGTTGCAGCCCGACCGGGATCACCAAAGCGGTTCATGGGGGGCACGGGCACACCAAGCCGCCCCGCGCGGCCGAAGGCCACGCAGGGTTCGCATGGACCGAGTCGCGCCGACCGCCTCGGCGGACCGTCGCCGGTCGCTGGCGTCAGTCGGTCTGCGAGAGATTGACCGCCGCGGTTCGACCGTTTTGCTGCTGCTCGACCTCGAAGCCGACCTTCTGACCCTCATTGAGGCTCCGAAGTCCGGCTTTCTGCACGGCACTGATATGGACGAAGACATCCTTTCCCCCGGTGTCGGGGGCGATGAACCCGTAGCCTTTGGTCGGGTTGAACCACTTCACGGTGCCCTTGGGCATCGACGCGCTGCCTTTCTGCCTGCGAGCGGCTCCTGACCGGAAATTCCAGGTATCCGCCCTGTTGAACAGGGGCGCGCAAAAGTCCGAGATGTCCGCGACGCCCTTCCCTTTGACAGGTGCCCTGGATCCATTCGACCCGGTCCAGGGTTGCCCATCAACCATGACGATACGCGTTCACGCCATCGTCCGCAATAAATAGACGTCACCGGAGTGTCGCATTGGGCGAACCGTCCGCGGAAACCCGAAAAATCCGTCTTTCGCGGGCGGAACGGGCGACCGGCACCGGGGCCGGACGGACGGGGACGGAAACAGCGCTTGCATCCGTCGCGCGACCGCGCCATGTCGTTGGCAGCGGGACCGCCGGCCTCTATGATGTCGCCTTCGGGTGGGCAGAGGTCCGAAAGCCAACGGGCACTGCAGCCGTCCCGCACGGAGGTCAAATGGGTAGCTTCAGCATCTGGCACTGGATGGTGGTGCTGCTGGTCGTCCTGCTGCTGTTCGGCGGCGGCAAGGTCAGCAGCCTGATGGGCGACTTCGCGAAGGGCATCAAGGCCTTCAAGAAGAACATGGCGGAACCGGACGATGCGTCCATGGAAGCCAGCGCCGAGAAGCCGTCTGGTTCCATCTCGGGCCCTGCCGGCGAAGCCGCGCCCCGCACGACGCGGGAGACCACGACGGCGCATTGAGGTCCGGACTCGCCTGGTTCCGGACCGCGCAGGTGTTGGCCCGCAGCCGGCTGGTCATGCAGCCGGGTGGTCATCGCGTACCCTCGCGGGCCGCATGGTCCCAGGGCGGCGGGTTGACGTCGCGCCCCTCCTGGTTGTCAGACTAGGCGACTGACGACCAGGGATCGACTCATGGCCACCCATCATCTTGCCGCCTCACCGGAAACCGTCCGCTGGGGTACATTCGACGCGAAATATCCGCCGCTCGTTACCATCCAGTCCGGTGACAGCGTGGTGCTGGAATGCGTCTCCGGCGCACCAGAGGTCATGCCGCCCGCAGGCAGCGGACTGGCCATTCCACCGGCTTTGGCTGCAATCCATCAATCCAATCTCCCGCGCGTCGGTGGCCACATCGTTACCGGGCCGGTCGCCGTGGCCGGCGCCGAACCGGGCGATATGCTCGAGGTCCGGATCGACCGCATCGAACTCGGCAACGACTGGGGCTACTGCGGCTTTCGCCCGCTGGCCGGCACGCTGCCCGAGGATTTCGGCGAACGGTTCATGATGCACATCCCGGTCGACCGGGCGCGCAAGACCTGCCGCCTGCCCTGGGGGACCGAACTCGCGCTCCGGCCGTTCTTCGGCGTGATGGGCGTCGCGCCGCGGCCGGCCTACGGCACGATCTCCACCGTCCAGCCGCGCGAACACGGCGGCAACCTCGACAACAAGGAACTCACCGAGGGCAGCACCCTGTTCCTGCCGGTCTGGGCCGAGGGCGCGCTGTTCTCCGCCGGTGACGGCCATGGCGTGCAGGGCGATGGCGAGGTCTGCATCAACGCGCTGGAGATCTGCCTGACCGGCACCTTCACGATGGTCCTGCACAAGGGCGGCGGCATCAAGGCCCCGGCCCTGACCTACCCCCGCGCCGAAACGGCGACGCACTTCATCACCATGGGCCTCAACGAAGACCTCGACATGGCGATGAAGCAGGCGCTGCGGGAAATGATCCGCTTCATCACCGCGCGCACCAACCTCTCGCGCGAGCAGGCCTATGCGTTCTGCTCACTCGCGGTGGACTTCCACGTGACGCAGACGGTGAACGGCGAAAAGGGCGTCCACGGCCTGCTGAAAAAGGGCCTGCTTTTCTAGGTCTGGTGGCTGTCCACCGAGTTTTCCACAAGTTTTTGTGGTCCAGGGCAACTCAGCCGTTGAGCGGCCGGCCCACTGGCACTACCGTATCTTGGGTAATTCCAGTGGGGGAACCACAACATGGAGTGGAGCGAAGAGACAATCGCCCGGCTCAGAGAGCTTTGGTCAGAAGGTCATTCCACGGCGGAAATCGGTCGCCGCCTCGGGGTTTCCAAGAATGCAGTGGTCGGCAAGGCCCACCGTCTCGATCTGCCGGCGCGTCCTTCGCCAATCCGGCGGGAGAGCGGCGAGGCAGGGGAGCCACGGCGAACCCCGTCGCGCCGCGTCGAGGGGCCGACCTTGCCGCCGTTGAACAGCACCGCATCCGGCGCGATGGCTGCCCCGGTGGCGGTTGCCGTCCTGGCGCCCACGCCGGCCGCGCCACCCCGTCCGACGCCGGTCACGGCCCCGCCGCCACGCATGCAGGTGGTCACGCAGCGGCCTTATGCCCGGGTCGTGACCTGCTGCTGGCCGATCGGTGAGCCAGGGACGCGCAGTTTTCGTTTTTGCGACGACCCGTCCGAACCAGGCAAGCCGTACTGCGGCGAACACGCCAAGTTGGCCTACGTCAAAGTGCGCGACCGGCGGGAAGACGCAGCCTGATCGCGGATTTGCGCCCCGGCCCGTGACCGGGGCGCACCGCCCTGATCCGCGGCCCGGGGTGGCGGCCTCCGGCGTGCTTGTTTCGCAGTCGCGGCGGCGGTATGCGTCCGCGACCCGACAGGTTTCGCGGGTGGAACGCATCGCAAGGACGGGTTCGGGCATGCAGAAGCGCCGGCGGCCATGAGCAGCGCCGCCACGTCCGAGACGTTGCACAAGCGCAAGCCCGCGATCGGCATGCTGCTGGCGGTGCTCGGTGTGGTCTATGGCGATATCGGCACCAGCCCACTCTACGCCTTCAAGGCCAGCCTCCAGTTCTTCGACGGCCTGCCAGTCACCTCCGTGGAGGTGCTGGGCATCCTGTCGCTGATCTTCTGGTCGCTCGTGCTGATCGTCACGGTGAAATACGTCACCCTCGTCATGCACGCCGACAACCATGGCGAGGGCGGCATCCTGGCCTTGATGGCGCTGGCCCAGCGGGTCTCCGTCGGCACCGGCCTGCGCAACGCCCTGGCGCTGGTGGGCATCGCCGGGGCCTGCCTGTTCTTCGGCGACGGCATCATCACACCCGCCATTTCCGTGCTGTCCGCCGTCGAGGGCCTGGAGGTCTCGGCCCCCGACCTGAAGCAATACGTCCTGCCGATCAGCGCGACCGTCATCATCCTGCTGTTCATGATGCAGTACCGCGGCACCGGCAGCGTGGGGCGCATCTTCGGCCCGGTGATGGCGGTGTGGTTCGTGGTCATCGGCGCCACCGGCCTGGTCGAGGTCGTGCAGCACCCGTTCGTGCTGCTGGCGCTGTCGCCGAGCTACGCGGTGGCGCTGTGCATCCAGTATAAGGGTCTGGCATTCCTGGTGCTGGGCGCGGTCGTGCTATGCGTCACCGGGGCCGAGGCGCTGTATGCCGACATGGGCCATTTCGGCGCCCATCCGATCCGGCTGACCTGGACGTTCTTCGTCCTGCCCTCGCTGGTGCTGAATTATTTTGGCCAGGGCGCGCTGGTGCTGAGCGATCCCGCCACAGCCCAGAACCCGTTCTTCCTCCTGGGACCCGGATGGCTACGCCTGCCGCTGGTGATCCTCGCCACCGTCGCGACCGTCATCGCCAGCCAAGCCGTGATCTCCGGCGCCTACTCGATGACCCGCCAGTGCATGCAGCTGGGCTTTCTCCCCCGCATGACCGTCCGGCACACCTCGAACACCGAGGAGGGCCAGATCTACGTGCCGCAGGTGAACACCATGCTGCTGGTCGGCGTGCTGATCCTGGTGGGGGCGTTCAAGACGTCCGACAACCTCGCCTCGGCCTACGGCATCGCGGTCACCGGCACGTTCCTGTGCACGGCGGTGCTGGCGATGGTGGTGTTCCGCCGCCAGTTCCACTGGTCGCGGCTGGCCGCGGTGACGGTGTTCGGCCTGTTTTTCCTGGTCGATGGCGTGTTCTTCGCCGCCAATTCGCTGAAGATCGTCGAAGGCGGCTGGGTGCCGCTCGCCATGGGCGTGGCGCTGACCACGATGATGACGTCCTGGAAGCGCGGCCGCGACCTGCTGCTGGCGCGCTGGAAGCAGGACAGCATGCCGCTGGCGCCATTCCTCGCGCGGCTGCCGCAATCACGCACCACCCGGGTGCCCGGCATGGCGATTTTCCTCACCGGCAACCCCGGCTACGTGCCAACCTCGCTGCTGCACAATCTCAAGCATAACAAGGTGTTGCACGAGAAGGTCCTGTTCGTCACCGTGCTGACGGCCGACGAGCCGGAGGTGCCGCCCGAACGGCGCAGCGAAGTTGCGGAGCTTGCGCCGGGAATCAATCGCGTCATCCTACGTTATGGCTTCATGGAAAGCCCCAACATTCCCCGCGCGCTGGAGGAGCTGGAAAGCAAGATCGGCTTCGACCCGATGCAGGCGAGCTATTTCCTCGGCCGCGAGGTCCTGGTCCCGGCCATGGCGCCGAAGATGCCCTGGTGGCGGCTCTGGCTGTTCCTGGTGATGGCGCGCAATTCGGTGCCCGCGACCGAGTTCTTCCGAATCCCGAGCGATCGGGTGGTGGAACTTGGGGTGCGGATCGCGATCTGAGGGCGG
>JARLIJ010000148.1 GCA_031291795.1 Acetobacteraceae bacterium | reverse complement strand
GTGCCCAGCAGCGCGACGGTCTCGCCGGGCGGGACGCGGAGCGAGACGTCGTGCAGCACGCTGACCGACCCGTAGCCGGCCTCCAGCCCCGCGATGGTGAGGCTAGCTGCCAAGGTAGGCCTCCACCACGTTCGGCTGGCGTACCACGTCCTGCGGGGCGCCGTCGGCGATCTTGCGGCCGGCGACCAGCACCACCAGGCGCTGGCTGAACGCCAGAACGGCCCGCATGATGTGCTCGATCATGATGATGGTGATGCCCTGGGCGTTGAGCTGCAGCAGCAGGGCCAGGATATCGTCGACTTCCTGGTGCGACAGGCCGGCCATGGCCTCGTCCGCGATCAGCAGGCGGGGTTCGGAGGCCATGGCGCGGGCCAGTTCCAGCTTGCGCATCTCGATCTGGGTCAGGTCGCGCGGCAGGCGGTCGGCCTTGTCCGCCAGCCCGACCATTGCCAGCAGGTCGGCGCAGCGCAACGGGACGTCGGCCACCCGGACGCCGTCGCGGGCGTGGACCGCATACAGGATCGGAATGCGCAGGTTCTCGGCCAGCGTCATGGTGCCGAACGGGCGGGGGAGCTGGAAGCTGCGGGCCAGGCCCAGCCGGCTGCGTTCATGGGCGGACAACCCGTTGAGTGACTTGCCGGCGAAGCGGACCTGCCCGCTCTCGTTGCGCAGGGTACCGCACAGGCAGTTCACCAGCGTGCTCTTGCCGGACCCGTTCGGGCCGATCAGGCCGAGGCGTTCGCCGTCCGCCACCTCCAGCACAATGTCGTTGAGCGCCACGAACCCGCCGAACCGCTTGCCGAGGCCGCGGACCTCCAGCAGCGCGCTCATCGGCTGAACCAGCCGATGATGCCGCGTGGCGCGGCGACCACGAAGCCGACCAGCAGCACGCCGACCAGCAGCAGCGACAGCGCCGAGGAGATCGTGACGGTCGCCACCTGCTGCAGCGTGCCCAGCAGGACGGCGCCCAGGATGGGCCCCAGCCAGCTTCCGGTGCCGCCGATCAGCGGCATGGCGATGGTGTTGACCGCGTAGCTCAGGCTGAAGCCGGAGGCGGGGTCGAGATAGGTCACGTAGTACGGCAGCGGCGCACCGGCCATGCCCATGAAGCCGCCGGACAGGGCCGTGGCGATCAGCTTCAGGCGCAGGGTAGGGACGCCATTGGCCTCGGCGGCCAGTTCGTCGTCGCGGATGGCGGCGAAGCCGTAGCCCAGGCGGGAATGCTCGATCGCGCGGGCCACGCCGACCGCGATCACGGATAAACCCAGCATGAGGAGGAACAGGTACTGGACGTAGTCGAGGCCGAACAGCGGCGTGGCCTCCGGGCGGACGATGTAGGCACCGCGCGAGCCGCCGACAAAACTCCAGTTGGTGATCAGGGTCTGCACGACGACCGCCATGGCGAGGGTAGCGATCGAGAAGAACGTGCCGCGCAGCCGCAGCGTGAGGTAGCCGGTGCCGAGGCCGATGGCGCCCGAGATGACGCCGCCTGCCAGCATCATGACCGGCAGAGGCAGTGGGACCAGCTTGTGCAGCGCGACGGTGGTGTAGGCGCCCAGGGCGAAGAACGCGGCGGTGCCGAAGTTCACGTAGCCGGTATAGCCGCCCAGGATGTTCCACGCGGTCGCCAGCACAATGTACTGCAGCACGACATAGCCGGCGAAGAAGACATAGGCGTTGTCGACCAGCCTGGCCGCGCCGAACGTGGCCGCCGCGGCGACCAGCAATCCGGCCACGAACCGGGTGTTCCCCATAGGGCCGCCGCGCACCCGGGCGCTCGCCGCGGGGGCATGGTGCGGTTGGGCATTGCTCGCCCGGGCATCCCCCATCAGATCCGCCCGAACAGGCCGGAGGGTCGCAGCGCCAGGGTCAGCAGCAGGAAGCCGAACGCCACTGCGGGGGACCAGGACGGGCCGTAGAACGTGGCGGTCAGGCTTTCCACGATCCCCAGGATCATCGCCGCCACGACCGTCCCGCCGAAGCTGCCCAGGCCGCCCATCACGCAGATGGCGAACACCCGGCCGATATAGTCGCGCGCGATGGACGGCTCGACCGGCTGGATGATGATCAGGATCGCGCCGGCGATGGACGCCGAACCGATCGACAGTCCGAACGCGATACGTTTGATCTTGCTGGGGTTCGCCGCCATCAGCCGGAGCGCCAGCGGGTCCTGTGCCACCGCCTGGATGGCGCGCCCGATGAAGGTGTGGTGCATGTAGAGCTGCAGCGCACCGATCAGCGCCAGCGAGACCAGCGCCGGCACCAGCAGCCGCAGCGGCAGGTCGATCACGCCCAGATGCAAGGACGGCCCGATATAGGGCGCCTCGACCAGCCGGTAATCGACGCCGAACGCAAGGACCAGCGCGACCTCGGTGATGAACAGGATGCCGAAGAAGAACGCCAGGCCGCGGATCGAGGCATCGCCGCGCCGTTCGAACGACACGTCGTAGACGTGGTAGATCGCCATCCCCAGCAGGTAGAACGCCGGCAGCACGATGATGCTGGCCAGGATCGGGTCCACGCCCAGGACGCTGTTGGCGATATAGGCGATGTAGCTGCCCAGGACGATGAACGCCGGATGGGCGATATTGACGATGTCGAGCATGCCGAACGAGATCGACACGCCGATCGTCACCGCGGCGTAGAACGCGCCCAACAACAGGCCGGACACCAGGGCATTGCCCAGCAGGTCGAGTGACAGGTCCATTATTTCCGTGGCGCTTCTTCCCCGAAAGCCAGTCTGACGAATGGCAAGCCCGTTGGCTAGCGGCGTGCTGGTGAGCGGTAGGGCAATCGCTTGAAGCAAGCAAAGGTTGGGGCAGCGCCCCAACCTTTGCTTGCTTCAAGCGATTGCCCGGCTGGTGGCAAGCCGCGCTCTGCGCAGCCCAGCCCCCGGCATGCCCGCCTCTTGCCGTTCCCCCGGCAAGCTCCTTGAATGCGGCCCGCCGCACAGGATGGGGGAACGCCGGTGGGACAGCTCGACGGAAAGATCGCCTGGGTCACCGGCGCCGGCACAGGCATCGGGGAAGCCGCTGCCCTCGCGCTCGCCGCTGAGGGCGCCACAATCATCCTGACCGGCCGCCGCCCCGCGCCGCTGGAGGACGTGGCCCGCCGGATCAACCAGACCGGCACCGCCCATGTCCAGCCGGCCGACCTGACCGTCGCCGCCCAGGTCCAGCAGGTCGGCGACTACATCCGCAAGACCTTCAACCGGCTCGACATTCTGGTGAACAACGCCGGCGTCAACATCGTCGATCGTCACTGGAGCAAGCTGACGCCCGAGGGCATCGACACGCTGGTTCACGGCAACCTGAACGCCGCCCTCTACTGCGTCACCGTCGCGCTGCCGTTCATGCGGGCCCGGCAGGACGGGCTGATCATCCACACCGCCTCGATGGCCGGCCGCTTCATCGGCGGCTTCAGCGGGCCGATCTACGTCGCCGCCAAGCATGGCATCGTCGCCATGAGCCATGGGCTGAACATGGAGGAGTGCGTGAACGGCATCCGCTCCACCGTCTTCCTGCCCGGCGAGGTGGCGACCCCAATCCTCGACAAGCGCCCGATCCCGGTCACCCCGGAAGAGCGCGCGCGGATGGTTCAGCCCGCCGATTGCGGCGACCTGATCCGCTACATCGCCTGCCTGCCGAAGCACGTCGTGATGAACGAGGTGCATCTTTCGCCCACCTGGAACCGCAGCTACGTCGCTGCGCTGCAACGGAAACTGTAAGGAACGTCACGAATGGCCACCAACAAGCGCAAGGTGATGCTGCCCCACACCATGGGCCAGCAGGGGATCGACCTGATCCGCGCGCGCGCAGACATCGAGACCGTCGTCTACCCCGCCGGCATCAGCCAGGCGGACCTGCTGCCGCAGCTCGCCGATTGCTCCGGCATGGCGTTGTCCCTGACGCCCTACAGCCAGCCCGAGATGGACGCGTCGCCCATCATGCAGGTCATCGCCCGCATCGGTGTCGGCTACGACGCGGTCGATGTGCCGGTGCTGACCGCCCGCCGCGTGCCGCTGATGACCGCCGGCACCGCCAACTCCACCTCGGTCGCCGAACAGGCGTTCCACATGATGATCGCGCTGGCCAAGCGGACCGCCGCGATGGACGGCTTCGTCCGCAGCGGCCACTGGAACGACCGATTCAGCGCGCTGCCGATGGAGCTGTCGGGCAAGACCGTGCTGATCGTGGGCTTCGGCCGCATCGGCACCCGGACGGCCAAGCGCTGCCTTGGCTTCGACCTGGGTGTGCTGGTCTACGATCCGTACGTCGATGCCGGGAAGATCGTGGGGGCCGGGTGTGAACCGGTGGCCGACCTCGATGCCGCCCTGGGACGGGCCGATTTCGTCACGATCCACTGCCCGAAGAACCCGGAAACCATCGGGATGTTCAACGCCGCCCGCCTCGCGCGGATGAAAAAGGGCGCGTTCCTGGTCAACACCGCCCGCGGCGGGATCGTCGATGAGCCGGCGCTGCATGCCGCCCTGACCTCCGGCCACCTCGCCGGCGCGGGCCTGGATGTGTTCGAGAAGGAGCCGACCCCGGTCAACAACACTCTGCTGACGCTGGACACCGTCATCGCCGCCCCGCACATGGCCGGCGTCACGGTGGAAGCGATCCAGGCCATGGCGGTCGCAACGGCGCGGAACATCCTCTCGGTGCTCGACGGCGCGCCCAACGTGGACAACGTCATCAACAAGGAAGTGCTGCTCTAGCGTCCTGCCCGTGACGTCCGTTGCCCTTTGCTGCGGACGTCGCGGGCGCCAGGTCAATGAAAACCAAGGGCGGGTGTTCCGATTCCGGCACTCGCCCGCGGCTGCGAAGCACGGAATCGGGACACCAGCAGGCGCAGCTTTCCCATGCCCCAGCCCGACCACATCTCGAAATTGGGCGTCCCCGATCCGGGGCTGCTCGACGACGACCTGCAGGCCGTCTGGCACAAATGCGTGGAAAAGCTGGGTTTTGTCCCCAACGTGTTCAGCGCCTACAGCCTGCGCCCGCAGCGGCTGCGCAACTTCATGGCGATGTACAACGAGATCATGCTGTCGCCCTCCGGCCTGTCGAAGCTGGAGCGCGAGATGGTCGCCGTCGTCGTGTCTTCCGCGAACCGGTGCTACTACTGCCTGGTGGCGCATGGCGCGGCGGTCCGCCAGCTTTCCGGCGATCCGGAGCTGGGCGAGATGATGGCGCTGAACTACCGGGTGGCGCGGGTCGATCCGCGGCAGCGGGCCATGCTGGACTTCGCCTGGAAGATGACCACGACGCCCCACCTGATCGAGGACGCCGACCGGGACGTCCTGCGCGCTATTGGCCTGACCGAGGAGGACCTGTTCGACCTTGCCGAAACGGTCGCGTTCTTCAACCTGTCGAACCGGATGGCCTCGGCGACCGACATGATGCCGAACCGAGAATACCATGGCCTGGTCCGGGACGCGCCGGTACTCCCCCCGCCCGGTGCACAGCCTGTGGCAAGGAAGGCGCAGGGACGCCGCCTTCGTGGGGCACGCACGCCGACCTGAGGGCCAGGTCCGCCGCAGGCTCCAGTATGCCGGTAGCTCGATCGACAGGCTTTTCGTGGGTTTGATGCGGTCCGGGCGCCACGCCAGGGGTTGTGCTGCCCGCGCGGACGCGGCTTCGGGAAGCCCGTCGCTGGCCCGCTGGGATACCAGCCAGTCGTCCAGTCGTGCCATTGCGCGGCATGGCTCCGCCGACTGTTACGTCAAAAGTCAGGCTTTCTTTGTGGAATGAAACGGGTTGGCGTCCGCCGACATCCCGCATGGCGGCCACAAATTGACACGTTCTGTCGCCGCCCGGTACAGTGCGTGACAATTAACGAATTTCTGCTACAAAATTACTGGCGTTCTGAGTCTGGGCACGCAACAACCGGTTATCGGCGTGTCGGCGTCCGGAATGCCGGCATGATGCGGGCTGCCCTTAGCTTGGTATTGCCCAAGCTAAGGGCAGTCACGAATGATTCTATTTTTAGAAATGGGAATCATGTCGATCCCTGCTAAAATATCAGCCGTGGATGACTTTGAGGCTGGATTTCCAATCACTTTGCGTGAATAGTTTGGTATGCCGCCGGTTGGGGGAAATGCGTGAGGAATGTCGAAGGGACCTAGATCGTCATGGCCAAGAAGCTTCTAATAATCGACGACCAGACTGGCATCACGAAGGTTGTTGGCCTCATCGCCGAACAACTTGGAATGGAATTTAAGGCGCTCAACAATTCGACCGTCGCGACCGAGACGTTCATCAGCTATAAGCCGGACGTGCTTATGCTGGACATGATCATGCCGGAAAAAGATGGCATTGACGTACTCAACGAGATTCTTCTCACCGGCATTCCAGCGCGGATCGTCCTCACCTCGGGCTTCAGCGACGCCTATCTCCGGCTGGCGGAAGGCGTGGCGAAATTCCATGACACGGACTCCGTGTCGATCCTGAAGAAGCCGTTCCGGCGCGAAGAACTGATTGCGATGCTCAAGGAAGCGTCGGGCCAGGACTGAGCCGTTACGGCTGCTCCTTGCGAAGAGCCGTTCACCAGGCAGCATCCAGCAAAGCTCGAACGTCCGCAGGCCCGACGATTTTGCGCGGATTGGTGTGGACCCAGCGGTCATGCATCGATTCCGCTGCAATCGTGTCGAGCTGGTCCGGCCGGACCCCGGCATCTCGCAGCCGAGCGGGCTGGTCCAAGGTGGCGATCAGCGCCGCCACAACGTCGCCGGCCGGCTCTCTGGGATGGCCCAGCGCCTCACTCACCCAGGCTTGGCGCGCCGCATTCACCGGCTCGTTGAACCGCAGCACATGCGGTAGCATGATGCAGGAGGTATGGCCGTGGGGCACGCCCGCCGTGCCGCCCAGGACGTGGCCGATCCCGTGGCTGGCGCCCTTCGTCACGCCGTTCTGCGAGCCCATGATCGACATCCAGGCGCCTAGCTGGCAGTCCAGCCGCGCTTCCAGGTCCGTCGGGTCCGCCTTCACGGCGGGCAGCCCGTGGCTCAGCAGGCGCAGCGCCTGCAGCGACATACCGTCCGAGAACGGCGTCGGGTTGATCGAGCAGAGGTCCTCCACGGCATGGTCGACCGCTCGGATGCCGGTGGACAGGAACAGCCACTCCGGCGTGTAGCGCGTCACCGCAGGGTCCAGGATGACGGCCTGCGGCATCATCAGGGCGTGGCCGTAGCTCTCCTTCACCTGCCGGACGCTGTCGGTGCAGCCGGCAAAGGAGGTGAACTCGCCGGCCGACAGGGTCGTGGGCACGGCGATCGAGCGCACCCCGGGCGGCTTGGTCGGCGGCCGTTCGGTCCGACCATCCGCGGTGATCACGGCACGGAACGCGTCCAGCCCTTCCGGCGTGGTGACGTCGTTGCCCAGGCACAGCCCGACCATCTTGGCGGCGTCGGTCACCGACCCGCCACCCACCGTCACCAACAGGTCGGCCCCGCCGACGCGGGCCTCGTTTGCCGCCGCCACCACGTCGGTGCGCGGCGTGTGGGCGGCGATCTTCGCGCAGACGCCGGCCAGGCGGTTGCCGAGCACGCGCCGTACGCCGTCCACGACGTCGGTCTGTCGCGCCAGCGTGCCGCTGGCCATCACGTAGACCGCGCGGGCGTCGAGGCGGGCCACCTCCTCGGCCAGCGCCTCGGCGAGCGGGAAGCCGTAGATCACCCGCTCCATCGGCGGGTAGCGATGGATGCCCCGGTTCATGGCGCGGGCTCCTTGCAGAACGCGTCCATCGCGGCGGTCTCCTCGTTTGGGCCGTCGAAATCCGCGGCGATGCGTTCGTAGAAACGGGCGGCGGCCATGTAGAAGTCGCGGGCCGCCGCGTCCTCGCCCACGAATGCGGCGATCTCCTCCATCTCGGCGACCCAGCGGTAGGCCTTCGAGTACATCCGTGGAGTGTTTCGCGTCAGCCAGCTCAGCAGCGCGGGCTGGCTGACCAGCATCTCGGCCTTCAGCGCATCGGCCGTGCCGGCGCGGGTCGCCGCCAGCATCATGGCGGCGCCCAGGGCCGTGAAGCCCTTGGTAATGCCGGCATACGACATCTTCGTCGCCGAAGCCGCCCCGACCGGCCCTGGCTGCACCGGGGTCGACAGGCCATACGCCGCCAGCACTGCGGCCTTGGCGGCGTTGGCGCCCGACAAATACAGCCGCGTGTTCTTCGAATGCGCCTCCGGCGGTGGGCCGATGATGCCGCCATCGACGAAGCTGGCACCGGTTTCCTCGACCACCTGGGCGATCCGCAGCACGGTGTCGGGGGCGACCGCATTGCAGTCCACATAGATCGGCTTCTTGTGGGAGGCCCGTAGCGCCGGGGCCAGAAGTTGGGCCAGCCTCAGCGCCTCGCCGGGCGGGACGATCGAGAGGATGATGTCGGTCGCGGCGACCTCGGCCTCGCTGGCGCCGGTCATGCCGGCCGCCTTGGCCCGCGCCACAGTGGCGGCGCTGCGGCCGGCCAGCAGGGTCAGCACCTGCAGCCCGCCGTCCGTGAGTCTCTTGGCCACCGCGCTGCCCATCATGCCCGGCGCGATGATTGCGACGATCGGTTTCATGGCTTTGCTCCCGTGGGTGGTTCCCCGGCGCCAGCATGGCCGAGGCCGCGCCGGCGCGGAAGGTCACGCCCCCATGAACGCCTGAAGGCGCCGGCAACCGAGGCCGGCCAGGCCGGGCTCATGGCACATGGGGCGCCGGCGGTCCCTTTCCGCCCTGGGGTGGCGCTTTCGTGGCGGTGTTCGCCGCTGGCCATCGAGCGGCGCACCAGACGGCCCGCGGGTCTGGCTGCCGACCCTACCCCCGCATCGCCTGCTGCACCGCCGACAGCAGCGTCGCGCTGGTGTACGGCTTGGTGATGACCCGGTCCCCCAGGTGCACCGCCTCCGGCCCCAGCGGATCGGCGTTGCCGGTCAGGTAGACGATCGAGACCCACGGATGGCGCGCCCGCGCCAGGCGGGCCAGTTCCGCACCGGACATCACCGGCATGGCGTAATCCGCCAGCATGACGGACACCGGGATATCCGCCAGGACCGAGAGGGCCTCGGGCCCGCTGCCGGCCTCGCGCACCAAATAGCCGGCCTCGCGCAGCATTTCGGCCGCGATCAGGCGCACGTCGGCATCGTCATCGACCACCAGCACGATACCGGCGCCATCCTCGGCCCCGGTCGCCTTCCGCTCAACCGTCTCCGGCCCGTCGGGTCGCCGTTCGGCGCGCGGCAGGAACACCTCCACCGTGGTCCCCTGGCCGGGCACGCTGCCCAGCCGCGCGGTGCCGCCGAACTGGCAGGCCAGGCCGTAGACCTGCGCCAGGCCGAGGCCGCTGCCCTTGCCCACCTCCTTGGTGGTGAAGAACGGCTCGAACGCGTGCTCCAGCACCTCTGGCGGCATGCCGGACCCGGTATCGCTCACGGTGATGGCGACATAGGGCCCGGGCGCAAGGTCCGGCGGCAGCGTCGCGGCATGTGCCGGCAAATTGCGCGTGGCGAGACGCAGGCTGCCGCCCGCGGGCATCGCGTCGCGCGCATTGATCGCCAGGTTCAGCACCATCAGCTCAAGCTGGGTCGGATCGCTGTGGGCCAGCCAGAGGCCGGGTGCGAGGTCCATCTCCACCTGCACAAGCCCGCCCAGGCTGCGCTGGAGCAACTCTGCCATGCCGGCCATCACGGCGTTGGCGTCCACCGGCTGCGGCGTGAGGTTCTGCCGCCGCGCATAGGCCAGCAGTTGCTGGGTCAACTGCCCGCCGCGCTGGGCGGCCCGCATGGCCGCATTCACCCGGCGAAGTGCCCGCTCATCGGTGAGCGACTGTCCAAGCATCTCCAGATTGCCGATGACCGCCGTGAGCAAGTTGTTGAAATCATGTGCGACGCCGCCGGTGAGCTGGCCGATCGCCTCCATCTTCTGGGCCTGGCGGAGCTGAGCCTCGATCCGCCGCGTCTCGGTCAGGTCGACGGCGGTCAGCAGCACCTGGGCCACCGCACCGTCCGGCCCGTGCAACGGCACCAGGAAGCAGCGGCGGGTTACGTCGCCGACCGGGAAGGTCGCAGTATATTCGTATTCGACCTTGCCGCCGGTTGCGATCGCCTGGCGGCATTTCTCCAGCGTGAGCGCCACGTGCTCTGGCGGAAATATCTCCTCGGCCGCGGCGCCCACCGCCTGCTCACGGCTGAAGCCGGTGCTCTGGATCCAGGCCGGGTTGACGTCCTCGCAGCGGAACCGCCCGTCCGGCTCGACCCGCAGGAAGGCGAGGTCGATGGGGGCGTGCTCGAAGATGGCGCTGTTCCGCTCGCGCGAGCGTTGCAGCGCGGCGACGGTGTCCCGCAGCGCCTGGGTGCGTTCGGCGACCCGGCGCTCGAGCGCTTCCTCGGTCCGTTTGCGGTCGGTGATGTCGAAGACGACGCCGAGCATGCGGGCGGGGCGGCCGTCGGGGTCTGCGAGCACATTGCCGCGCGACTGCAGCCAGCGGACTTTGCCGCCGGGATGGACGATCCGGAACTCCCAGGTGAAAGGTTCGACGCTCTCGCCGTGCCGTCTTGTCTCGGACATGACCCGGTCGCGATCCTCGGGGTGCAAGGCCTGCACCCATAGGGCGAAGATGCCGTCCTCCGGGACGTCCGCCGCCGTACGGCCGTGCAGCGCGAACATGTGGGATGACCAATGGATATGGCCGCTGCGCAGATCCCAGTCCCAGGTGCCCATGCCAGCGGCTTCCTGGGCGAGCCGCAGATGGGCCTCATTGTCGCGCAGCACCTGCTCCGACTGGCGGCGGGCGGTGATATCGCGCCAGTACACGGTCACGCCGTCGCCGAACGGGCCGACGCTGGCGCGCACCCAGATGTGGTTCACCGGCGAAGGCGCCTCGAAGGTCACGACCTGTTGTTCTGCGCGGGCCCGACGGATCGCGTCTTCGTTCAGCGTCCCGCGCAGGGCCGGGAAACAGTCCCAGATGACCCGCCCGAGAATGTCTTCCTGCCGGCATCCCAAGAACGCCAGCGCCCGCCGGTTGGCGTAGACGAAGCGCCACGCCCCATCCAGGGCGTAGAACGCGTCTCCCATGCTCTCCAGAATCGCGCGCGCGTCCGCCGAAAGCCCGACGGTCGCGCTGCCTGACGCCTGCTTCGCACCCAGATCGATGGCCTGCCTCCCGTACACGACAGCGTCACGCACGCAGATTTGGGGGAGCCTTCCAGAACTCCCAAGGGCAAAATCCGTCGCGGGCCCGCGAAACTTCGCGGCGATCCAGCTCACGGAATCGTGAGTAGCGAGGCATACCGGGGTGCTTATGTGCCCGTCGCCGCTGGACTGGAGTCGTAACTGTCATGAACCTTGACCCTTTGCTGCTCTCGCGGCTGCAGTTTGTATGGGTCATTGCGTGGCACATCCTGCTCCCCGCCACGACCGTCGGGCTGGCGTCCTACATTGCCCTCCTGGAAGGGATGTATTTCTTCGGCGGCCGCGCGGTCTATCTGCGGATCGCCACCTTCTGGACCCGGATTTTCTCGGTCACCTTCGGGATGGGCGTGGTATCCGGCATCGTGATGCCGTTCCAGTTCGGCACGAACTGGAGCCGCTACGCCTACGCCACCGCCAACATCACCTCCCCCATGCTCGGCTACGAGGGGCTGACGGCCTTCTTCCTGGAGGCCAGCTTCCTCGGCATCTTACTGTTCGGCCGCAAGCTGGTGCCCCCCTGGGTGCATTTCATGTCCGCTGTGATCGTGGCGATGGGGACCCTGTTCTCCTCGTTCTGGATACTGGTGGTGAACTCCTGGATGCAGACGCCGGCGGGCTACCGGATCCAGGACGGCCGGTTCTTTCCGGTCGACTGGCTGGCGATCATCTTCAACCCGTCCTTCCCGACCCGCCTTGGCCACACCGTCGTCGGCTTCTACATCACCACCGCCTTCGTGGTGCTGAGCGTGGCGGGCTGGTACCTCCGCCGCGAGCGCTTCGTGCCGGAGGCGCGGCGGATGATGTCCGCGACCCTCTGGCTGCTGCTGGTACTGGTCCCGGTGCAGATCTTCCTGGGCGACGCGTCCGGCCTGGTCACGCGCGCGGAGCAGCCGGCCAAGCTCGCGGCCATCGAATCGCGCTGGGACACCCAGTCCCGCGTCCCGCTGACCCTGTTCGCAATCCCCGATGAGGCGGCCGCCGCCAACCGCTTCGCCATCGACGTCCCCGTGCTGGGCAGCCTGATCCTGACCCACAGCCTGGACGGCACCGTGAAGGGGCTGAAGGATTTCCCGCGTGAGGACTGGCCGCCGGTCGCCATCCCGTTCTTCGCGTTCCGCATCATGGTGGGCGTCGGGCTGCTGATGCTGGCGATCGTGGTTGTGGGCAACCTGCTGCGCCGGCGCGATCGGGTGTTCAGCCATCCGCTGTTCCTGCTTGCCTGCCAGTTCGCCGCGCCTCTGGGCTATATCGCCGTGCTCGCCGGCTGGACCACGACCGAGGTCGGGCGCCAGCCCTGGACCGTGTACGGTCTGCTGCGGACCGCGGATTCGGTGTCGCCCTCGCTGACCGGCTGGGACGTGCTGATCTCGCTGGCCGGCTACATGGTCGCCTATGGCGTGATCTTCCCCGGCGGCGCCTTCGTGCTGTCGCGCATCGTCCGCGGCGGCCCGATGGAGGTGGATGTCCCGGAACCGGTGGAGAGCGGCCGCCCGCAGTCGCCGGTCCGGCCCATTCCCCCGGAAGGAGCCGCCACATGAGCCCGCCGCTTGACTTCGTACCGGTCTGGACGCTGATCCTGGGCCTGGGCGTGTTCTTCTACGTGCTGCTGGACGGGTTCGACCTGGGCGTCGGGATCCTGCACCGCTTCGCGCCGGACGCGGAGGCGCGCAACCTGATGATCTCGTCGCTGGCCCCAATCTGGGACGGCAACGAGACCTGGCTGGTCCTGGGTGTCGTCGGGCTGATGGCGGCGTTCCCGCTGGCGTTCGCGATCATCATCCCGGCGGTCTACTTCCCGATCGTCATCATGCTGTTATCGCTTATCTTTCGGGGCGTGGCGTTCGAGTTCCGGTTCCGCGACGCGCCACATCGCGGCTTCTGGGACCACGGCTTTGCCACGGGCTCGCTGATCGCCACCTTCGCCCAGGGCGTCGTGCTCGGGGCCTTCATCCAGGGCTTCCAGACCGATGGACGCAGCTTCACCGGCGGCAGCCTGGACTGCTTCACGCCGTTCTCCATCCTGACCGGCATCTGCCTGGTGTTCGGCTACGCGCTGATCGGCGCCGGCTGGCTGGTGTTGAAGACCGAGGGCGCCCTGCAGCAGCGCGCCCGCCGCTGGGGTCGCAACGCCTTCATCGGCGTCTGCCTGGCGGTGCTGGTGGTAAGCATCTGGACGCCGCTGATGGAGACCGACATCCGCGACCGCTGGTTCGGCTGGCCGAACACGCTGCTGCTGGCGCCGGTGCCGGTGATCACCGCGCTGATCGCCTGGGCGACCTGGCGGGCGCTGAATGACCCGGCGTCGCATGTCGGGGTGTTCCTGGGCGCCATCGGGCTGTTCGCGATGTCCTATATCGGCATCGGCATCAGCCTGTTCCCGATGATCGTGCCGCACCGCTTCACGTTGTGGGAGGCGGCGTCGGATCCCTCGACCCAGGCCTTCCTGCTGGTCGGCACGCTGGTGCTGCTGCCGGTGATCCTGGTCTACACCGGCTGGTCGTACTGGGTGTTCCGCGGCAAGGTCCGAGGCGATTTCGGCTACCACTGAGGGAACGCACAGAATCTCCCCCTCCCCTTGAGGGAGGGGGTTGGGGGGTGGGGTTCTAACGGCCCGGACCTTGGCCCCCTCCCCCCCCAACCCCCTCCCACAAGGGGAGGGGGAGTTTCTGTGCGTTCCCCCTGCTCTCGATCCTCTCTTCCCCTGCCTCCTTCAACCCCCTCCGCTCACTTCACCGAGGTGATGGCGTTGCGGTTCTTCGCCCAGGCGTCCTGGGTCTCGCCGGGATCGGCCGGGCGATCCTTGCCGTAGCTGATGGTCTCGATCCGGCTGCGGTCGATGCTGTGCGACACCAGGTAGTCCCGGTCCGCATTGGCGCGCCGCTGCCCGAGGGCGAGGTTGTATTCCTCGGTCCCGCGTTCGTCGCAGTTGCCCGCGACCCAGATCCGCACATTCGGGTACTGCTGCAGCCAGCTCGCCTGCCGATCCAGCGTGGCCCGTGCGTCGTCGCTCAGCATATTCTGGTCGGTGTTGAAGTAGATGCGGTCGCCCGCGGACTGGACCAGGTCCTCCTCGCTCCCGGGGGCACCGTGGCCGGCCCCACCCGCGCCGCCGGCGCCGCCTGCGCCGCCGGCATAGCCCGTCCCATTCGGGCCGCCGGCCCCACCGGCACCGCTGTTCGCTCCGGTGTCCGAGGAGCAGGCCCCCAGCAGCGCGAGGCTGGCGAGGCAGGCGGCAATCCTGATATTCATGGCAATCCCCCAAGCAGGTCCCGCAGGGCCTGCGCTCTCGAACCACAATGCCGAGGGGCACTCGCGCGGCCGGCCATTCCCGGAGGCGGCCATGTCTCCCGACCCGCGAAAGCCCGCTCATGGCAAGCCCTGCGCGGAGACGCGACTCGAAGCGGTCTCCGGCGGGCGGCTTATACGACCGATGCCGGCCGCGTCGCCATCCTGACCGGAGCGGATCGCGGGCGGCGGATCAGACCTGGCGCCAGGGCAGCATGCGACGCAGCGTCGCATCCCGCAGGAACAGGTGGTGGAACAGCGCCGCGGCGGCATGCACGCCGGCCACGATCAACACTGCGTTGGCAGCCAGCGCGTGCCAGTCTTCCACGTTCCCCCGCAGCACCTTGTCGCCGGGGGCGATGGAAGGAATCGTGAACAGGTTGAACAGCGAGTCGCCACGGATCCAGGCATTAGCCAACCCCAGGCCGACCGCCGCCACCAGCAGGACATAGAGCGCGAAATGGGTCGCCCGCGCGACCAGCAGCAGCAGGCCGGTGTCCAGCGCGGGCAGCATCCCGTTCCGCGTCAGCCGCCAGGCGATCCGCGCCACCAGCACGACCGCCAGCGTCGCTCCCAGCACGATGTGGACCGAGCGGTAATCGACCCGCAACGCGCCGCTTGGGGCGAAATCGACGGTCTGGCCGATCGTCCACAGCACCACCACCAGGGCGGCAGTCAGCCAATGCAGCAGGATGGTCGTCGGGTCATGCCGCAACCCCTGGGTGGCGGCCGGCTCCGTCAGGATCGAGTCGTGCATGCGTGCCCTCTAACTGCTGCCGATGAGAATGCCGGTGGCGAACACCAACGCCCCGCCGAACGCCACCTGGAGCGTCGCGGAGACGGGGGGGGTGTCCATGTATTTCCAACGAATCCAGGAGATCACCGCCAGTTCGACCACCACGACCCCCATCGCGACCGCCGTCGCCATCCAGAAGCTCGGGATCAGGAACGGCAGCGTGTGGCCGATGCCGCCGGCCGTGGTCATCAGCCCGCAGATGCCGCCGCGAATCCACGGCGCGCCGCGCCCGGTGAGGCTGCCATTGTCCGACAGCGCCTCGGCGAAGCCCATGGAGATGCCGGCACCGATCGAGGCGGCGAGGCCCACCACGAAGGCCTGCCAGGTGTTGCCCGAGGCGAACGCGGCCGCGAACACCGGCGCCAGGGTGGAGACCGACCCGTCCATCAGCCCGGCCAGGCCCGGCTGGATCACCCGCAGCACGAATGAGCTGCGGGCGTGGTCGTCTTCCCGCGCCTTCACGTTCTCCGGCAGATTCTTGTTGCGCAGGCCCTCGGCCAGGTGCTCGTGCTGCACCTCGGCATCTGCCAGGTCGCCCAGCAGCTTGCGGGTGGAGACGTCGGTCGCCCGTTCGGCCGCGCGGCGATAGAAGTGGGAAGTCTCCTCCTCCATGCTCTCCGCCATGTTGCGTACGGCATCGAGGTTCATCGGGTAGATCTGCCAGACCGGCTTGTGCTGGATGAAGCCGCGGATGTCCTGGCGGCGGATCAGCGGGATGTGCTCGCCGAACCGGCTGCGATACAGGTCGAGCAGGCGGCGGCGGTGCTCGCCTTCCTCGGCTGCCATCTCGGTGAACATCTGCGCGCTGGCGGGATAATCCTCCCGCAGGCCCTCGGCGACGTCGAGATAGATCCGGCCGTCCTCCTCCTCATTGGCGATGGCCAAGGCGAGGACTTCGCGTTCGGTCAGTTCAGAGAAATTCCGCATGGTGCGGAATGTGGCGGATTGCTGCGCTGCGTCAAGTTACCAACGTAATGATGCAAATGACTCTCAGGCGCGTCATTCGTAGTAATCCCAGGTCGGGATCGGCCGGATCACCTGGCTCAGGTTCGGCAGCTTGTACAACGAGCTGGCGAACCCGCCGATGTGGAAATACGGCTCGATACCGCGCGTATCGTCCTGCGAGAACCAGTGCGGGGCGGAGGTGGCGGGGCAATAATGCGTCACGCAGGCCAACCGGCTGCGGCCTCCCGGCGGGGTCTGCGGATGGCTGCGATGGACCAGGTCGGCGGTCCAGAAGAACACGTCGCCCTTCTTGGCCAGCAGGCGGCGGTAGGGGAACTGGCGGGCCTGGCATTCCCGCTCGAGGTCTTCGACGTATTGCTCGCCCGAGGTCTCGCCGTCGTAGTGCTTGCGGCCATTGGCGAAGATGTAGTGCGGCAGGCGCTGGCTGCCGTCGTAGAACGCCAGCTCGCCGGTGCCCTCGACGATGTCTTCCAGCGCGATCCAGGTGGCGACGAGCAGCATCGGGCTGTCGACCACGACGTAGGCGGTGTCCTGGTGCCACCCGTGGCCGTTGCTGGTCTGGAACAGAAGCTGCTGGAATGCCAAAGGCTTGGCTTGGAAGACCAAAGAGAGAAAGCGGGCGATCCGCGGGTGCATGCAGACCGCGCGGGAGGATTGCAGGTTCACGTAGAGGTCGAAGAAGCTCTCCTTCCGGTCGGGCGTGGGGCCGTTGAGGCGCTTGGCGCGTCCGTGCGCGAAGTCCGTGGAGACGTAATAGCCGGGCTGGGTGTGCAGGTTGTGCAGGTCGGCGACGAACTGGTCGATCGCCGCTTCCTCGATCGCCTTGTCCCACACCAGCCAGCCATGCTCGATGAAATGGGCCAGGTCGCCGGCCTCGCCGTCGTCGACCGACCCGGTTGCGTAGAGCCCGCGCAGCCGGTCCATCGCGTTCGGGGTGTCGGTCCATAGCGTGGGCAGGCTCAGGTCCGGATTGAAGCCGGCCGGCATGGGTGGTCCTCCATGTGTTGGGCGGTCGCGTTTGCCGAAGCATAACGAAGGGCGGGTCGGTGCGTAGCGCTTTCCGGCCGCCAAGACTCCCCCTCCCCTTGAGGGAGGGGGAGATTTGCGGCCCAAGCCCTTAAGGGGAGGGGGAGTCTTGGCGGCGGATCCGGGCGGCCAGCTCCGCCCGGCAGGCAGCGGCCCCAGCGCGGCAGCCGCCCTCCAGCCACCAGGCCCGCACTGCCCGCAGCAATGCCCCCACCTGTGGCCCAGCCGGCAGCCCGTGCGCCAGGGCGTCGCGGCCCTCCAGGGGGAAGTGCGGGCGCGGCAGCGCGGCCAGGCGGGCGCGCAGCCGCGCCCAGGCGGGATTGGCGTCGCCGGCGAGCCAGGTCC
>JARLIJ010000147.1 GCA_031291795.1 Acetobacteraceae bacterium | reverse complement strand
TAGCCGGTCCCCGCCTCTTCGGCGAAGCGCACCGGATCGCCCTCCCACACCACGCGGGCGTGCTCCAGCACATAGACGCGGTCGGCGTGCGGCAGGGCGAAGGTCACGTTCTGCTCGCCGAGCAGGACGGTGATCGGGGTGGTCTGGCGCAGCCGTTCCAGCGCCTTGGAGAGCTGTTCCAGGATCACCGGGGCCAGGCCGAGGGTCGGCTCGTCCAGGATCAGCAGCTTGGGCTGCATCATCAAAGCGCGCGCGATCGCCAGCATCTGCTGCTCGCCGCCCGACAGGGTGCGGGCGGCCTGACTCTGGCGGGACTGCAGGATGGGGAAGAGCTCGAACAGCCAGGCGAGTTGGCGGGCGCTCTCCACCTTGGTCATGTGCTGGCCGCCGAGGTCCAGGTTCTCCCGCACGCTCATCTCGCCAAACAGCTCGCGGGTTTCCGGGCATTGGACGATGCCGCCGCGGGCGATCTGGGCGGCAGTCCGCCCGCGGAGGGGTTGGCCGTTCCAGGCGACCTCCCCCTGGTACGGCACCAAGCCGGAGATGGCGTTGAACAGCGTGGTCTTGCCGGCGCCATTCAGGCCGACGACCGAGACGAACTCGCCCTCATCGACGCGGATCGACACGTCCTGCAGCGCCTGCGCCTTGCCGTAGAAGACGTTGGCACCCTTCACCTCCAGCAGCGTCCTGGCGGACCCGGCGGCGCGGACCGGGCGCTGGGCGATCTCCAGCCTGCCGCCGAGATAGACCTGGCGGACGGTCGGGTCCTGCATCACCGCCTCGGCGGTGCCTTCGGCGACGCGTTCGCCCAGGTACATGGCGAACACCCGATCGACCAGCGCGGCCACGCCCTTCACGTTGTGGTCGACCAGCAGCACGGCGTGGCCCTCGGCGCGGAAGCTGGCGATCAGCTCCGAGAACGTGGCGACCTCGGTCGCGGTCAGGCCGGCGAACGGCTCGTCCACCAGCACGACGCGGGGGTTGCGCGCCACCGCCTTGGCGAGTTCCAGCCGGCGGAGGTCGGCGAACGGCAGGGTGCCGGGCAAACGATGCATCACCCGCTCCAGCCCGACCCGCGCGGCCACTTCACGGGCGCGGGCCTGCACGTGGCGGTCGGCCGCCAGCCGCAGCAGGCTGTCAGGCAGCAAAGCGAGCTCGATGTGCTCCAGCACGGTCTGGCGGTGCAGCGGCCGGGAGTGCTGGAACACGATGCCGACGCCCTGGCGCGCGATGCGGTGGGTCGGCCAGCCGGCAACGTCGACGCCGTCGATCTTCACGGTGCCGCCGTTCGGCCGCGTGATCCCCATGATGCAGCGCATCACGGTCGACTTGCCGGAGCCGTTCGGGCCGATCAGGCCCAGGATCTCGCCGCCGGCGATCGACAGGCTGATGTTCTTGACCGCGATGAGGCCGCCGAACCGCTTCATCAGGCCGTCGACCTGCAGCAGCGGGGTGTTGCCCACCGGGGGCGATCCCAGGGTCGTCCGTCCCAGAGGCGGCATGTCCAGCGGGCTCATTCCCGGCCTCCTGCAGCCAGTGCACTACCCAGGAAGCCCCCCGGGAAGAACAGGATCGCCAGCAACGCCACGGCCGAGACGACGAAGGTGGAGAGCTGCCCGAGCGGACGGAGGAGCTCGCCGGCGGCGATGAGGAAGATGGAGCCGAGGGCGGCGCCGAGGATGGTGCGCCGGCCGCCGAGGACCGCAGCGATGATGATCTGCACGCCGATGCCGATATCGACCGTGGTGCCGACCGAGGCGGTGCCCATGTAGAAGATCAGCATTCCCCCGGCCAACCCGGAGAACAGCGCGCTGACGCAGAACGCGGCCAGCTTGTGCTTGGCGACGTTGAAGCCCAGCGCGGCGGCCTCGATCGCGTCCTGGCCGCTGGCCTGCAGGATGAGGCCCACAGTCGAGCGGGACAGGCCGAACAGCAGGGCGCCGCTGACCGTCATGAACGCCAGCGCGTACCAATAGTTGGTGGAGTCGTCGATCGAGAGCACGTCCGGCAGGTCGAGGCCGATCTCGCCGCCGGTGAACCCGGCGAACAGGGTAATGACGTTCTGCAGCAGCAGCACCGCGACCAGGGTGATCAGCCCGAAATACGGCCCGCTGAGCCGCAGGGCAGGAATCGCGAGGATCACGCCGCCGACCACCGAGGCGACCGCACCGGCGGCCAGGCAGGCGGGAATGGGCCAGCCGGCATAGTGGTTGAGCAGGGCGGCCGCGTAGGCGCCGAGGCCCATCAGGAAGGACGGGCCGAAATTGACCTCGCCGGCGAAGCCGAACAGCAGGTCCCAGGCCATGGCGCAGACCGCGTAGTAGAACGCCAAAGTGAGCAGGCCGAGGATATAGCCCGACACGCCGAACGGCAGCGCTGCCAGGATGACGACGACCAGCAGTGCCAGCCAGATGATGCGTGATTTCATGGGATTGCCTACCGTCGACCCAGCAGGCCTTGCGGCCGGAGATAGACCACCAGCACCAGCAGCAGCAGGACCGGCACGGTGCGGATGGAGGGCGAGACCAGGTAGGCCGTGAGCGTCTCCAGATAGCCAACCACGTAGGCGGCGACCAGCGAGCCGCCCACGCTGCCCAGCCCGCCCAGCACCACGATCGAGAACGCGCTGGCGGTCAGGGTACCGACATTGTCGGAACTGACGCCCAGGAACATGCCCAGCAGCACGCCCGCGATGCCGGCCAGCACGCCGTAGATCGCCCAGACCAGCAGGTAGATGCGCGACAGCTCGAAGCCCAGCAGGGTCAGGCCGCGCGGGTTGATCGAGGCGGCGAGCAGCGTCTTGCCGGCACGGGTGCCGTTGACCAGCAGCCACAGCAGCCCGATCGAGACCCAGGACAGGACGGCGGTCAGAATCTCGTTGCGCGGGGTGCGCACGCCGAGGATCTCGATCACGCCGGAGACCAGCGGCTGCACGGTCTTGGGATTGTTGGTGAACAGGTAGGCGATCGCGACCTGCAGCATCAGGCCCCAGAGCAGGGTGCCGGTCAGCACGAAGATCTCGGTCTCCTCGCGC
>JARLIJ010000146.1 GCA_031291795.1 Acetobacteraceae bacterium | reverse complement strand
GAACAGCAGGGCGGACGGGTAGAGGAACCGGTACGGCACCTGCAGCAGCTTCACCCACAGCCCGATCAGCGGCACGTTCAGCAGGATCAGCAGCACGTTGCCGATCCAGAAGCTCGCGATCAGCCCCCAGAACAGGTCGGCATGTTCGGTGATCAACTGCGGTCCCGGCTGGATTCCCTGGATGAGCAACGCCCCCAGGATCAGCGCCATCGTCGCGTCGCCGGGAATGCCCAGGCTCATGGTCGGGATGAAGTCGATCTGGATCTTGGAATGGGAGGCAGCCTCTGGTGCGGCCACCCCCTCCAGCGCACCCCGCCCGAACCGCTCGGGCGTGCGTGAAATCCGCCGCTCCAGCGCGTAGGCGAGAAAGGTCGTGATGGTCGGCCCGGTCCCCGGCATCGCCCCGAACAGCGTCCCGACCAGCGTCCCCCGCACCATCGGGCCGAACGACTGCTTCAGCTCCGCCTTGCTCGGGCGCATGTCGCGCAGCCGCACCCGCGTGCCGCTGCCGACGAACTTCGTGTGGTTGATGCTGCGCAGGAAGTCCGCGACGCCGAACAGCCCCAGCGCGAGGGCGACCAGGTCGACCCGGTCGGACAGCTCCAGGAAACCGAAGGTGAAGCGCTGGATGCCGGAGTTTACGTCAGTACCGACCGTGCCGATCGCCAGCCCGATCACCGTCATCGCGATGCCCTTCAGCGGCGAGCCGCGCGACATCGTTCCTCCGGCCACCAGCCCCAGCAGCATGATCGAGAAGATCTCGGTCGGCCCGAACGCGAACGCCACCTTCACCAGCAACGGTGAGGCGAAGATCATCACGATGATCCCGCACGACGCCGCGAAGAACGAAGCGAGCATGGTGATGCCGAGCGCCGTGCCGCCTTTGCCCTGCCGGGTCATCGGATAGCCGTCCAGGCAGGTGATGGCGTGCGGCGGATGGCAGGGCAGGTTCAGCAGGATGGCGCCGATCGCCCCGCCGTACTGCGATCCGTAGAAGATGCCCGCCAGCATCAGGATCGCCGGCACCGGCTGCATCGCGTAAGTCAGCGGCAGCAGCATGGATATGGCGGACAGCGCCCCCATGCCGGGCAGCACGCCGATCAGGTTGCCGACCAGCACGCCGACGAAGGACCACATCAGGTTCTGCGGTTGCAGCGCGACCCCGAAGCCGTGCCACAGATCGATCAGGGCTTGCGCGATCATCGCTCAGCCCCACTGGAACAGGGGCATCTGGAGCTGCAGCGCCCACCAGAACATCCCGATGCAGATCAGGACCATCGCCAGGGCGAGGACAAACGCGCCAGCCAGCGTGTTGTTGCGATCCCCCAGCGCGGAGATGAACACGACCGCGAAGGTCGCCGGCACCAGGCCGCCATATTGGCCCAGCACGATGAAGCCGACGATGCCGGTCAGGATGCAGCTCCAGCCGCGCCAGTCGAAGCCGCCGTCCAGCGCCTCATGCTGGGCCGGGGTGGCCGAGGAGCCGACCATGGCGATCAGCACGCCGACAACGACGAGGATCACGCCCAGCGCGGTCGGGAAAAACCCCGGCCCCATGCTGCTGAGGGTGCCGACATGGTAGCGGATTCCCTGGTAGGCGATCAGAAGCCCGAGCAGGAGGACCAGGCCGCCGCCGTATCGGTCCTTGTTGGCCCGCGTGAAGAGCGTCTTCGCGGTCATCGTCCGTTCTCCCTTCTGCAACCGCCTGCGTATCGGGAAACAGCGCGCGGCTACTCGATCCGGATGTTGTTGGCCTTGGCGACGTCCGACCACTGCACGATCTCGCTCGCCAGGAAGGTGCGGAATGCATCGGGCGACCCGCCCACCGGTTCGGTCCCCGCGGCCTTCAGCTTGTCCGCGACGTCGGAGGCCAGGATGCCGGCGGCCGCCTGCTCGTTGAGCCTGGCAATGACCGGGGCCGACGTGGCACGCGGCGCGACGAGGCCGTACCATTGCTGGACATGGAAGGACGCGTAGCCCAGCTCCGCAAACGTCGGCACGTCCGGTGCGATCGCCAGCCGTTCGGGTGAGGTGATCGCAAGCGCCCGCAGCTGCCCGGATTTCAGGCTGCCGCCGGCGCCCTGGAGGCTGATGAACAGCGCGTCGACATGCCCGCCCATCACGTCGGACAGCGCGGGGCCGGCGCCGTTATAGGGCACGTGCAGCGCCTTGATCCCGGCCGCTGAGGCCAGCAACTCCATCGCGAGGTGCTGCACGCCGCCCGCCCCGTTGGACGCAAAGCTGACCGTGCCGGGCTTGTCTTTTGCCGCCTGGATGAACGCCCCAAAATCGGCCGCTTTTACGCTCGGCCCCACCGCCAGCACGAACGGCTGCACCGCAAGCAGCGTGATCGGCGCAAAGTCCTTTTGCGGATCGTATGGCAGACGGGCGAACACCGCGGGATTGATCGCGAGCGTGTCGGACGTCGTCATCAGGATCGTGTAGCCGTCGGGTCGCGCCCGCGCGACATACTCGCTGCCGATCGCGCCGGACGCGCCACCCTTGTTCTCGACGATGACGGTCTGGCCCAGGCTGCGCGACAGCTTGTCCGACACGAACCGCGCGATCAGATCGGCGGAGCCACCCGGCGGATAGGGCACGATCAGCCGGACCGACTTGTTGGGATACTCATCGGCCGCCGCCGCGGGTCGTGCCGCCAGCGTGCAGCCGAGGGCGCCCCCCAGCATGGGGAACAAGGCTCTGCGAGACAGGTTCATCGTTTCCTCGCTTCTTGTCGGCTGAACAACCCGGCTGCCATCGTCCTGGCTATGTGCGTTCGATCACCGCGTTCTGGGCGCGCAGCACCGACTGTGCCTCAACCACGTCCAGCAGTTGGAGCGGCCTGCGTTGTGCCACCGACAGCGCCGCGATCACACCCGCTGCGTGGCCGGTGGCCATGCAGACCGGCTGGCCGCGTGCCGATCCCGCGGCGGCATGGGTGGCGGAGATCGGCCGGCCGGCGACAACCAGGTTCGCCGTCCCGTTGGCAATGAGGCAGCGCGCCGGGATGCCGTAGGAGCGGGTGATCTTGGAAAGGTCGGTGCCGCCGCCCTCGACGCTGCCCTCCGGCGGCACGTTCCGGCCCACGTCGTGGATGTCCAGGGGATAGGCGCCGCGCGCCACCTGGTCGGGAAAGTCGCGGCCGGCCATGACGTCCTCCGCGGTCAGGACGTACTCGCCCTGGACATGCCGCGTCTCGCGGATGCCGACCTGGAACGGGCTGGAGACGACGTAGCTCCGGGCGAAGCCGGGCACGTATTTCCGCAGGAACCGCATCCCCTGCAGGACCTGCAGCTGGGTCTCGATTTCCGCGCGGGTCAGGTCGTCGGGGTTGGTGCCGTCGATGCCGTGCACGCGGGTGATGTTGATCGTCACCTCCTGCCGGCCGGGCATCGGGTTGAAGCCCATGTCCTCCCGCGGGATATCGTACTCGCCGGCCTCCCGCGCCTGGCGGATCAGGCTGCGGAACCCGGCGACACCGACACCCGGCTTGGCGCGGAACTTCGCCACGCTGTACTCGTCGCTGTCGGCACCGGGGGGTGTCTCAAAATCTTCCGGGTGGTGCTCGAGGTATTCCCAGGTCTTGTCGAGATCGACGCCACCCACGCGGAAGATCGCCGAGACCGGCTGCACCAGGCCGTCGCCTTCACGGCCGTGCACGAAGCTGGCGCCGGCCTGGGCGGCGAGGTCGGCATCGCCGGTGCAATCGACGAAGCATTTGGCGGGAATGATCTCCAGCCCGGCCTTGTTGGCGACCCGGATGCCCTGGATGGCGCCGCGGTCGGTCAGCGCATCGACCAGGTAGGTGTGCAGTAGAAGATCCAGGCCGGATTCCTGCACCATCTGGATCAGCGTGAGCTTTATTGCCTCGGGGTCCTGCCCCATGATCGAGCCGTGGCGCGGGTGATCGACAACCTCGGTCGCGCCATCCATGCGGCGGACCCGCGCGATCAGTTCCTCGCCGATGCCGCCGAGCGCCTTACGGCCTTCGCCATCGTTGACACCCTTGAGCGACATGCCGAGTGTCAGAACACCGCCGAGACTGCCGTACTGCTCGACGAGGAGGGTCTTTGCACCAGTCCGTGCCGCGGCAATTCCGGCGAACACTCCGGCAGTGCCACCCCCGACAACCACGACGTCATAGGCTTGCCTCAGTCGCACGGCGTTCTCCCTTTACCTTCGTCGGGCACGGGCTTGACGTCCGGTCACCGGAACCGATGATGACGAGGTCATGTTGTTATGACAAGTGGGGGTGCGTGGATGCCGGATAGCAACGTGCGGTCGGAGTCACTGGTTCCGCTGTACCGGCAGGTGTCCGACAAACTGCTCGATGAGATTGCACAGGGGCGGATTGCCGCCGGCCAGGCGCTGCCGCCGGAACACGCGCTGTGCAGCCAGTTCGGGGTGAGCCGGATCACCGTCCGCAAGGCACTGGATGAACTCGTTGCTCGCCGGATCGTCGTGCGTCGACAGGGGGTTGGCACCTTCGTGGAGGACGCGGACCACAGCACCTGGTCCGTGACGCTGACGGGCGTGCTGGAGGATGTGCTGACGCCGCATCACCTGACATTGGCGCGCAAGGCAGAGGTTCGTCCGGAACCGGATGTGCTGGTATTCGCGAAGCTGCCGCCCGGGACGAAGCTGCGGCTGTTCGAGGGCACCAACCATGTCGAGAGCGGCATGCCTCTGGTGCATCTCCGATATTATTTCCCGGCATGGGTCGCGGAAACGCTGACGGCCGAGGCTCTGTCGGGTCCGACGCACGCGATCAAGGTCGTGGAGCAAAGGGCCGGCTGCCGGGTCGACCACGCGGACCAGATCGTGCTGCCGGAGATCGCGACGGGCCACACCGCGAAGAGCCTGATGGTGCCGGAGGGTACGGCGGTGCTGCGGGCCATCCGGGTCTACTTCGATACGCAGTCGCGGCTGATCGAGATCCTGGATGCGGCCTACCACCCGAAGAACTACCGCTACACGGCGCGGCTCTACCCACGGCCGCTGCCGAGCGAGGGCCGGGGCTAAGGCAGGTTCAAACTGGCTGGCTCCACCGCGACGAGCCAAAGACACAGACGCCAACAAAGAAAACTTCTCCCTCTCCCCTTGAGGGAGAGGGTTAGGGTGAGGGGGCTATCAGGCGCTGTCCGAGACGGTGGGACCCCTCCCCCCTGACCCCCTCCCTCAAGGGGAGGGGGAGAAGTTTTCTTTGCCGGCACACGTGCCTTTGGGACCCCTCCCATAACGGTTGTGAATCTTCTCCACCCAGCCTGATGCCGCCTACACGCCGTCCCGGGCGAGCAACCGCAGCAGGCTCGCCGAAGCGGCCGCAGCTGCGAACCCGCCGCCGACCAGCAGCGCCAGCGTGGCACCCTGCGGCCCGGCCAGCGTGAAGCACAGCGCCGCCAATGCCGCGCCAGTCGACTGGCCGAGCAGCCGGGCGCAGGCGATGGTGCCGCTGGCCCCGCCGGCGCGGTTCGGCGGGGCGGACGCCATCAGCGCCTTCAGGTTGGGCGACTGGAACAGCCCGAAGCCGGCGCCGCACAGCGCCATGCGCCAG
>JARLIJ010000022.1 GCA_031291795.1 Acetobacteraceae bacterium | reverse complement strand
GGTGGCGGTGCTGGCCTACGCGGTGCTGAAGGGCCAGAATCTCGTCCGTCCGATGATCACCGGCAAGAAGCGGCTGCCCGGCAACATGCGTGCGCCCCGCATGGCGAGCCCCGTGCTGGCCGTGGTGCTCCTGGTGGTTGCCGCGGCAGCAGTAGCGGCGCTGGTGCGGTTCGCGCCATAAGGATACCCATTAGACCAACGGCCGTTGGCACTGACCGTCCCACCGTCATGGGCGGCCTCCGTGCCGGCCATCCCTGAGGGAGGGTGCCGCGACAGATGGCCGGGACGAGCCCGGCCATGACGACGTGGCAGAGACAGCCCATGAGTCGGTCTCAGCGGCGGTTGGTATGAGACGGAGGGGGGCACGCCGGCCCTCGGACAAGCCGGGGGAAAGGCGGGTGCCGTTACGCGCCCTCAGCCCGGGACGATGAAGCGTTTCGCCTGGGTGTCGTAGTCGCCGTAGCCCAGCATCGCGCGCAACTCGGGCGGCGGCAGCGCGGTGGCGGCCTCGGCGTCGCCGGCGAGCAGCGCCGCCAGGCCGGCCTTCATGCCGCCCGCCGCCGGTGAGAGCAGGGCAGTCGGATGCGTGCCGATCTTGAAGCCCAGCGCCTCGGCCTCCGTCTGCGACGGTGTCGCGCGCGGGGCACCCGGCGACAGCACGGCGAACGAGGGCCGGCCGCGCGCAGCAGCGACCGCGCGGCGGATCTCCGCCTCATCGGCGGGGGAATCGAGCAACAGGATGTCGGCGCCCTCTTCCACGTACATCTCGATCCGCGCGACAGCCTCGTCGATGCCCTGGGTGGGCCGGCAGTCGGTGCGTGCCAGGACCAGGATGCCGGATTCCCGGGCGGCTTCGATGGCGGCGCGGATCTTCATCTGCGCCTCGGCCCGCGGCAGGCAGGGCTTGCCGGCGGCGGTCAGGGCGCGCGGGGTGATCTTGTCCTCGATCAGGATGGCCGCGGCGCCAGCCCGCGCGTAGGCGCGCACCGTGCGCTGGACGTTCATCGCGTTGCCGTAGCCGTGGTCCCCGTCGGCCAGCACCAGCGTCTCGGGCGCCGCGCCGCGGACCATGTTGAACGAGTCGAGCATCTCACCCAGCGAGAGCAGGTCGAGGTCGGGCCCGCCCAGCCGGCTCGCCGCCACACAGGAGCCGGAGAGGAAGGCGGTCTTGAACCCACTCGCGGCGGCCAGCCTGGCGCTCAGTCCGTCCCACACCGCCGGCATCACGACGAAACCCGGTTCGGCCAGCAGCGCACGCAGGCGGTCGGGGGCATTCATGGCGGCTTTCCTTCCGGGCTGTTTCTGTCCGCCACGATAGGCCCCTGCGGGCGTCAGGCAAGGCGGGCCGGGTGGTGGCCGGGCACTGGTTGGGCGATCGTGATGCGGGCCGTCGGTCGCATCGGGCGTTGTATGCGACAGGCCGGGAAGCGTTCGGCCGGGATTCAGCAACGGAGGTTGCCATGGCACGCGTCGTTGGGATCGACCACATCTCGATCAGGGTCAGCGACTATGAGAAATCGAAGCAGTTCTACAGCCAGCTTTTCACCTTCCTCGGGTTCGAGATATCGGACGAGTACCCGGACGCGATCGGCTGGACCAACGGCAAGACCCGCTTCTGGATCGGGCCGGCCGATGCCCAGGGGCGCAAGCACAAGCACCGCATCGGCGATATCGGCTTCCACCACTACGCGCTCCAGCTGCGCAGCCGGAAAGACGTGGACGCGCTGCAGGCGTTCCTGAGCGATGTCCTGCATGCCAGGATCGTCGATCCGGCGGGGGAGTACTACGACGACTATTACGCGGTGTTCTTCCTCGATCCGGACGGGTTGAAGCTGGAGGGCATGAAATACGGCGAGCGCCATGCCCAGGAAGCGCGCAAGAAGGCGTGACCGGCCTCCGTTCGGGCAACCCATTGCCGAGAAGGCGGGCAGTCATGCGCGATTGACAGCCGCCGTCCCAGCCCTCAGCGTTTGAGGCATGTCCGATGCCCAATTGCCGATCACCGGCTATCTCGACCGGTTCTCCCATCGTCCCGGCCAGACCTTCACCGCCTTCATCAGTACCCGCACCCCAGGCCCCTGCCGCGTCCGGCTGGTCCGGGTGGTCAGCGGGGACCCCAACCCGGCCGGGCCCGGCATGCAGCTGGAGGACCGCTCTGCCGTCTTCGACCACAGCTTCCCCGGCCGCAACCAGCCCATCCGGCTCGGTTCCTCGGCCATCGTCGACCGGGTGCCGGCCGGGGATGCCACAGCGGCGCGGACCTGGACCGTCCTGGCATGCCCCGGCATCCCGGGACTGGAGCAGGTCGTGCTGGCCGAACAGGGCAACGGCGCCGCGGCTTGCCTGCTGCTCGGCCCGGGCGGCGCCGTGGCTGAACTGTCCGGGCCCGCCGGCACAACCCGTCTGACTGTCGACGCGCCGATCCGGAAGGGCCGGTGGTACCGGCTGTGGCTGTCGGTCGATCCCTCGGGTGCCGCCATCCTCGGCCAGCAGGCGGTCGCCGGCGGCCCCGAGAGCGTCGCGCGGGCCGAAACGGCCGGCCCGATCCAAGCCGGCGGCACGCTGACGATCGCCGCGCGCGATCCCGCCGCACCGAACGGGCATTTCACCGGTCGGGTGCAGGACCCCGCCATCCGCCAGGGCTTTGCCCCGACCGCCGCCGCCCTGGCCGGCCTGCCGACCCTGGCCGCCTGGGATTTTTCCCGCGGCATGGCGACCCAGGCGATCGAGGACACCGGTCCGGACGCCTGCCATGGCCGCCTGCTCAACCTGCCGACCCGGGCGATGGCGGGCGCGGACTGGAGTGGGCGTGAGATGTGCTGGCGCCACGCCCCGCGCGACTATGCCGCCATCCATTTTCACGCCGACGACCTGGGCGATTGCGGCTGGCAGGCCGATTTCACCTGGACGGTGCCGGACGACCTGGCCTCGGGCGCCTACGCCCTGCATCTGAGCTGCGCCGAGGGCGAGGACTGGCTGCCGCTTTATATCCTGCCGCGCCGCACCGGGCCGTTCGCGAAAATCGCCTTCCTGGCCTCGACCTTCACCTACCAGGCCTATTTCAACCACGCGCGCGACAATGCCGATGAGGCATATCAGGGGCGGGTGAAGGACTGGGGCGCCTATCCCTACAACCCGGACCAGTATCCGCTGTACGGGCGGTCGACATACAACGTGCACCTGGACGGCAGCGGGATCTCGTTTTCATCGCGGCTGCGGCCGGTGCTGACGATGCGGCCAGGTTTCCTGACCTTCAACGACGCGCGTGGGTCGGGGCTGCGGCACTACCCGGCGGACACCCATCTGCTGGCCTGGCTCGAAGCCCGCGGGATCGCGTTCGACGTGATCACGGACGAGGACCTGGACGATGAGGGTGTCGATCTGCTCCGCCCTTATCGCGGCGTGCTGACCGGTTCCCATCCCGAATACCACACGGTCGGCACGCTGGACGCGCTGGCGGCCTACACCCAGGCCGGCGGCCGGATGGCGTATCTGGGCGGCAACGGCTTCTACTGGCGGATCGCGCGCGACAAGGCGATGCCCTGGGCGACGGAGTTGCGCCGGGCAGAGGGCGGGATCCGGACCTGGGCCGCCGAACCGGGTGAGTATTACCACCAGCTCGACGGTGCGTATGGCGGGCTGTGGCGGCGCAACCGCCGGCCGCCGCAGATGCTTGCCGGCGTCGGCTTCTCCGGCCAGGGGCTGTTCGAGGGCACGTATTACCGGCTGCTGCCGGCCGCCCGCGACCCGCGTTTCGCCTGGCTGCTGGAGGGGATCGAGGGGGACACGCTGGGCGATTACGGCCTGTCCGGCGGCGGCGCGGCCGGGTTCGAGTTGGACCGTGCGGACGACGACCTCGGCACGCCCGACGGGGCGGTGATCCTGGCGCGGTCCGAAGACCCGCCCGCGTCGTTCTTCACGGTGCCCGAGGAGGTGCTGGCCGGCCGCCGCACCGTTACCGGCGAGCGGCTGGAAGACCTGATGCGCGCCGAAATCGTCTGGTTCCCGACCGCCGGCGGCGGCGAGGTGTTCTCGGTCGGCTCCATCACCTTTTGCGGCAGCCTGTGGAAGGACGGTGCGTTCGACGGGCCGGTGTCGCGGCTGCT
Organism: Acetobacteraceae bacterium; assembly: GCA_031291795.1. Lineage (GTDB taxonomy): Bacteria > Pseudomonadota > Alphaproteobacteria > Acetobacterales > Acetobacteraceae > Rhodopila. The sequence continues at coordinate 5,323 of JARLIJ010000022.1, read as the reverse complement.
GGAGAACGTGGTGCGGCGGTTCGCGGGGTAGCTGTGAGGCGGTAGAGAATTCTCCCCCTCCCCTCGATGGAGGGGGATGGGGGGATGGGGCCAACTGGCACAGTCCGTGTGGTTGGACCCCTCCCCCTAACCTTAGTACGCTCTGCGGCCCAAGCCCTCAAGGGGAGGGGGAGAACGGTGGCAGCGTGCCCCTTACCGCACCAGGCAGGGGCGTTTGTTGTCGAATTTCCAGCCCGGGACCAGGAACTGCATCGCCGTCGCGTCGTCGCGCGCGCCCAGCCCGTGGGTCAGGTACAGCGCGTTCGCCCGCTCCAGCGCATCCAGGTCCACTTCGATCCCCAAGCCCGGCCGCTCCGGCACGGCGATCTGGCCGCCCTTGATCTGCAGCGGGTCGCGCGTCAGGAACTGGCCGTCCTGCCAGATCCAGTGCGTGTCGATGGCGGTGATCTCACCCGGGGCGGCCGCGGCCACCTGGGTGACCATGGCCAGCGAGATATCGAAGTGGTTGTTCGAATGCGAGCCCCAGGTCAGGCCCCATTCATGGCACATCTGCGCCACGCGCACCGCACCCTGCATGGTCCAGAAATGCGGGTCTGCCAGCGGGATATCCACCGATTGCAGCTGCACCGCATGGCCCATCTGCCGCCAGTCCGTGGCGATCATGTTGGTCGCCGTCGGCAACCCGGTCGCGCGACGGAACTCCGCCATGATCTCCCGGCCCGAGTAGCCGGCCTCCGCCCCGCACGGGTCCTCGGCATAGGCCAGCACGTCATGCTTGCCTTTGCACAGCCGCACCGCCTCCTCGAGCGACCAGGCGCCGTTCGGGTCGAGCGTGATGCGCGCCTTGGGGAAGCGGTGGGACAGCGCGGTGACGGCCTCGATCTCCGCCTCGCCGGCCAGCACGCCGCCTTTCAGCTTGAAGTCCTCGAAGCCGTAGCGGGCATGGGCGGCCTCGGCCAGGCGCACCACGGTGGCCGGGGTCAGCGCCTCCTCGCGCCGCAGCCGGCTCCAGGCGTCGGGGGCATTCGGCTCCCGCAGGTAGGGCAGGTCGGTCTTCGTGGTGTCCCCGCCATACAACACCTAGCCGAGGAACGGCACGGCGTCGCGCTGGTGGCCCTGGCCGAGCAGGGCGGCGACCGGCACGCCCAGGTACTGGCCCAGGAGGTCGAGCAACCCGGCTTCGACGGCGGTCACGGCATGGATGGCGGTGCGCAGGTCGAAGGTCTGCTCGCCGCGGCCCCCGGCGTCGCGGTCGGCAAACTGCCGGCGCATGGCGTTCAGGATGTTCTGGTAGGTGCCGATGGACTGGCCGACCACCAGCGGGATGGCGTCTTCCAGGGTGCGGCGGATCTTCTCGCCGCCGGGCACCTCGCCGACCCCGGTCCGGCCGGCATTATCCTGCAATAACACCACGTTGCGGGTAAAGAAGGGGCCGTGCGCGCCGCTCAGGTTCAGCAGCATGCTGTCATGGCCGGCGACCGGCACCACGCGCATGGCGGTGACGACCGGGGTGCCGGTGGGGAAGGCGAAGGGCATTATCGAAAACTCCGAAGGGTTCAGATCGCCTGCATCAGGCCGCGCGTGTAGCCGAGTGCGAAGGCGAAGAAGCGTTCCCGTCCAACGTCGTAGTCCGACAGCGGCACGTGGTCGGGGCAGAGGATGCCGTTGTAGCCGACGTCGCGGTAGGCACGCAGGCAGGCGGCCATGTCGAGCACGCCCTCATCGGGAAAGGCCTCCCGGAAATCCAGATACCCGCCCTTGATGTTGCGGAAATGCACCATGAAGATGCGCTTGCGGGCGCCGAACTCGCGGATCGCCTGCAGCACGGTGGCGTTAGGGTCGGGCGACATCTCGCCGATGGTGCCCTGGCAGAAGTTCAGGCCGAGCGAAGGGCTTTCCGGGGCGAGGTCGAGCAGCCGGTGCATGCCATCGAGCGAGCCGACAACGTGGTGCACGCCGTTCAGCCCCTCCGGCGGGTAGGCCGGGTCCTGCGGGTGGATGGCGAGCCGCACGCCGGCGCGTTCGGCGGTCGGCAGGATCTGCTCGATCAGGTACTGGATGGCGGACCAGCCCTGTTCCCGGCTGATTCCGCCGGCTTCCGAGGCGAGCACCTGGCCGCAGGCCTCCGGCTTCTCCAGGTCGATGGCCGGTGCGTCGGAGCCTTCCTTGCCGCCGCCGATATGGCCGACGCCCCAGTAGGAGAACTCCTTGTCGGCCTCGGGGCGGTAGTCGGCGGCCTTGAAGGCGCTGCATTTCACGCCGCCGCGGCCCTCGACCATGGCGGTGCGGGTGATGCCGACCATCTGTAGGTTGAACTTGACGGTATCGATACCACCGAGGGCCGCAGCCTGGATATTGTGACGCAGTTCTTCCGCCCGTGCGGCGGCGAGTTCCGGGGCACGCAGCGAGTCGAGCAGGATCGAGCCGACATCGATCGCCATCACCTCCAGCTTCATTCCGAAGCCTTCGATCCAGCGCCGCTGTTCGGCGATCTTGCCGCTGTCCCACAACCCGTCGTCATTCATCACGGCGTTGTTCGGCCGTGTGTCGATCACGATCCCCTGGGCGCCGAGCTGGGCGGACAGATGGAGACGGGCTTCCGTCGGGTTGATGAGCTGTTCACCGATATGCATCTGGACCTCGAAGTTTCATGCGACGCCTGACCGGCCCCGACACCGCCGGGCCGGGTGTGGTGCCTAGCGAACCAGGATCATGCGCTTGATATCCTTGACGACCACCAGGTAACTCACTGCGGCCAGCAAGCCGTTGGCGGCGACGAATACCAGGGCGTCGTTGAACGAGCCGGTGGTCTGGATGATGAAGCCGATCACGATCGGTGTCGAGATCGAGGACAGGTTGCCGCACATGTTGAATACGGCGCCGGCCAGGCCGGTGATCTCCCGCGGGGCGGCGTCCGACATCACGGCCCAGCCCAGCGCACCCACGCCTTTGCCGAAGAAGGCGAGTGCCATCAGGGCGACCACGACCCACTGCAAGTCCGTGTAATTGCAGGCGATCATGGCCATCGACAGCAGCATGCCGCCGACGATCGGGGTCTTGCGGGCGGTGGTGAGCGACCAGCCGCGGCGCAGCATCCAATCGGAGATAATGCCGCCCAGGATGCCGCCGAGGAAGCCGCAGATGGCCGGCAGCGAGGCCACGAACCCGGCTTTCAGGATCGACATGCCGCGCGCCTGCACGAGGTAGACCGGGAACCAGGTGATGAAGAAGTACGTGATGGCGTTGATGCAGTACTGGCCGATGAAGATGCCGACCATCATGCGGTTGGAGAACAGCTGGCGGATGTAGTCCCATTTGGCGCCGCCGTCGGCCTCCTTGGTCGCAGGCTCGTCCATGTTCACCAGGCCGCCGCCGGCCGCGATGTAGTCGACCTCCGCCTGGTTGGCCCACGGGTGGTCGCTTGGGTTGTAGACCAGCTTCAGCCAGGAGATCGTCAGCAGGATGCCGATCCCACCCATGACGCCGAACACCCAGGGCCACCCGAAGGAGTAGGTGATCCAGCCCATGAGGGGCGCGAAGATGACGGTCGCGAAGTATTGGGCGGAGTTGAAGATCGCCGAGGCGGTGGCGCGCTCCTGGCGCGGGAACCAGGCGGCGACCACGCGGCTGTTGCCGGGAAAGGATGGCGATTCGGCGATGCCCAACATGAAGCGCAGCGCGAACAGCACAAGGACGGCAAGCCCGCCGGTGACGAAGCCGACGAAGCCCTGCGCGATCGTGAACCCCGACCACAGCAGCAGGCTGCCGGCGTACACCATCTTCGAGCCGAAACGGTCGAGCAGCCAGCCGCCTGGCAGTTGGCCGATGACATAGGCCCAGCCGAACGCCGAGAAGATGAAGCCCATCTGCTGGGCGTTCAGCCCAAGATCCTTCGAGACCACCGGGCCGGCGATCGCCAGCGTCGCGCGGTCCGCATAATTGACTGCGGTCACGGCGAACAGCATGGCGACGATAAGCCATCGCACCTTGGTCCGGTGATCCGATCCGAGCGCCACAGGGCGCATCGTTTGTGCGTCGTCAGGCATGCCATTCCTCCGTGCCGCCAAATCTGCGCGGCACCTGCTGCGTTCGCGGCCGCATCCGCATTGCGGCCACCGGTCAATCACGTTCAGCGGACAATCTGGTTGATCTGGATCAATCCGGATTGAAAATCAGTAAAAAACATATCTGGACCATAACCCACGCCGGATAATAGAGACCATCGTGGGCCGATCCGGCCGCCGTTCCCCCGATGATCATCCCGGCGGTATGGCGCCCCAGCGCGCTCATGCCGAGCCGCTCGTCCGACCGGACGGGGGCATGCGAACGGTGCACGAGGCAGCCGGCTTACCCCAGCGGATTCTTCAACCAACGAAATCAGGCAGTTCGGCCACATGTTCTGGCCTGAAGAGGCCCTGCGACCACCAGGACCGGCGCTCGCGACCCGGGAGCCGGGATTGAACCACCCACCACCTTGCCAGCCGGTCATCGCCGCCCGATCGCCGGCGTTCCACGCCTCAGGGCCCATGCAGCGTCTGCCGCCCCCCGGGCTCGCCGCTGACCTCGGTGTGGCCGCTCTCCTTCGTCGCCCGGCAGCCTTTTCCACCACGTCCGGGCCGGCGAGGTGGTGCACCAGGGCGACATGCTGGCCACGCTGGACGAAACCGAACTCGACCTGCAGCGGCCGACCTCGGGGCGGATACGCCCGATTTCTATGTTGACGCGGCCAGCCGGCTGGTGGCCGATGTGGACCGGCGGCGTGTCCTGCAGCATGGCTTGCGCGAGGCAGTCCGCCGCCCTCCGCCCGGGGATACCCGGCGTCGATGTTGCTGCTGGGGGCCGGCGTGAGTCGCCGGGAATGATGCACGCGGAATATGCAAAAGACGCGTATACAGTACGCCACCGGAGTACCCTGTCGTCAACGCCGCCGCCGCACGCCGGGTGAGGGACCCTGCGCGGTCCCCTCTTGTTAACATTTGCGACACACACCTGGCACGGATTAGGCCACAAAATAGGGCAACTTCTGTGTCAGACCGGCTGCTGCCGCTTCGGGTTTCGCATTCCGCGCCGCGACGAATCTCGCTGTACAAGACGAAATCCGGCGTATCCGTGCGGTCGCACCATGTGGGGCACCGCCTGAACGCGAACCTCCATGCAGCGAAACCGGGTGAGGTTTTTCGCTCGCCGCCCGCCGGTGCCGCCCCCGCCTTCTGACATCCGGCGGCCGGGGGCAACATAGGCACCCGCACCAGACCAACCATCCGGCATCGCCGGACCCTGGCACAGGAGTTGCGAGGTCCCAGCCGGCTGCACCCAGTTTCCG
>JARLIJ010000021.1 GCA_031291795.1 Acetobacteraceae bacterium | reverse complement strand
TACGGCACGACGACGCAGAAGATGACCAGGGTCGTGCGCAAGCCGCGGCGGTTCGCCAGGTAGTAGGCGATCGGGTAGCCCATCAGCAGCACGGCGATCGTTACCAGCAGTGAGATCCAGTTGGTGGTGACGATGGCTTGCAGCATCACGCGGGACGTTACGACGGCAACGATCTCCGGCCAGAGCAGGGAGGGATCGTTGTCGACCAGCAGCGTCCGGGTGAAGAACCAGCCGAGCGGGGCGAGAAAGACGAGCGCCAGCATGGCGAAAGCGGGCAGCATGAGGAGGGAAGAGCGGGTCAGCATGGGACGCGCATCGCCCCCGTGTCATGCGCTCGGGTCCCACCTTTCGCGGCATCGTAAGCCGTGGGTCCTCGGGCCAAGCCCGAGGATGACGGTGGGGCATCGTGCGTGATCCTCAGCGCGAAATTGGTGGGCCAGACGCGGGGGGAGTGAAATGCCACCATCGTCAATCCAGCAGGATCAGGCTGTGCGCGACGGACCAGCCTACCGTGACGCGCGCTCCGACCTCCGGGCCGGGACCATCGCTCAGGTTTGGCAGATCGACCGTCAGATGCGTGGCCTGGCCTGCATCCACCACGGTGCGGATGATGTTGCCCAGGAAGGAGCGGCGCCGTACTGTTCCCTCGACCTGGTTCGCATCCGACCCACCGCCGAACGCCAGCTTCTCCGGCCGCACGAACAGGGACGCCGCGCGGCCAGGCGTTGCGATGCTCTTGAAGCGTGCGCGCAATGCCAGTCCGTCCCGTGTGCGCAACAGTGCCTCGCCACCTTCGATCCGTTCGAGCGTGCCCTCGATCAGGTTCGCCTCGCCGAGGAACCGCCCGACGAACGCGTTCAACGGGCGCTCGTAGATCTCCGACGGTGGTCCGAGCTGCTCGATGCGGCCGTGGTTCATGATGGCGATGCGGTCGGACATGTTCATCGCCTCCTCCTGGTCGTGCGTGACGTAGACCACCGTCATGCCGAGGCGTTGCTGGATCTCCTTGATCTCCACCTGCATGTCGTACCGCAGGTTCTTGTCCAGCGCCCCCAACGGCTCGTCCATCAGCACGATGCTCGGATGGAACACGATGGCCCGCGCAATCGCCACACGTTGCTGCTGGCCGCCCGACAATTGCCGTGCATAGCGTTGCGCAAACCGATCAAGCTGCACCAGTTCCAGCGCCGCCTGCACGCGTTCTCGCAGTTCGCTCGCCGGCACGTGGCGCGCGCGCAGCGGGAAAGCGACGTTTTCGAACACGTTCAGATGCGGAAAGATCGCGTAGTTCTGGAACACCATGCCCAGTCCGCGACGCTGCGGCGGCACCCGCGTGAAGTCCGCACCATCCACCCGGATCGTGCCGCCGTCCGGCAGCACGAATCCCGCAATCATCATCAGTGTCGTGGTCTTGCCGGAACCCGATGGACCCAGCAGCGAGAAGAACTCGCCGGGGCGGATCGTGGCATGGACCGTGTCGACAACACGGTCCTCGCCATACGTCTTGCTTACCCCGTCGAGTTCCAGGGCACCCTTGCCGATAACCGGCAAAGGTGCCGCAATCATTGCAGGACCCACTTGTTCCAGGCTTCGCTCACCTTTGCTCGGTTGTCCGCCCACCACACGATATCGTTGCGGAACCCCTTCGAAACCGTCCACGGCTTGTTGGTTTCCGGGTCGAGCAGCGCGGGTGCGGTGCGCCCATAGGCCTGCTTGTTGACCGGGATCGCCTTGTAGGCCGCCAGCCAACGGGCCTGCACGTCCGGGCTCAGGCTGTAGTCGATGAACTTTACACCGGCGTCGATGTTGCGTCCCCCCTTGGTCAGCCCATAGGCCTGCGCCAGCACCTGGTTCTGGTTCCATTGCGCGGCCACCGGTGCGCCGCCATCCGCCGCAACCTGGGCCCGCGTGCTCCAGATCACCGCCAGCACCGCCTCTTTATCAGCCAGCATCTGGGCCGACAGTGCGCCGGTGTCCCAGAACTTCGGCACGCTGGACTTGATCCGCGACAGCGACTTGAATGCGCGGTCGATATCGATGGGATAGACCTTGTCCATCGGCACGCCGTCGGCGATCAGCGCGATTTCCAGGTTCGGCGCGCCCGACGCCATGTCGGCCAGCGTGCGCGTGCCGGGAAATGCCTTGATGTCCCAGAACTCAGCCCAACTCTTGGGCTCCTTGCCCAGGGCGTAGGCGTTGGTGTTGTAGCCAAGCAGGAAGGCATAGACGAACGAGCCAACCTGGTAGGGCAGGCGCACGCCTGGCTCAATATCGTCGGGGTTGGTGAATTTGAAGTCCTTGTAAGGGATCGGCTCCAGCGCGCCGGCGCGTTCCAGGTTCAGCAGCACGTCGTCGCCGGTGTCGATCACGTCGATATCGACCTGGCCTGCCTTGTACATCGCCAGCAACTTGGCGGCGGTCGATGCGACGGGAACGATCTCGATCCCTGTTGCTGCCAGGAACGGATCGTAGACGGTCTGTTTCTTGACGTCGTCGAAGACGCCGCCTGGGGTACGCACCACGAGCTGCTGGGCTGCGGTCGCGCGCCGCGTCCAGATCATGGGAGCGGCAAGGGTCAGGGACGACGCTGCCACCAGCAGACCGCGCCGGGTCGGGGTCGGACGGATCTTCATGCCCGCATCTCCTTCTGTTCGCTGCGACGGCAGCATGACACGACTTCCCGCATGAGCAACAATGCGGTCATGGGTTGCGCAGGTTTTCGCGCAGGGTGGCGCCGGCGTATTCGGTGCGGAACAGGCCCCGGCGCTGCAATTCCGGCACGACCAGGCGGCCGAATTCCTCGAACATCCTTGGAAACACCGTGGGCCAGACAACGAATCCGTCGGCGGCGCCGTCGGTGAACCAGTCTTCCATTTCGTCGGCGATACTCTGGGGCGTGCCGACGAACTGGCTGCGTCGCTTGCGGGCCGCGGCGGCGAAGCTGATGCCCTCGGCGCGGGCGAGCTGGACCACGCGATCATGCGAGCCCTGGATGCCCTGGTTGCCGGCCGCCGTCACCACGTCCGCCTCGGTTTCGTGGCGGCTCAGGTCGACGCCAAGCATCTGCGAGTTGGTTGCCAGCACCAGTTCGGGATCGGCCAACGCGTTCAGGTAATCGGCCTTCTCTCGAGCGACGGATTCAGTTTCACCGACAACGATCGAGACCGAGGGCAGCACGGCACATGCCTCCGGCCGGCGCCCGAAGGCCGCCATGCGCTGCTTGATATCGGCATAGAATGCCTGGGCATCGGCTTTGGCGTGGGGCGAGCAGAAGATCGCCTCCGCCCAGCGCGCGGCGAATGCGCGGCCGCGCGGTGAGGCACCGGCTTGCAGGAACACCGGTCGCACCTGCGGGCTGCGCGGGATCGACAATGGGCCGCGGGTCCGGACGTATTTCCCGGCGTAGTCCGCGCGGCGCACCTTGGACGGATCGGCGAACCGGCCGCCGGCCTTGTCGAGCACCAGCGCATCTTCCTGCCAGCAATCCCACAATGCGCAACAGGCTTCCAGCACTTCGTCGCCGCGATCGTAGCGCTCGTCCTTGGGCGGGATCTCGTCCAGGCCGAAGTTCAGCGCTTCCATGTCGGTGGCGGACGTAACCACATTCCAGCAGATGCGCCCCTTGCTCAGCAGATCCAGTGAGGCGAGGGTGCGCGCCAGGTAGTACGGCGTGTTGAACGTGGTCGACAGCGTGGCACCAATCCCAAGCCGCGTGGTGACGCGCGCCATCAGCGGCAGCACCGCCATCGGGTCGAGATAGCTGATCTGCCCGCCGAGTCCGAGATAGGTCTCATAACCGCCACGGTGCAGGTCAGGCAGGCCGAACGTGTCGGCGAAGAAGCCGGCATCGAAACGGGCGGCCTCCAGCACGCGGGCCAGGTGTTCGTAGCGCGCCGGTTCGAAGATATCGTCCAGCGTGGCTTCGGGATGGCGCCAGCCGCCGGGATGGCTCGCGGTGGGCCCGGTCTTGAGGTAGGCGACCAGGTTCATTCTGCGCTGCGTGGTCATGGACGCGACTCCGTTGCGACACCGCACGGGATGGCGGGCGCGCGGTCGGAGTGCAGGGGGCCGGGCATCGGCGCGACCATTGCTGGGGACTCTCCTTCCGCGGTGCTTGCCGACGAAGGAGAGCAACAATCATGCCGAGGTCCATGGCGGGGCTTCGACGGGCGCGCCCTGCCCGACAGGGCCTTTACGGGACTGCCGCGCGGGACTACGTTCCTGTTATGTTCGATTCGGGCGGTGATTCTCGCCCAGGTACCACGGCAGGAGATGGACATGGCGCGGATCAGGAAAGAGGACCATCCAAGGATTCTCCGGATGATCGAAGTCGAGCATCGCAAAGTGCCCGATATTGCTGCCGAGTTTGGCTGCACCACGGCCAACATCTATGCAGTGGTCGCAAAATTGCGTCGCCAGGCGGCCGAACGGGCGCAGGAGGACCGGCCCGCCCAGGTGCCGCTTGCGCTGGACGAAGAGCAAGCGGCAGATGCCGGTGTATCGGCAATCGGTGACGGCGCAACGCCAGCTCCTGCGGCCATGGCGCGCGCATCCGAACCGTTGCCTGTCGCCGCGCCTCCGCCCGCGCAAGACCGGACCGTCGTGGCGTTCGAGCCCCCGTCTGAGGTCAAGCCGCCCCGCAACGAGACCAAACCCGTTGCACCCGATACCAGCGTCGACATGCTGCAGCGGCGTGGCGGCAGCCGGCCGGTCGGTGCCAAGCTGGCCAAGCCGGGGGTCGGCCTCGTGATGCGCACGGCCGACGGGGAGGAGACCCTGACGCCGTTCCGCTCGCTCGACGACCTGCTGTCGGCCGTCAAGCCGATCCTGCGCGCGACCGCCAAGAGCAGCGAGCCGGTATGGTTCTCCCTGCAACCAGTTGACCTCTCGACGATCGACGTCGAGGCAGCCTGAAGACTCAGGGCCGAACGGCGGGCGAGAGGAAGCCGCGATGATCCTGCAGCACGGCCGCGATCAGCCGTAACGAGGCAGCAGCGCGGATTAGCGTCGGCGAGGCATCCGTGCCGGCGATTGCCAGTGCCGTGCTGCGTGCCGCCTCTGCCAGCCGCTCCGGGTGGCCGGCATCGTCGCGTCGCCCCAGCAGGATGGCCAGGCCGGCCAGCACGCCCTCTACCCGCCGCCGTGTCGCGGCGGGCAGGCCCTCCAGCAGCCGCGGGTCGCGCAGCTGCAGCACCTCCAACCCAAGCCGCAGCAGCGCCAGGCTGCCGCGCAGTGTCGTTGCGGCGGCAAGCTGTGTGTCGGGCAGATGCGGCAGGAGCTGCGCCACGCGGTCATAGGCCTGGCTTTCAAACACCAGCCGCGCCGGCGGCGTCGATGTGGTGCAGAGCGTTGCCACGCCGTCGCGCATCGCCCGTGTCAACTGCCGTATGCTGCGGCGGCCACTGGGCGGCAGGACGAAGCGGAACACGAGGATGCTGAGCGCTTGCCCGAGCAGGGCGGCTGCGGCGCCGCCGGCGAATTCCAGGGGCATCAGGGGCGCGGAGGCGTGCGGGCCGATCAGCGCGACGTAGAAGATCGCGAACGCCGTGGATGCCAGGCTGATGCGCGGCTGTGCCATGCCCAGTGCCGCCGGCAGCAGCGCCGGCGCCATCACCGGGACCAGCCAGGCGGCGCCATGCGGCAGCAGCACGGGTAGCAGCAACTGGCCGCAAATGAACGCCGGCACGACGGCCCAGAGCGTGCCGCGCATGAAGGCGCGGGCGGATGGGATCGGGTTGGGCAGGGTCGCGAACAGGCCGGTTACAGCCGCAACGATCACCACCGTGGCAATCCCCTCAGGCCAGTTCGTCAGGACCCACGCGGCTGCCAGGACAGCGGTGGAGACCGCGGCCCGCACCGCATTGCGCGCCGCCGACGGCACGTCCCGATGCACTGCAAACCCCGCGCGCGTTCGTGCCGATCGCCCGGGTTCGCCAGTCCGGGGCTGATCCGCAACAAGCGCCGCATAGGCCAGCTGCGCGCGTCCGACGGCGTCCAGCAGTTCCGACAGCACGGCGAGCACTGCGGCCTCATGCAGCCGTTGTTCGGACCCGCCGTGCAGTGCGGCTTCTCGTGCAATCACGGCACTGGCGGCCTGGCCAAGCGCGCGGGCGATATCGGGATCGGGGGTGTCGGGGATCGGGTCGTCCGGCGAGGCCGTCGCGATCCGGCGCAGCACGGCTGAGGCCTGTCGCAACAGCGCATCCAGGCCGTCCGTCCCCGGCCGGACATGGTCGTGCAGCATCCGCGCGGCCGACAGTGCCGAGAGCAGCTCGCCGAGGGCGCGCCGGACTTCGCGGTAATCGGTCTTGGCCGGCGCCTCGATGCGTGCGTAGGTCCGCAGGCCGGCGAGCGCCTGGCTGTCCTCCACGAGTTGGCGGTACAGCGTGTCCGGTACGCTGCCGCCGTCCAGGATCGTGGCGGCGTAGCCGGCGAGGTCGCGCAAGCAGGTCCGCAACCGCCGCAGCAATACCGGCCGCACGCGCTGCGGCAGCACAAGCCGGCTGGTCAGCCCGGCGCAGACGATGCCCACAAGGATCTCTATGCAGCGTGCGTCTGCAATCTCCCGAATCAGGGACGGATGCGCAACGGCCGGCAGGGCGATCAGCAGCGCGGTATAGCCCGACAGCACCGCACCATACGCAACCGGTGCACGCAGCAAGCCGGAGACGAACGTACAGAGCGCGATCCACACCACCAATGCGCTCAGCATCAGCGCAGGTACCGCACCCAATAGCGCGCCAATCGCAACGGTTGCAACAGCCCCGGCGACGGTGCCGACGACACGGAACAGGCCCTTGGCGAGCGTCATGCCGGCGAAAGGTTGGGCCACGATGAACACCGTCATCATGGCCCATTGCGGCTCCTCCAGGTGCAGGGCCAACGCAATGTAGAGCGCGATGAAGCTCGCGGCCGTGGTGCGCAGCGCGAACACGATGTCGCTGCGCGGCACCTGCCCCGGCAGGAACGGGCGGATACGCACGCGCAGGCCGGAAATCAGCCTGGGCAGGGGGAGGATCTTGGACAGGAGCGGCATGGTGCAGTGCAGCATCCTGCCCGCTTTCGCAGCCTTTGTCGCCGGGCAATCGACCGATGGGCGAACAACGAAGCGAGACCGCAGCTTGACGCCGAGCGGCATCCGGATGGTAGGCTGTATACAAGAGGAAGCGCCGGTCATCGCTTGCAGGAGTCCACCGGTGAAATCATGCGCCCAGGGTAACGTCGCGTGAAGCGGCGCCACTTCGTTGTCGCGGCGTCGGCCAGCCTGGCCTTGCCGTCCCTGGCGCGCGCGGCGAGCGCGACCACGCTGAAATTCATTCCGCAGATCGATCTGGCTTTCCTCGATCCGCACTGGACGACCGCGAACGTGACGCGTGGCCACGGCTACATGGTGTTCGACACGCTGTATGGTCAGGACGGCACGTACACCCCGCAGCCGCAGATGGTGCAAGGCCATGTCGTCGAAAACGACGGCAAACTCTGGAAGCTGACCCTGCGGCAAGGTCTGTGGTGGCATGACGGCACGCCCGTCCTGGCGCGCGATTGCGTCGCCAGCATCCGGCGCTGGGCGAAGCGCGATGCGTTCGGCGGCGCGCTGATGGCGGCGACCGACGAGCTGTCCGCGCTCGACGACAAGACCATCCAGTTCCGTCTCAACAAACCGTTTCCCCTGCTCCCCGCCGCGCTCGGCAAGCCGACCACACCGTCGCCCGTTATGATGCCGGAGCGGTTGGCCAACACCGATCCGTTCAAGCAGATCACTGAAATGGTGGGCAGCGGGCCATTCCGTTTCGTTGCCAACGAACGGGTGCCGGGCGCGCTGAATGTTTACCAGAAATTCGACAAGTACCTGCCGCGCGACGGCGGCACGCCGGATTGGACCGCCGGCCCGAAGATCGTGCATTACGACCGGGTCGAGTGGACGACCATTCCGGATGCCGGCACGAAGGTCGCCGCACTGCAGGCCGGTGAACAGGATTGGTGGGAAAACCCGACCCACGACCTGTTGCCGCTGTTGCGCAAGGACCGCAACATCACAGTCGGCATCAGCAATCCCACCGGCAACGTTAACATGATGCGGCCCAACCACTTGCAGCCGCCGTTCAACAATCCCGCCGTCCTGCGCGCGCTGTTCTACGCGATCGACCAGGCGTCGTTCATGGAGGCGATCGTCGGCAACGACCCCTCAATGTACTACACGCCGCATGGCTTCTTCTGCCCGAAGACGCCGATGGCGAGCGATGTCGGGCTCGATCCTCTGCGCGGGCCGCGCGACTACGCCAAGGTCAGGCAGATGCTGAAGCAGGCCGGTTACGCCGGCGAAAAAGTGACGATGCTGGTGGCCACCGACTACGCGCAATTCAAGGCAATCGGCGACGTCGCGGCCGACATGATGAGCCAGTGCGGCATGAACGTCGATTACGTTGCCACCGACTGGGGCACGATGCTCCAGCGCCGCAACAATCGCGGGCCGGTCGATCAGGGTGGCTGGAGCTGCTTCTTCACGGGGTGGGAGGGCGAGGACCATATGAACCCGTCCAACCATTACGCCATCCGCGGCAACGGCAACGACGATTCCGCGTGGCCTGGCTGGTGTGTCAGTCCCCGTCTGGAGGAATTCCGCAACGCCTGGTTCGATGCGCCGAGCGTCGCGGCACAGCAGAAGATCTGTCAGGACATGCAGCTTCAATGCATGGTCGACGTTCCCAGCATCCCGCTCGGCCAGTTCGTGCAGCCCACCGCCTATCGCACCAGCGTGACGGGCGTGCTGCCGGGGTTTGCCACGTTCTGGAACGTGCGTCCCACCTGATCGACGGCGGCGTCAGCCCATGTAACTGCGCCGCCCCTCGTCGCGCAGGAAGATCCGCACCAGGTGGCGGCGCCGGTCAGGCTCGTCGTAGTCCTCATACGCCGTCCGCCGATGCGCCACGCGCGTGTTGTTCAGGAACTGAATCTGCCCAGGCGCCAGCACGAAGTCTATGGCTTTGCCCGGTTCCGACATGACCTCATGCAGGGCGTTGAGCGCCGCCATCCCCGCCGCGTCGATCTCCTGGTCGACGAGCCGGTATCCGACCGGCTGAAGGCTCCGGTTGAACCGTGAACGCACCGTTCCGGTGGTGGCTGAAAACACCGGGTTGCTGCTGCAGATCGGGTCGCCGTCAGGATGTTCGCCCTGACGGTTCCAGACGTAGGGTTGGTACAGGCGCCGCAGCAGGGCGGGCGCGCGCTGACGCAGCGTCTCGTGGCCGGCCAGCAGGCTCGCGGTTGATGATTCGCCACCGGAACGGGCGGTGCGCAGGACCAGCAGGCCGATATAGGGCGGGGGATGGTTGAAGCCGTAATCGGTGTGCCAGCTCAGATCCTCGTTGGTCAGGTCGGCGCGCACTCGCGTACTGGTCTTCTGTCCCGTATCGTGCACGTCATAGAGCAGCGTGCCTTGGAAGGCCTGCGCCACCGGTCGCGCGATCATCTGGCTCAACAGCCAGTAGATCGTCGTCAGCTCCGCCTTGTCGTAACGATCGACCGGCAGGCGATCCAGCACCACGAAGCCGACGCCGTCGTCCAGCACGGCCTTCACCCGGCCCATCAGGTGGCGACAGGCGGGCATCGCGAATTCCGCTGGCGTCAGCACAAGGGTTGGCACGGGATGCGCGCGCAGTGTCTGCACGGCGGCATCGATCTCAGCCAGGCATTCCGACGGGATCGGCAACTTCCAGTCCGGCTCGGAAACATTGTCGTGCTGCCACGCCAAGTGCGGCGGCAGGCCGCGGTCGAACACGTCGCTCACCACCCAGCGCCGGCTGACTTCAATCCGAGGATCGTCGTGGATCATCACGCCTCACTCGCTGTCGTACCATTTGGCCCGGCGGGGCCCCTGGCGCCATTTTGCGTATCATGTATCCTAAATACAAGAGTGCAGACCTCGCCGGGGAGCAGCTTCATCGATGCAGGACCCTCAGGACGCAGACGGGACGGTGCTGGTTACCGGCCTGACCGGACTGATTGGCAGTGCCGTCGCCCGCCGCCTGGTCGCGCGTGGGGACGCCGTGATCGGCATGGATCGCCAGCGCGCGTCAGAGCCCCCATGCGACGTTGCATTGCAGGAGATCGGCGATGCGCATCGCTTGCATGAGGTCATGCAGCGGCATCGGATCCGCGCGATCGTGCATGCCGGGGGCGCGTCCGGGCCGATGGTGTGGCCGGAGAGTCCGTCGCGCGTGGTGGCGTTGAACGTTGGTGGCCTGGTCGACGTTCTGGAAGCCGCCCGCATTCACCAGGTGCGCCGCGTGGTCTGGTTCTCCTCCATCCTCGCCTATGGTCCGCAACCGACCGAGGCGCCCGTCGACGAAGACACCATCCTGCGTCCGACCACCGTCTATGGCGCGACCAAGGCGGCCGGCGAGGCGTTGCTGCACGCCTACGCTGCCGAACACGGCGTGGATGGCGTGGCGCTGCGCGTGGCGTCTTGTTACGGACCCGGCCGCACCACCGACTGCTTCGTGCGCCTGCTGGTGGAAAATGCACTGGCTGGCCGCCCGACCCGCGTGCCCGATCCGGCCGCGCGCAACCGCCAGCACATCCATGTCGATGACGTCACAGATGCGGTGATTGCCGCCATGGATGCTCCCACCCTTCCCACTCGCGTCTACAATATCGCATCCGGAACACTCGCCAGCTCGGAAGAAGTCGCAGCTGAGGTCGCCCGCGCCATCCCGGGCGTCCGCCTGGAACAAGACTTCTCAGGTTCCAACTGGAACACTTTCCAGACCGGTCCGCTCGTCATCGCGCGCGCACGACGCGACCTCGGCTTCGAGCCGCGCGTCGGCCTGGCCGAGGGCGCGCTGTCGTACCGGCGCTGGATCTTGAACGAAAGGAACGCGCCATGAGCCTCGCCCGCGACCTGGACTACACCGATCGGCGCGTGCTGGTCACCGGCGCGGCCAACGGTTTCGGCGCGGCCATGACGGCAGCGTTCCGCGAGGCTGGCGCCACGGTGGTGATGGCCGATGTCGAGCGCGAGACATTGTTGCCCGTCGCTGCACGCCTCGGCGCCGAGGCGCACGTGTTCGACCAGTCCGATCCCGCATCGATCGAGCGACTCGCCACCGCCACCGGCGCGGTCGACGTGCTGGTCAACAACGCCGGCGTGCTGACCGCAAAGCCGCTGCTGGAGACCAGCACGGCAGAGATGCGGCAGCTGATCGATGTCGATTTCCTTGGCGTGGCCTTGATGATGCGCGCCTTCGGGGCCGGCATGGTGGCCCGCGGAAGCGGCGTGATCCTGAACATCAGTTCGCAGACCGCGTTCTGCGGCGGCGAAAACCGCGCAGTCTACGCCGCCGCGAAAGCTGCCGTCGCGCAACTGACGCGCAGCGCCGCGGTGGAATGGCGGCCGTCCGGCGTGCGCGTGCTGGCGCTGGCCCCAGGACGGTGCCTGACGCGCATGACGCTGGTCACCAGGCAGAAAGGCCTGTCCGGCGATCGTGGCCTGTCCCGCGTGCCGCTGGGCCGTTGGGGCGAGGCGGAGGAAATCGCCAAGATGGCCGTGATGCTCTGCTCCCCTGCCGCCGGCTACGTCACCGGCGAAACCGTCATCGCCGATGGCGGCTACGTCCTCGGCTGACATGTATTATTGTGTACTCCGTGCAATCCTATTGCGGTCCGTCGTCGGCCGCCGCAATGTTGCATTGCGGTAAGCCGAGGGGGATCCAATGCGACTGGCACGACTCATTCCGTTTGCCATGGCGGCTTTGCTGCTCGCCGGCGCCGCCCGCGCCGACGATGTGCCAGGCGTCACCGACACCGAAATCAGGATCGGCACGTTCGGTCCAATGGCCGGCCCCGGCTATCTCTATGGACGGCTCGCGATGAACGGCGTGGAGGCCGCGTTCGCCAAAGCCAACGAAGCCGGCGGCGTGAATGGCCGCAAGCTGGTGCTGGTCCGCGAGGATGACCGTTGCGAACCCGCCGGTGCAATCGCTGCCGTGCGCAAACTGATCTACGACGACAAGGTCTTCGCCATCGACGGCGGGGGTTGCAGCAATGCCGCCGTCGCCGTGCGCGAAGACGTCGAGAAGGCCGGCATCCCCTGGGTGGTGTTCGCTGCCGTGCATGACGGGCTGACTGTACCGGTGTCGCCCGTGATTTTCTCCCCGGCCCTGACTGCGACAATCGAAAGCAAGGCGCAGGTTGCGTTCGCCCGGCAACAGGGCGCCAAGCGCATCGCGATCATTGCCATGCACGATTCCTGGGGCCGCTCGCGGCTCGATCCCCTGATGGCGACGCTCAAGGAAAAAGGCATCACCCCGGTCGCCGATGAGGAGATGGCGCCCGACGCCAACGACGCAACCGCCCAGGTGCTGCACCTGAAGGCCGCCAATCCCGATGCGGTGATCGTGGTGCTGTATCCCAAGCCCGCGGCTGTGTTCCTGCGCGACGCAGCGAAGTTCGGCTTCAAGCCGCTGGCGATCGGCCAGTCGGGCATCGGCGATCCCGCCGCGTTCGAGGAACAGGTCGGCGTGCCGGGCGCCACCGCAAACTTCGTTACCATCGCAATGGTCAAGGTGACGCCTGACGATCCTGCCGTCGCAAGCTGGCGCGCCGAAGTCACCAGGCTGTATCCGGATGACCGGCTGTCGGTGTTCAACCTGTTCGGCATCGGCAGCGCCGAGGTGCTGATCGAAGCCCTGCGCCAATCCGGCCATGATCTGACACGCGCAAAATTCATCGACGTCATGAACCATCTCACGAACTTCCAGACCGACGTGTACGGCGGTCCGATCACCTGTACGCCGGCCGATCATCGCTGTAACAAAAATCCGGTCTGGTTGAAGAAGGATCCCGGCGGTGCGATCCATGTTGTCGCCGTCACACCGGTCGATTGACCGGAACGCGCCGTGTTCGCCTACCTCGCTCTGGCCGGCCTGACCAACGGCGCGCTTTATGCGCTGGTCGGCATCGGCATCGTGCTGATCTACAAGGCGACCGGCGCGATCAACTTCGCGCAGGGCGACATGCTGATGGTGGCAGGCTTTGTCGCCTACACGCTGCATGTCACGCTGCATTTGCCGTACCTCGTCGCGCTGCTGGGTGCGGTGGCGGCCTGCTTCGTCCTTGGGCTGCTGGCGGAACGGATCGCCTTCCGCCCGCTCGCGAACGCCGATATCATCAGCCTGGTGCTTGCAACGGTCGGCCTGTCGTTCATGCTGAAGGGGTTCGGTCGCGTGGTCTGGGGCGGCCTCGGCGACTACCTGTCGTTTCCACCGCTGGTCCCGAACGACCCGATCATGTTCGGCGATATCATCTTGTTGCCGCAGCAACTGGTGGTGACCGGGGGCGCCGTGCTGGTGATCGTCGTCTTCGCGCTGTTCTTCAAGTTCACCTCGCTGGGACGCATGATGCAGGCCACAGCGGACAATCGGCGCGCCGCGCGGTTGGTTGGTATCCGCGTCGACCGTGTCCACGCGCTTGCCTTCGCCGTCGGTGCAGCCTTGGCCGGCGCGGCCGCCGCACTCATGGCACCCATTACGCTGCTGTATCCCGATATTGGGTTTCCGCTGTTCATCAAAGGCTTCGCCGCGGCAGTGTTCGGTGGCCTGGACAGCCTGCCGGGCACGCTGCTGGGGGCAGTCGCCATCGGCCTGATCGAGTCGCTGGCCGGCGGCTACGTCGGCTCCGGTTTCGTCGACGTCTCCGCTTTCCTGGTGATCATGGCGGTGTTGCTGATCCGTCCACGCGGCCTGCTCGGCAGCGCCGCGTTGCGCCGCGCATGAGGCATCTCCGCCTGCCCGGACCGCTGCCCTGCGGGTTGGCGGCGCTGCTGCTGATGGCGCTGCTGCCGCTGATCGCCAACCCCTACATCCTCTTCATCGCCAACGAACTCTGCATCTACGTCCTCCTCTCGCTCGGTTTAAACCTGCTGGTTGGCTATTGTGGCCAGTTGGCATTCGCGCAGGCCGCGCTGTGGGGCATCGGTGCCTACGCTGCGGGACTGTTGCGCGCCCGGCTGGGCATCCCGTTCGTCGTCGCCATTCCGGCCGGCATCGCTTTGACCACCGTGATCGGCTTGCTGATCGCGTTCCCCGCGCTCCGCCTGTCGGGGCATTACCTCGCGCTGGCGACGCTTGCCTTCGCGCAATTCACCACCTGGGTATTTCAGCACTGGGACGCCGTCACCCTGGGCGGCGGCGGCTTCCGCGTGCCGCTGCCGCAGATGCCCGCCTTCATTTCACCGGGTCTCGCATCGTACTATGCGGCGCTGGCCTGCGTGGTGCTCGCCGTGTTGCTTGCCGCGCGGATCGTGTGCAGCCGCATCGGCCGTGCCATGATTGCCGTGCGCGACGGCGAACTTGCAGCGGAGAGCCTGGGCATCAACCTGCTGCACATCAAGCTGATCGCATTCGGCCTCAGCGCCGCGTGTGCCGGCATTGCCGGCGGGCTGCAGGTCGTCATGATGGGGTTCGTTTCGCCGGAAACATTCGACCTGCCGCAGATGGTGTTGCAACAGGCGATGATCGTGTTCGGCGGCCTCGGCAGCGTCGCCGGCTCTGTCATCGGCGCCGCACTGCTGGTGGGATTGCAGGAAGGCCTGCGGGCATTTCAGGGCGCGCAGGAAATTGCGTTTGGCGGACTGCTGCTGGGCGTGGTGGTGCTCGCTCCGCGCGGCATTGCCGGCTACCTGCGCCAGCATCATCCGGCCTGGCGTGACAGCTACGTCGCGACGCCACGAGGACGGCCATGAGCCGCCTGATGCTGTCGCATGTCGGTGTTTCCTTCGGCGGCGTCGCGGCGCTGACCGACGTGACGATGCAGGTCCCGCCTGCGGAAATCCGCGGCATCATCGGTCCCAACGGCGCCGGCAAGACAACCCTGCTGAACGCCATCTGCGGCCTGTCGCGGCCGCAACAGGGCGAGATCACCCTGGATGGCACGCGCATCGATCGCCTTGCCCCCGACGTCATCGCCCGGCGCGGGCTGCGGCGCACCTTCCAGACGTCGCGCCTGTTCGGCGGCCTGACGGTGCTGGAGAACATGGTGACCGGCCTGCACGCCAAAACGCGCGCCAGCCTGCTGGCCTGCGCGCTGGGTACCCGCGCCGCCCGCGAAGAGGAAGCCGAGTCGGTGGCGCGCGCCCGCAAGGCGCTGGAGTTCGTCGGTGCTACCGCGACGCAGGACCGGCGCGCGAAGGAACTGTCGTTTGGCCAGCAGCGGATCGTGGAAATCGCCCGAGCGCTGGTGTCCGAACCGCACACGCTGCTGCTGGACGAACCTGCCGTCGGCCTGAGCTTGAACCGCTTGCTGGAACTGGATCGCCTGTTGCGCCGTATCCGTGACGAACGCGGCATGACGCTGGTGCTGATCGAGCACGTCATCCGCCTGGTGATGGAAGTCTCCGACAGCATCACGGTCCTTAGCTTCGGCAGAGTCATCGCCGAGGGCACGCCGCAGGCGGTGCGCACCGATCCGCAGGTGGTGGAAGCCTATCTCGGGTCTGCTGCGCATGCCTGACCGGCTCATGCTCGACGTGCAGGGACTGGAAGTCTCCTACGGCGCCACGCGCGTGCTGGAAGGCGTCAGCTTCTCCGTCCTGGAAGGCCGCATTGTCGCCCTTCTCGGCGGCAACGGCTCCGGCAAAAGCACTGTGCTGAACACGCTCAGCGGCCTGTTGCGGCCACAGAAGGGTGTCATACTGCTCAGCGGGCGCAACGTCGCCGGCCGCCCTACGCATGAGATCGTGCGGGGCGGCATGGCGCAGGTGCCGCAGGGGCGGGAGGTGTTCGCCTCCATGACCGTCGCCGAGAACCTCGACCTCGGCGCCACCACGCGGCATGACAAAGCGGAAGTGGGGCGCGACCGGGAAGACGTGTTCGCGCTGTTTCCTCGCCTGCGCGAGCGGTTCCGCCGCCGTGCCGGTTCGCTCTCCGGCGGTGAGCAGCAGATGGTGGCGATCGGCCGCGCGCTGATGAGCCATCCGCGGATATTGCTGATGGACGAACCCTCGGTCGGCCTTTCTCCCGCCGTGGTCGGCGACATGATCGAGGCGATCCGCATGTTGCACGCACGCGGCCTGACCGTGCTGCTGGTGGAACAGAATGTCGGCGTCGCGGCGGCCGTGGCGCACGAGGCAAAGGTCCTGCAAGGGGGACGCATCGCCTATAGCGGCCCCGCTGCCGGATTGCTCGACAACGAGGAGGTGCTGCGCAGCTACCTCGGATAAACCGCATTTCAACCCGCCCACGCGTCGACCGAACGCGTGGACACAGGAAGAGTCAGGGCAACGTAAAAATGATCTGGCTTGGAATCGATGTCGGCGGCACCTTCACCGATCTGGTCCTGTACGATACGCGCAGCGCGGCGTTGCGTGTGATCAAGACACCCAGCACGCCGGTCGACCAGTCCGAAGGCATCCTGGCCGGCATCGCGCAGCTTGGTCTCGATGCCGCACAGATCAGCCGCCTGTCGCATGGCTCCACGGTTGCGACCAACACCGCGTTGGAACGCAGCGGCGCCCGCCTTGCCGCGGTGATGACCGCCGGCCACCGTGACATCCTGATTGTCGGCCGCGGCGAACGAACTGAGATGTACGACATCCGAGCGCGGCCGCTGGTACCACTGCTGGAGCGCCGGCTGTGCCTGGAGATCGACGAGCGCATGCTGGCCGATGGCACCGTCCTGCGCCCACTCGACACGACGGCCATTGAGCCGCTCGCCGACATGATGGCGGCACAGGGTGTCGAAGCAATCGCGGTCTGCTTCATCAACAGCTACGCCAATCCGGCGCATGAGCAACACGTCGCGGCGGTGCTGCGGACCGCACTGCCGGGCTGCGTCGTGTGCGCATCGTCCGACGTGCTGCCCGAGTATCGCGAGCATGCACGCTTCTTCACGACCGCGCTGAATGCCTATGTCGCGCCACGCATGCAGCATTATCTGGGCGGCCTGAGACGCCGCCTGCAAGCCGCGGGACACGATGGTGCCGTGTCGATCATGACCTCCAACGGCGGCACGCTGCCGGCGGAACAGGTCGAGTCTCTGCCGGCACTGTCCATGCTGTCCGGCCCGGCTGCCGGTGTGATCGCGGCGGCCCACCTGGGCGGGCTGGCCGGCTATCGCGATCTGATCACCTACGACATGGGCGGTACCTCGACCGATGTCTGCGTGATCCGCGATGGCGGCTGGGGTATGACCAATGCCGGCCGGGTCGGACGCTTTCCGCTGGCGTTGCGGCAGATCGACATCAACAGCGTGGGCGCCGGCGGCGGCAGTATTGCCGCGGCCGATCCCGGTGGCACCGGGATCTCGGTTGGCCCGCGTTCGGCGGGTGCGCGCCCGGGACCGGCCTGCTATGGCCATGGCGGCACCGAACCCACCGTCACCGACGCCAACGTCGTCCTTGGTCGGCTCGGCACGGACCAGAAACTCGGAGGCCAGATCAGCCTCGATCGCAATCTCGCGCACGCGGCCGTCGCGCGGTTGGCGGAACGGTTCGGTCTCGATGCGCTGGCCATGGCGGAGGGCATCCTGCGCATCGCCGCCGCTGGAATGGTCTCCGCGATCAAGGAGATTTCCGTCATGCGCGGCCTGGATCCGCGTGATTTCGCGCTGCTCGCCTATGGCGGCGCCGGCCCGCTGCATGCCGCCCTGGTCGCCGAGGAACTGCGCATGGCGACCGTGCTGGTCCCGCCGATGCCGGGCAATTTCTCTGCGTTCGGCCTGCTGGTCGCCGACGTCCGGCGGGACTACGTCCGCACCCGCATGTCCGCTACCGCAACGACCCCGGTCGCGGCCCTGCGCGCCGTGCTCGACGGCCTGGCCGAAACCGCCCACACCGACCTTGCGGCCGCCGGCTTTGCGCCCGATCGACGCCGCCTGGAGGTGTCGCTCGACATGCGCTATCTCGGCCAGGCGTTCGAGCTGTCGGTCGCCCTGCCGTTCGACATCGCCGATATCGCCACGGTGGAACGCGCCTTTCGTGCGGTCTACGCTGCGCGCTACGGGGAGGCGATGGACGATCCAAGCGAAATCGTGAGCTATCGTCTGGCGGCGTGGGGACTGACGGAGAATCCGGCCTTGCCGCGACCGACCGAACCGTCGCGTTCGGCGGCGGCTGCGCGGTGGGCAATGCGCGAGGCGGTGTTCGGTGGCACGGCGATATCCACGACGTTGCTCCACCGCGATGCAATGCCGGTTGGGGCGGTCTTCGACGGACCCGCCATCGTCGAGGAGCCTGGGGCCTCCACGGTCGTGCCCCCGGCTTGGCGGGTTCAGCTGGACGGCCAGGGCATGCTCGTCCTGCACAGGAGCTGACGCGATGACGATCGATCCCATCACCCTGGAAGTGCTCGTGCAGGCGCTGATCACCGTCGTGCGTGAAATGCGGGCGACCGTGTTCCGGACTGCCAAGTCGGTGGCAATCTTCGAGGCGAAGGACTTCTCCTGCGGCCTGTTCGCGCCCGACGGCCAGGTGCTGGCTCAGTCCGAGGACATCGGCTCGCACGTCGTCCCGATGCCGTGGTCCGTTCGTTCTGCGATGGACAAGTTCGGCGCCGGACTGCGCCGTGGCGACGTGATCCTGATGAACGATCCGTACGCCGGTGGGACGCATCTGAACGATGTGACGATCATTTACCCGGTGTTCCAGGGCGATCGGCTGATCTTCTTTCCCGCCGTGCGCGAGCACTGGCCCGACGTCGGCGGCATGGTGCCCGGCAGCATGTCGGGCAAGGCAACCGAGATCTACCAGGAAGGCGTGCGCATCCCGCCGATCAAGATCATGGAGGGAGGGCGGCTGAACCAGGCCGCGATGGACCTGCTGCTGGCCAACATGCGTGTGCCGGACGAGCGGATCGGCGATTTCCAGGCCGGCATCGCAGCCTGCCGCATGGCAGAGACGCGCATCCGGGACCTGTGCGCCCGTTACGGTATCGACGTATTGCAGGAAGCAGTGCGCCTGCAGCTGGACCGCAGCGAGGCCCGCATGCGCAGCTGCATCGCAGAGCTGCGCGACGGCACCTATTATTTTGAGGACTACCTGGAGACCTTTCCTGGCGGCGTGTTGGAACCGTTGCTGCTGCCTCTCGCACTGACCATCGACGGCGACCGCATGATCGCGGACTTTACAGGCGCCGCGCCGCAGGTTCCGGTGCCGGTCAACTCCACGCTGGCGGTCTCAGCGGCGGGTGTGTTCATCGCAATGAAGTCGGTGTTCGATCCGGCCGCGCCGATGAATCAGGGCTCGCTGCGTCCGATCGAGGTGGTGGCGCCGCTGGGCACCATCGTCAACGTGCAGCCGCCGGCGCCGGCCGGGTCACATGGCGAAATCCGCAAGCGGGTACTTGCAGTGATGGTCGGTGCGCTGAGCCAGGTGGCGCCGGACAAGGTGGCCGGCGACCTCTGCCGCACCTCATTCCACAATTTGCTGGGCGGCTACGACAATCGCTCGAAGCGCGAATGGGTGCACTACGAGTGGTCCGGCGGCGGCAACGGCGCGTTCGCGGCCGATGACGGACCGAGCGCGATGGCGACGATCGATTGGGGAGATTTGACGACGGTGCAGCCGTCGGAGGTGATCGAGGCGCGCATGCCGCTGCTGGTGGAATCGTCCCGGTTGGCGATCGACTCCGGCGGTGCGGGGCGAACCCGCGGCGGATTGTCGATGCAGCGCGTGTTGCGCGTGCGCGCGTCCGATGCGCGCTATTCACTGCTGGCCGACGGAGCCGTACTGCCTGCATTCGGCGTGCTGGGCGGACGCAGCGGCGTGCCCGTCGCGTCCTGGATGCAGCGTCGTGACGGGTCCGTCGTGGCGTTCGACACCCCCGGCAAGGTCGCCGGCGAGTTGATCGGCGAGGGCGAGAGCGTCGTACTGCGTTCGGCTGGCGGCGGCGGCTATGGCGACCCGCTGCAACGTCCACCCGCGTCCGTTGCAGCCGACGTCAGCGAAGGCTTTGTCTCGCTGGAAGCGGCGAATGCTTTATACGGCGTGGTGCTGGACGGGCAGGGCGCGCCCGATACGGCGCGCACCACCGCTCGACGGGTGGACCTGCTGGCAGCCCGTTGCCGGCTGCGCGTTGTTTCGTGTACAGATGGATTTCGTGCCGGTGCGGTCAGCCGTCGCCGTATCTGTCGGCTCAATCCGACCGATGCGGACCGCCAGGGCCTCCCGGAGGGCGCCATCGTCGAGCTGGATTCAACCCGGGGTGCCCCGCTTCGTGCCTGGGTGGTGCGGGATGCCGCCGTGGTGGAGGGTACCGTGCCCTTGGATGCACGCGGGCAGGCGATCCTGGCGTGCGGCGTGGACGGCACCCTGGAGGTGCGTGCATTGTTCTATGGCACGCCGCCAGCAATCGAAAGAGGCGGCACGCTTCTTGCTCATTTAAAGTCATGACGCTTATTTTGCTCAGCGGCATCAGCAAGGTTTTCCGCTCGCGCACGGGCGGAACGTGGACGGCGATTGCGGAATTCAACCTTCGCCTGGACGCCGGGGAATTCTACTGCCTCCTGGGGCCTTCCGGCTGCGGCAAGACCACGGTGCTGGGCATGCTCGCCGGCTTCACCGCGCCCAGCACCGGGCGATTGGAGGTCGCCGGCCAGCCCGTCCGCGGCGCCTCGCGCGAGCGCGGCGTGGTGTTCCAGGGCGACGACTCGCTGTATCCGTGGCTGACTGCCATTGAGAACATCGAATTCGGCCTGCGCCTGAACGGCATTCCCAGGCGGGAGCGACGGGCGCGCGCGATGCACTATCTGCAGATGGTCGGCCTGACGGGGCAGGAGGCCAAGCACCCGACTGAACTTTCCGGCGGCATGAAGCAGCGCGTCCAGATTGCTCGCGCGCTGGCAAACGAGCCGCAGATCCTGCTGATGGACGAACCGTTCGGTGCGCTGGATGCACAGACCCGCGCCACAATGCAGAGCGAACTGCGCCGAATCTGGCAGGAGACGCAGACGACGGTGGTCTTCATCACGCACGACATCGACGAGGCCATCATCCTTGGCACCCGCGTGGGCGTGATGACGGCTGGACCGGGCGGGCGTCTGAAGGACGACCTGACGATCGATATGGCAGGTGAGCGCCTGCGCACCGACCCGCGCTACACTGCATTCTACGCCCGCATCCACGGCCTGCTGCGCGACGAGGTCGCTCGGGCCAGCCAGAGGAGCGCCGCATGAGCGAGGCTTCGATCGGCACCGCTGTCCGTGCCCGCGCGCCGCGCGCGCGTCCGGTGGGCAAGTGGCTGCTGTCGCATCTGCCGTACCTGATCGGCTTCGCCAGCCTGTTGCTGGCCTGGCATGTCGCTGCTGTCTACATCGTCGGCTCGGTGCTGTTCCCGCCGCCCTATGCTGTTCTGGTGCGTGCCATAGCGCTGGTGCAGGATGGCAGCCTGCTGGAAAACGTCAGCATCAGCCTACAACGGATCGTCATCGGCTTTTTTGCGGGCGCTCTGCTGGGGATTCCCATCGGCCTGGTGATCGGCAGCTTTCCGCTGACCCGAAAGATCCTGGAGCCATGGACTGAGATCTTGCGTTTCATTCCGTCGGTGGCGATGATCACAATCGCGGTGATCTGGTTCGGCATCGGTGAGACGGCGAAGGTCTTCCTGATCATCTACACGACGATCTTCATCGTGATCCTGAACACTGCCGCCGGTGTCGCTGCCATCGCACCCAACAAGATCCGCGCGGCCCAGGTGCTGGGCGCAAATCGCTGGCAGATCTTCTTCCTGGTGGCATTGCCCGCGACTGTGCCGTACATCCTGACCGGCATGCGCATCGCCATGGCGAATTCCTTCACGACGATCGTTGCGGCCGAAATGGTGGCGGCGAACGCCGGCCTGGGCGTCATGTTGTGGAACGGCCGGATGTATATGCAGATCGACGATATTTTCGTGGCCCTCGTTACGTTGTGCCTGCTGGGCTTTGTCGCCGATCGGCTGTTCCGTCTCGGCGTCGCGCGTTTCGCAGGCCGTTACGACGGCACGCCCTCGGTGTAGGGTCTTTAACGGGAGTTCTTAGTTATGCTCAGGATCGGACGACGTACCGCCATCAAGCTTGCGGGCGGATTTGCGGTGCTGCCCGCCGCTGCCCGTGCCGCGCCCACGAAGATCGTCATAGGGACCGGCGTCGACCCGTCGTTCGCGGCGTATTACGTGGCGCAGGAGGCTGGGATCTTCGCCAGGAACGGGCTGGACGTGCAGCTCAACACAGGACCGAGCGGATCGGCGATGGTGGCGCTGCTGATCCAGAATCAGGCGCAGTCCGCTTTCGGTGCCGAACAGGCCGGCGTGCTGGACCACAACCTCGATCCGAACGTCGTGATCGCGGCCGAAGGGGCGGTGCTGCTGCATTGGTACGGCATCGTGGGCAAGGGCGTTGCCAATGTGGATGCGCTGAAGGGCAAGCGCCTCGGCATCGCGCGTGCCTCGGGCAGCGAGGTGTTCTGGCAGGCGCTGGTAGACAAGCAGCACCTGAATCCCAAGGATTATACGATCGTGCAGGTCGAGGCGCCCGAGATGGTTGCGGCTCTGGAACGCGGCGACATCGATGCCTACAGCGCCTGGGAGCCGTGGCTGACGCGCGGGGTGGCGGCGGTGAAGGGCGCGCAACTGGTGGTCGACAATGTTGGAATCATCGAGGGCCGTGTATTCGTCTACCTCAATAAGGGCTGGGCGGCGCAGAACCCAGAGCCGGCGCAGGCCTTCATGCGAAGTCTGATCGAGGCTACAACGATGATCAACACGCAGCGTGGCGCGGCGGCGGCGCATGTCGCCAAGTTCCTGAAACTGGACGTAGCGTTCAGCAAATCGTTGATGGACAAGCTGAGCTACGACATCCGCCTGGACCAGATGTCCGTCGGCAACATGCAGATTGCCGAACAGCAACTGAAGACGATCGGCAAGCTGGCCAAGCCGCTTGACTGGCAGACCCTGTTCTACCCGGATCCGCTGAAGGCAGTGGCGCCCGACAAAGTCAACTACAAGTTACCTTGATGCGATGTCTTATGGCCAGTCACTGGTTTTGAAGTCGATGAAATGTATATTATGCAATATGTTGCGAACAGGCCGATGCGGGGAACAATGCTGGTGAGGGCAGGTTCGGCGAATAACGCCGCTGCAGGTTTCGAAGGTTCGAGCTTCCGCCTTCCGGCGGTCATTGGTCAGGAACTGGCGCGAACCCTGTCCGATCGGATCATTTTCCTGGAGTTGCAACCAGGCACGCATTTGATGGAGGATGTTCTCTGCGCCGAGTACAACGTTAGCCGCTCACCGGTCCGGGAGGCGTTTCGTGCGCTTGAATCCGACGGTCTGGTGATGCGCCTGGCCCGCCGCGGCGTGCGGGTGACGCCAATGGGGCGCCGCGATCTTCAGGAAGTTTATGCCTGTCGTGTGGTGTTGGAAGGACTCGCAGCACGCGAAGCGGCGCAGCACGCCACCGAGTCCGATCTGGCCGGGATGCGCACGTTGCTGGCCTCGATGGCGCAAGCGCTGGAGGGCGAGCATGTTCGGGCGTTCTTCGACAGCAACGTGGCGTTTACATCCGCGATTCATGCGGCTTCGTCCAACCGAACGTTGATGCGCATCGCGGCGGGGATCGAGAAGCAGGCGTTGCGATACCGGTACGTTGCGCACTCCCATACACGCAAGATGCTGGAGGCGTCCTACCAGGGCCATAGCGAAGTGTTCGAGGCGATTGCCCAGCGCAAGCCGGATATCGCGGAGCGCTGCGGCCAGGCGTCCATCCAGCGGGCGGAGGCGGTGATCCTGCAGGTGATCGACACACTGTGGCCGGAGGGACAGTAGGGGAACAGGACCAGGTGCCACGCGAACATGGTCCCGCGTGCCAAGGCGGTTGCCGCGCTGACCGCCGTGCCTGGCATGGGTGCGCGCATCGATCCGCACCTGCATGCGACCGAGATCCGCACGATGGCAGCGGACGATCTGTGGCTTAGCCCGGTCTATGGTCACGATGCGGTCGCGATCCATTTCACCTGGCATCACAAGCCGGCGGAGGTCGACGCCCTCTCCCGCGAAATCGAGGACATGCTCCTGCCGATCGGTGGCCGTCCGCACTGGGGCAAGGTGCTGCATGCGGATGCGGCGCGGCTTGCGCTCTTGTATCCACGCATGGCGGCATTCCGGGCGTTGGCGGATCATTACGATCCGACCGGAAAATTCCGTAACGCCTACCTGACGAAACACGTGTTCGGGTGACGGCACGGCGATTGCGTATATCGCAATCGCCCGCTGCCGTCCGCTGTATCGGTGTGGGCATCCGCCCCCGAAAATCAGGAGCACGTGATGACCCATCGCCCGACTCGACGCGGACTGGCGGCCGGAGCCGCCGCCTTGCCCGTAGGCTTCTTCATCGGCACCGCACAGGCCCAGACCTCCAGTGAAAGCACGTTCGAGCGCGTCAACAAGACCAAGCAGTTGCGCATCGCCGTGGTGTCCGGCAGCCCGCCCTATTTCAAGAAGGACATCGCCACCGGCGCATGGTCAGGCTCTGCGATCGAAATGGCGAAAGGCATCGCCGCAGTCTGGAGTGCAGAGGTGGTCTACGTCGAATCGACCTGGGGCAATTCCGTGCTGGATGTGCAATCCAACAAGATCGACATCGCGTTTGCGTTGAACCCGACGCCGCAGCGCGCATTGGCGATTGGTTTCACGCGACCCTACATCGTCGCGCCGTTCGGCTGCCTGTCGCGGGCGGGCTTCTCGCCGAAGACCTGGGACGACCTGAACAAGCCCGATGTCCGGATTGCGTTCGACCTGGGTTCGCTGCACGAGACCTGCGCGCGCCGCTTCGCCCCAAAGGCGCAGTTGACCGGATACAAGACCATCGACGACTGTGTGCTTGCGCTGCAGGCCGGGCGGGTGGACGCGGAGGTGATCGCAGCGACGATCGGACTGAGCACGGTCGGGAAAAATCCCAGCCTGGGCCCGTATCACTTGCTGGATACGCCGGTGGTGTCGCTGCCGAGTTGCTACGGCGTCCAGCGCGAACCGGATACGAGGTTCGTTGAGGTCGTGAATGCGTGGATCGACTTCAACCGTGGCATCGGCACGATCCGCGAGCAGATGATCGCGGGTCTCGCACTGAACGGCGTGATGCCGGAGCAGGTGCCGGCGTCATTGAGCTTCTAGAACGCCTGGTGCGGGTGGTGGGGAAACCTGCCCCGCCACTCCGCCAGGCCAAACGGCTACGCCGCGTAGCTGGATCCGCGCGCCTCCAGCACGCGCTTCATCGCCGAAAAGTAGTAGTCCGCAGGGCTCATCTCCAAGGCCGGGTTGGTGTTGCGCGACTGGGCGCGTACCTTCTCGATGACTTCATCTGCGACGAACTTGCGGCGCATGCCGGTCCACATCGAGAACATCTGCGTGCGGCAGGCACGCTCCAGGAAATACAGCCGGTGATAGGCCGAGGCGACGGTCTTGCCGGTCACGACCACACCGTGGTTGGCCAGCATCAGGATGGGCTTGCCATCCATCAGGGCGGCCATGCGCTCACCTTCCGTCTGCTCGTCGGCGAAACCGTTATATTCGTAGTCGTAGGCGATCTTGTCGATGAAGTACAGCGCCGCCTGGCCGGTCATTTCCAGCGTCATGTCCTCGAGTTGGGCGAGCGCTGTGCAATACGGCATATGCGTGTGCAGCACGCACTCGGCGCCCGGCACCAGACGGTGGATCGGCGCGTGGATGCAGATGGCGGAGCGGTCGGGGACGCCCTTGCCGGCAACGACATCGCCGTCGTACGAGACCTCGATCAGGTTGCTCGCGGTGACCTCGCTCCAGTGCAGGCCGAAGGCGTTCAGGTAGAACCGGCCTTGGCGGCCAGGCACGTTCAGCGTGAAATGGTTGTCGATGCCTTCATGGAAGTCGTCCATCACGGCAAGCTGGTGTGCGGCCGCCATGTCGATGCGCGCCTGCCGGCGTTCGGCTTCCAGGATGTCGTGGGCTGCTTCGGCGACGATCTGCATGTTTGTACTCCTCCTGCGGAAGCCCCGACTGTAATGCGCGTTTCCGCGCTTGATAAGCAGACTTTGCAGGCACCGTGCGGATGCGCTGCCGATTTTGTGCGCATTGGGTGCGGCGCTCGTGAGAATCCAGAGCCGCGTCACGGACGACGCGCTTATTTTGGGCAAGCTGCTGGTTCAGAGCGGGAATCTGCCTGATTCAACGCCAACAGACGCTGAGCGTCCGGAAAGTGATGGAGGCCCGTTGCCAATTCCCGGTAAGCCGGTCGTAGTCTGCGTTGCCACAGCGACCTGGGGAAAGCCATGTCCGACGACGTACCGTCCTGGATCGGGATGTTCGACCTGTTCCGTATCGGAATCGGGCCGTCCAGCTCGCACACGGTCGGCCCGATGGTGGCGGCGTCACGCTTCATTGCGGCACTGCCCGCGGGCATGCCGATCCAGGACCTGCGGGTGGAACTGTTCGGCTCCCTGGCACTCACCGGCAAGGGCCACGCAACAGACACAGCCGTCGTCCTCGGTCTGCTCGGGGAACAGCCGGACCGGGTCGATCCGGACCAGATAGCTGCCCTGGTTGGTGCGGTCTCAGAACGGAAGACGCTGCGCCTGCCGGATGGCCAGATCGTTGCATTCGATCCGACCAGGGACATCGTGTTCAATCGCGCCATGCTGCCGCGTCATCCGAACGCGATGCGTTGCACGGCACGCAGCGTGAAGGCCGAGTTTGCGCGCACCTACTACTCCGTGGGCGGCGGTTTTATCGTGAACGAGGACGACGAACCGTCCGGCGCGCCCGATGCCACCGCGGTGCCGTATCCGTTCACGACCTCGACCGAACTCCTGGCCATGGCGGACGCTGCTTCGCTGAGCATCGCGGCGCTGCAACGCCACAATGAACGCTCGTTTCGTTCAGACGCACAGATCTCCCGCGACACCGCCCATATCTGGACGGTGATGCAGGCTTGTGTGGCCCGGGGATTGCGCGCGAGCGGAGAGCTGCCGGGCGGGCTGCGGGTGCGAAGACGCGCCCCTGGTCTCCATCTTCGGCTGATTGCCCAGCAGGACCGCAACGAGCGCGACGTGCTGCAGGGCATGGACTGGATCAACCTGTTTGCCCTTGCGGTGAACGAAGAGAATGCCGCGGGCGGGCGCGTGGTGACGGCGCCGACCAACGGCGCGGCAGGAATCGTTCCCGCCGTCCTGCATTATTACGACCGATTTGTGACCGGAGCGACTGCGGACGGCATCGAGACATTCTTCCTGGCGGCGGCGGCGATCGGCACGCTCATCAAGCGGAACGCCTCCATTTCGGGGGCGGAGGTCGGCTGCCAGGGCGAAGTCGGGTCGGCCTGCGCAATGGCGGCAGGCGGCCTGGTGGCGGCGCTGGGCGGCAGCAACGGCCAGGTGGAGAACGCCGCTGAAATCGCCTTGGAGCACAATCTGGGTCTGACCTGCGATCCGATCGCCGGCCTGGTGCAGATCCCCTGCATCGAGCGAAACGCGCTGGCCTCGGTGAAGGCGATCAACGCGGCACGTCTGTCATTGCATGGCGACGGGTCGCATTTCGTCAGCCTGGATCAGGTGATTCGCACGATGCGCGACACCGGGCGCGACATGCTGTCGAAGTACAAGGAGACATCGCAAGGCGGATTGGCGGTCAACGCCATCAATTGCTGATCCACCGCGCAGTGCGAGTCGCGCGGTGTGGATCAGGCGTCGTCGCCGACGTGGCCGACCAGCACGAGGTTGGCGGCCAGGCGCACCTGGACCTGCACCTTCAGGGCTCCCGCATCACGGATCTGCTGCGCGATCTCATCGGCTTTCGCCAGGATCGCGGCATCGTCCGGTGAATCGAGCAGGATCGGCGGCCTTGGCTTTTCCGGTCGCGGGTGCTGCGCGATGTTGAGAAGATACTGCATGAGCGGGTCCTTTCCGTTCGGCTGAGTCGTGGGCAAACCGGTCGGCGTGTCGGATAGCAGGCTATCGCGAAGGGTGTGACCCGCGCCGCAGGCAGCGCGGGTCACACCCTTCGTCAGCAGTGGTATCGTTTCATATCACAGCAAGCGCTGCTCAGGCCTGGCGGCGCCGGACGATCGTTGCACCCAACGCGATGAGGCCTGCCGCGAAGATGGCCATGCTGGAAGGCTCCGGCACCGTGGTGGTCACCGAACCCAGGGCGAACAGGTTGGCGTCAGTCGAATCGAACGTGATGACCGCTTTCGATGCCAACTGGCCACCGTAGCTGTACTGGCCTTCCGAGAAGTAGACCAGCGGATCGGTTTCAACACTGCTGGCGCTCAGCAGGTTGCCGGTGGCATCGTACACCGACACCGAGAAGCCCGGCGTCAGCGTGATATCCGTGGTCTCGGCAACGCCGAAAGCGATCGCGCTCACCGGCGCGGCGAAGTTGAGCGTCAGCACGCCGTCGGTGTACCCGACCAGGGCCGGCGTCTGAACGTTTTGGGTCACACCGGAACCGAGGTCGACATTGAACCAGGCTTGCGGGGACGATGAGCCGTACTCGGTGTAGCCGAAGGTGACGCCGTCCGCGGTGACGCCGTCGACTGACCCGTATGGAATCGAACCAAAGTCGATGGTGCTGGGCGTGGCGTGCGCCGCGGTGGCATAGAGCGAACCGGCCAGGACGACGACGGCGAGCGACCGATTGAGCGGGGAGCGCAGGAGCGCGGATATCATGTCATTGCCTTTCAGGTTGTCCCGGTGGGGCGGCATGCCGTCCCACCGGATAGCCGAACGGGGTGTGGCGTCTCAGGCCAAAGCGGGGTTGGTATAGGGCGCGATCGGCCGTCCCATCTGCGGATCGGTGATGTGGTCCTTGCCGTCTTCCATGCGGCCGGCGAACTGCCGATGGAACCCGTTCCCCGCCTTCACGCTGAAGTCGTACCAGTTGCCGCTGTCCTTGACGGACAGGAACAGGCTGGCGACCTCGTTGGGTCCCACCGAGACGGTTTGCTGCTCGAAACTTCCGTAGGCGTTGTCGATCAGCGCGAAGTCGACCGGCTTGGCGGCATTGCTGCGCAGGCTGACGTGGATGCCGGCTCTCTCGGTGTCGTAGGTGAGTTCGATCTCCGGATGCTTCAGGTCCAGCATGCCTTCCTGGGTGACGGCGCCCTGGAATGTGCGCAGGAAGCCGTTCGGGCCATAGACCCAAAGGTTGTAGGTACCGGATGGCGCCGAGACGTAGTTGGTTCCGAATGTGTTCCAGAAATTGTCGCTCAGCGTCTTGCCGGCTTCGACCGTATAGCGGCGCGGAATGCGGTTCAGGTTGAGCTGGTCATAGACATGGAAGACCGCGCCCTGCTTGCCGGTGTTGATGAAGTTCAGCGTCACCACGCCGGACGCGTCCGTCGAAGCGGTCGTGTTCAGCGCGTACGGCAAGCCGCGGGAAAGCGTCAGGCCGGTTTGTTGCGTCGGCAACGACTGAGTTGTGGGCGGGGCGACGGCCGGCAATGTCTTGGACGCAGCGTCCGAGGCGGCATAGCCGCTCAGGTCCGGCAGTGTCGGGAAGGTGTCGTTCGGGGTTGCGAAGTTGAAGAACGAGGTCAGGTCGCTGAGCACGGAACGATGCCAGGCGCTGATCGCAGGGACCGTGACGCCCAGCCATTTTTCGAGGAACAGGCCGATCGAGGCGTGGCTGGCCGTTGCGGAATTGACCCAGCCACCCTTGCTCCACGGCGAGACGACGGTGAACGGCACCCGCGCGCCCAGGCCCCACGGGCGGAGATTGCCGGAGATCGTGTCCGCCGAACTCAGGTAGGAACCCGAAGAGTAGGTGCGTGTGGCATTGTTGAAATACAGGCCCGCGACAGGGACCGTGGA
Organism: Acetobacteraceae bacterium; assembly: GCA_031291795.1. Classification (GTDB taxonomy): domain Bacteria; phylum Pseudomonadota; class Alphaproteobacteria; order Acetobacterales; family Acetobacteraceae; genus Rhodopila. Next base: position 56,207 of record JARLIJ010000021.1, on the reverse strand, counting down.
GTTGCCCTGCAGCACGCCGTTCGTGTCGTAGGACGGAACGGCCGGGGCGACGGCATGGTCGAAATACCCGTCATTCTCATCGAAGTTCAGGATGAAGATGGTGCTGGCCCAGACATCCGGGTTGGCGGTCAGCGCTTCCAGTACGGTCTCGACGAAGTAGCCGCCATGGGTCGGGCTGCACGGCGCACCGGGATGTTCGGATTCGGCGGCGGACGGCAGCACCCAGTTGACCGTGGCCAGGGTGTTGTTCTGCACGGCGGCCTGCAGGTCGGCGATCGTCCAGGTCGTCATCCCGTTCACATAGATCGTCGAGCCGGGGGCGGCCGTACGGAAGCTCTGGAACGCGAGGAAGCCGTTCATCGCGCCGGTCCAGTTGTTGTTCATGTCCTGGTAGATCCGCCAGGAGATGCCAGCCTCGGTCAGCACGTCTGCGATGTTCGGCCAGGTGAATGGCTGGTTGGCAGCGATCAGATTGTACGAATAGCCGGGACTGGGCCACGTGCCGGAAACCCAGCAGCGCAGGTTGTTGGGCTCGCCGTGGGCATCGGTGCTGGGCGTACCTTGCGCGGCCAGCGTCGGGTCCCAACTGCTGCCGGACATGAGGCTGACGCGGTTCGGATCGGTGCCGCTGGCGACGGCGCAATGATAGGCGTCGCCGATGGTGAAGGCTTGCGCCAGCGCGAACTGGAACGGCAGTTCGGCGCCAGTGTAGTAGCCCATGGTGGACGCGGATTTGTATTGCGGCCAGTACGATGCCTGGCCCTGTCCCCAGGCGCCCTGCTGGTCGGAGAAGCTGTGCGAGAGATCCGGCGGGAATGCCCAGTTCTTGGTTTGCAGGATGGGGAACGGCAGGGTCGTGGCACCCGTGGGGCCATTCTTCTGGTACCACACCGGCTGGCCGCTGACGGTCGGGTGCGGGAACGGATCGCCGAAGCCGCGAACGCCGCGCATCGTGCCGTAATAGTGGTCGAAGGCGCGGTTTTCCTGCATCAGGATGACGATGTGCTTGACGTCGGCGATGGTGCCGGTGCTCACCGCGGCGCTCGTTGCAAACGCCTTCTGAATGCTGGGCGGTAGCGCCGCGAATGCGGCAGCGGTCATGGCCCCCTTGAAGAGGCCACGTCTAGTCGTCGCGTGCGCCATGTGTCGGTTGCTCCTCGATATGGACAGGTTGGTCCGCCGCGGCTTGGGCCGCTGGCATCAGCCAAGGGAAACGTAAGGAATTTGATCGAGGTCAGGGATGAAGGCGGGATGAATAATATGTGTCACAGGAAGCATTTATACTGAAAATAATTCAGTCCGGCTTCGCAGCCGGGATCGTCCATCCCGGTGCCACGCGCGCTGCTCCAGCCAGTTTCAGGGTGACCGGAAACTTTCATCCCACCGTCATGCGCCGGAATGCCGCTGCCGCGAGCAGGGCCAGGGTGCAATCCTACCGCGCCGACGCCTCCTGCTGGGCATGGATGACATGCGGGGTGACCTGGCGCAGGCCGGTACGCAGCGCATGCTCGCCGCCGGGGCCGGAGAGGACCACCTGGTTCACCGAAATCGACCTGATCAGGTAATCGCCCACGCTGCCGCCCTCGGCCACCACGATCACCTTGCCTTCCGGTGGGGCAAACAGCGCAAGGTGGGCGTCGGATGCGACGATCACGCCCGTCAGCCGCGGCATCGTGGCGACAGGCTGTGGAGCGGCCGTCACCGAAAATGGCGTACGGGACGCTACGAAAAGCGGTCGGGCGAGGCTGGTCCGGACAAGCTCCGCCAGTGCTTTCATCCGCAATCCAGCTGGCGTATCGTTCCGTTTGACAGCAAGCGGGGACTGGGGGGCAAGCGCTGCGTCGGTGGTCGGGTACGCGCGGATCGCAGCCTGTTGGAGCTCAAGCCCGAGCAGCATCGACAACGCGGCCGCCAGCAGCCACAGGGACGCGGTCCAACTCATGTCGGATCGGCCGGGACAATGCTGGTCCAGCGGCGACGTCGGTCGCCCATGGAATGCGGTCTTGCGCGACTGCTCCGCTCACGATCGGCTCTCACCTGGTTCAGCCCCATTGCGACATCGTCAGTCCGCTGACGCCGAACCCTAGCGCAACCAATATGACAACAGTATGAAAATACCGCAGTGACTTGCGCATAAAAAATGAATGAAGTTCAATTTGAACCCTGATGGCCCTGCGTGTCACCGTAGCGCTGTGGCCGCGGGGTCGTGTGGTCTCTGACGGACAGGAGTTGTGAATGGCGGAACGGCGCCGGAACAGTCGGGAGGCGACGGTGGAGGCGCATGCCAACCGCGCCCCGCCATTGGATGGCATCCTCGATCGTGTCCGGACCATCCAGGCATCGCTGCCGCCGGCCGCCCGCCGGATTGCCGCGTTCATCGCGGCAAATGCGGCCGAGGTTGTGCACATGTCGGTCACGGAACTGGCCGATCGGGCAGGCGCGAGCGAAGGCAGCGTGGTCAGCCTGTGCCGGCAGGTTGGCGCCAAGGGCTTCCATCACCTCAAGCTCGCCCTGGCACGCGATCTCGTGCAGCCGGTGCAGTTCATCCACGAGGACCTCGACCGCAACGACGACGTCTCGACGATCGTCGACAAGGTCTTCCTCAGCGGCGTCCAGGCCTTGCACGACACCCTGAAGGTCCTCGACCGCACGGCGGTGGCGCGGGCGGTCGAACTTATCCTGGCAGCGGAGCGTGTGGAGTTGTACGGCATCGGCAGCTCCGCGCCGATCGTTGAGGACGCGCATTACCGCATGGTCCGGATCGGGATCAACTGCAAGGTCGTGATCGATTCCCATATCCAGGCGATCAGCGCCTCGCTGACCGGCCCGAAAGTGGCCGTGATCACCGTCAGTCATTCCGGCAGCACGCATGAGACCGTAACGGCCATGCGCCTGGCGAAGGAGTCAGGCGCGCAAACGATCTGCATCACCAACTACGGGAAGTCGCCGATCCAATCCTATGCGGATGTCGTGCTGTATACGATGGCGCGGGAGACCGAGTTCCGCACGGAGGCGATGGCCAGCCGCATCGCCCAGCTTTGCATCGTCGATGCGCTGATCGCCTGCCTCGCGATCGCCACGTATGACGATGCCGTCGAGACGATCCGGCGCACCTCGGAAGTGCTGTCCGTGAAACGATTCTAGTCGCGCCTGCTGCCGGTGAGGCTGCGGAGCCGAGCCGGCCGGGTGGGTTACCGTATCCCACGCCGGGCGTGCCCAGGCGGTTGCTACGCCTTCGGCGCTTCCAGATCCTTATTGTACGATGCAACCCGGCTGCCCGGGAGTGAAACGATATTGTAACCAGATGCGCGCCGCATCGAACGCAAAATATTCCTGGCAACTATATGCTTGGTATGAGCTTGGATTCTGATGGCAATGATGGCGACGCCGGCATGCCTTTCCGCATCCCGGCATTGACTGTCCCGGGCGCGGCAAATTTTGCCGGCGCGGACTCTGGTTCATGCCAGGCTTCGCCTTGCCAGGCGGAGCACGGGCGATGTGCAGCTTTGCGCCATCGGTCAGGACGATCATGCTGAAGGTATCGACAACCACATCGGCACGGCTGCGGTCCGCGCCGGCCGACCCGGCGGCCGGTTCGGGTTCCCCGGCGCCAGCGGGATTCGGCGACGTGTTGGAGTCAGTCCAACAGGGCGCGCAGGAGTCTGCGGCACAGTCAGACGATCACGAGAAAACCCTGCGCTCCTCGGCCGGTGGCACGCAGACCGTGACGCCCGGAACGGTCGGTGCGTCGTCGTCGGCTCATACGGCAAATCCGCCGGCCACGTCTCGCGACCGAGCCGACCCGGATGCGTCGCCCCATGCGAAGCCCTCCGAACACCCGCCTGCCGCCTCCGCCACAGACGGGGCCACGGTGGCGCCGGGCGCGCTTGGTGCAACCGCCGCCGCCGCTGCCGTCCTGCAGGCTGTCGTCAACCCTGCTGGGCAGCCGGACGGCGTGTCGGGGGACGCGAATGGCGGGGCATCGCAACCACCCGCCGATAGCGCAGCAAGGCTCATCGCCGGAGGAGGGGGCGCGTCGCCATCCTCATCGGTCGGTTCAGATGCTACTGCAGCGGCGGATGGCGCCACGGCCAAACCGGACACCGCCGACACGAGCGCACCCACCGCAGCCGCAATCGCCGACGCCCTTCTGTTGGACACATCGTCCACCGGGACAGCGAGTCAGCTATCGGGCCAGCAAGCCCTCTCCGGCGTTCCGTCTTCCGCCATGCCCCAGCCGGCTTCTGCGGGCACGACAGATCCGTCTGTCCTGGGCACAGTTGCCCAGGCGATTCGGCCGGCCACCCCGAGCCGGGCGTCCGGTGTTGGCCCCTCCACGTCATCCGACACCTCACCGGCCGGCAACAGCGAGGCGCCCACGGCCGTTACGTCACAGCTATCGGGCGGTGTCGCGACAAGCCTGTCCACCGTGGTCGACATGGTGCAGCGCGTAACCGGGACCGGGGTCGATGGCATCGCATTTTCCAAAGGTTCCCGCCCGGGAGCATCGACCTCGTCGATCGGAGATACCGGCGCCACGGCGGTCGATCAGGCGCCTGTTACCGCTGCCGATGCCCTGGGTGTTGGATCGCCTTCTGGCGGCCTGGAAGTAAGCAATCTTCTCGCTGTCGATCCCGCCAGCGCCGGCCTGTTCGGCGCCGTTGCCGGTTCAATTGTGCATCGGACCGAGCGAGAGACGGTTCCATCCGATGGGCACGAGGGACACGGCACCCAGGCCGTTGATCTCCAGACCGTTGCAATTGAGACGACCGGTGCACAGGCGCCCTCTGCGAGCGTGGCCGATGCTCCCCGGTCGCTACCGGCGGATGGCGGCTCCACGCCTTCGGTTGCAAGTCAGGTCGCTCCAGCCTTGGTGGCGATGGCCCAGGGGGGCAATGTTGGGGGGCGCCTGTCGATTTCGATTACGCCCGATCAGCTCGGACAGGTCCACATCACTGTGGAACGCGCAGCGGATGGCACAACCTCCATCCACGTCGCAGCCGAACAGCTTGCCACCCTGGACATGTTGCGACACGACCAGTCGGACCTGACACATGCCCTGAATCAGGCTGGTGTCGGACAGGACGGCCATAATCTGTCCTTCTCCTGGAACGGCGGAGGTGGCGGGATGCAGGGATGGGATGGCTGGGGCAACCAGCCCGGCGAACACCAACCGGCAGAGGTTTCCGGATCCTATGCCGCGGAATCCACGCCTGCTCCGGTCGCCGCAGCCGCGGCAGCCCGCGGCGGCATCGACGTTACCGCATGACCACGAATTCCTGACAGCGTCCCTCGTCGAGCAACCGAAACAAAGAGCGACCCATGACGGTATCAAGCACAACGCCCACCACGAACACGAGCAGCAGCGCGGGCTCGACAAGCGCGTTGACTTCGCTGGCTGGCAACTTCAATGACTTTCTGTCGCTGCTGACCACCCAGCTGCAGAACCAGGATCCCACGTCCCCGATGGACACCAGCCAGTTCACCAGTCAATTGGTTCAGTTCACGGGGGTGGCCGAACAGATCACGGCCAACACGACTCTCACCAGTATCCTGGCGGCAAACCAGACTCAGCAGCTCAGCCAGGCAAACGCCCTTGTCGGAGACAAGGTGACGTTCACCGGCGGCACCTTGCCGCTGCAGAGTGGTTCGGCTCAGGTCAATTATCAGACGAGTGCCGCCGAACCCGTGCTGGTCACCGTGACGAATTCGAGCGGAACGACAGTCAAATCGGAAACGGTGAACGCCGCGGCCGGGACGAATACCTGGACATGGGACGGCACCAACAGCGCCGGAAAGCAACTGTCGGATGGCGCCTACACCGTCACGGTGACGTCCGGCGGCACGGCCGTGCCGTTCCAGGCGGTCGGTACGGTCACCGGAGCGGAGCAGGTGAACCAGGCCGTTCAATTGGAGTTTGGCGCTGCCACGGTCCCCTATAGCCAGATCGTCTCGATGACCTCCTCAGGGGGATGATGCCGCGGGCGCGGTGCCGGCAGGAAAGGTCTCCAACCCCGTGGCAGGCGCCGTTGTTCCGACCTGGGCCGAGTATACCTTCGTTGTCATTCAATGATGCGTGCCTATAACCACCGGGAGGAATTTGCGTTTGGGACGCATTCCTTGGGGGTTATCGATGTCGATAAGTTCAGTCTCAGGCGGCAGCAGCACGCTGGCGCAATGGCAGCTCCTGCAACAATTGCGGGCAGCGCAAAACAGTACATCGTCGCAAGGTATCGATGCGACGGATACATCTTCCACCAGTAACGCGGCAAACTCTTCCACTGGTTCCACGGCCACCAGCGACACGACGGCCGCAAGCAATACGTCTTCCACCACCTTGGACAGCTCCCTTACCAAGCTGCTCACCGATCTCCGGTCTTACCTGCTCGGCCTTCAGCCGGATACAACGTCAGGCTCGAACAACAGCACCACGACAGCAGGCACCGCGTCGACCGGAACATCTGCGGCCAATGCGACGACAGCAGGCACTGCCGCGACCACAGGCACAAGCACTTCGAGCGTTATCGCAGATCTGGACTCCTTGCTGAGCAGCCTGCAGGCTACATCGACCAGCCAGTCGTCGTCGGTTGATCAACCGTTCGGACCGCCGCCGCCTCGGCCAAACTCGGGAAGTTCGACGGATGGAACATCCTCGTCGACGGCGAGTCAGGCCATCGCATCGAACTCGGCTGACACCACCACCGCCGCATCGACCGGCGCAGCAAGTGCGCAAGCTTCGACCACCAGCTCCTTGGCTGCAGCCCAGATGCTTCAGCAGATCATGGACGCGATCCAAAGCTATGCATCGCAAAGCGGACAAGCCGCGCAGGGCCAGGCAGCATCCGTGATCGCCTGACCAACGGAGCAGCGGACAATAGGTCCGTTACATCCGAAACCGAATATCCCGGTGCCGGGAACGACCGAATTCTCCATTATGAATTCCGATAATTTCCCCATTAGGACAGGCGACAGACCCTTCCGAGAGGGGGTCTCTGCTCGCTATTCTCCGGAACGCGCGCCTGATCGCCGCCATCGCCCAATCAAGCCGCCAGGGAAAAAGGTGCCGTGCTCTGGACATAGCCAGCACCAGCATCGGACGGAATCGAACGCGTCTGCTGCTCCGATCGCTCGGCACCGGAAAGGCACGGTGCAGCGGCGAAACTGCCCCTACGAGGCAAATATCGCCGCCACCTGACGGCAAAGCGCAATCTCGCACCTATAAATATGTTCAGCGGCATGGGAGCACCACGGTGCAAGCTGGGAAGTGGCTGACGATGGGCTCGGATGAAAGGTGCATCGTGGGGCTGGATCCCCGGTGAAGCGCTTTCTCGAAAGCCTGAAGACCCTCGGCGTCCCGCGTCTGCTTGGCATCGCCGGCGTGGGCCTGGCTGTCCTGGCAATCATCGTCGCCGTCGCGCTGCGCGGCGGCACCCAGCCGATGGCTCTGCTCTACAGCAATCTGGAGCTGCAGGACTCCGCCTCGGTCGCGGGCGCGCTCGACAAGATGCATGTCGTCTATCAGCTGAAGGACAACGGAACGGAAATACTCGTCCCATCGGACCAGGTCGACCGCCTGCGTCTGGCGATGGCTCACGAGGGCCTGCCGACCGGCGGATCGGTCGGGTACGAGGTCTTCGACCGCAGCGACAGCCTGACGTCGAACCAGTTTCAGCAGCAGATGAATCAGCTGCGCGCACTGGAGGGTGAACTCGGGCGGACCATCCGTACCATACGCGGCGTCCGTAATGCTCGCGTTCATCTTGTGCTCGCCAGGCGAGAGCCGTTCGCGCGGGAACAGCAGGAAGCGAAAGCCTCGATCGTGCTTGCGATGGCCGGCGCACAGCGGATGGGTGATGAGGAAGTGCAGGCCATCGTCAATCTCGTCTCGACCGCCGTGCCCGGACTGAAGGCGCAGAACATCAGTCTGATTGACAACCGCGGCGAACTGCTTGCGCGACCCGGGCGGACAGGTGCCGACGGCGGGACCGGAAGCAATGGCGACGTTCGCAGGGCCATCGAACAACGCCTGGACGCGGCAGTTGAAGATATGCTGGGCCGCACGCTCGGCCCGGGACACGTCCGCGCGGAAGCCACTGTCGACATGGATTTCGACCGCGTGAACGAGACGCAGGAGCGGTTTGATCCGGATAGGCAGGTCGTTCGCCATCAGCAGACCGTTTCTGACTCGAACAAAACGACCGAACCGCAAGCGGGCGTCTCTGTCCAAAACAACCTTCCGAACCCCGATACCCAGAGCAGCACAAGCGGAACGTCGGGCAACCGCCAGGAGGAGAACACCACCTTCGAAATCGACAAGACCGTCCGTACCATTGTTCACGACGTGCCATCCATCAAGAAGATCAGCATGGCAGTGCTGATCGATGGCATCACCGCCCCGGGGGCGAGCGACAAGCCGGTATGGCGCGAACTGACCCAGCCCGAACTCGACCGGGTCGCGACGCTGGTCAAGTCGGCGGTGGGCTACGACGAGAAGCGAGGCGATCACGTCGATGTCGTCAACATGCGCTTCTCCGCGCCCGACGAATTCGCGGACTCCGGTGCCCCGGGGCCGTGGTGGCGGCTGGGAAAGGCGGACCTCGTCTCGTTGATCACGTTCGGGGTGATCGCCATTGTTGCCCTGTTCTCCCTCGGGTTCGTGATTCGCCCGATGGCGCTGAAGCTCGCGGGCGGCCTGCTGACCACGGCTCCGGTTCCGGCCCTGGCCGGGCCGCAGCCCACCGCAGTCCAGGCGCTCCTGACGGACGCAAACCCTGTCCAAACCAACCAGTTGCTGACCGGCAGTCCGGAGGTGGACACCGGCGACAAGGATACCATGCTGAACGTCGCCAACATCCAGGGCGAAATGCGGGCCTCTTCTCTTCGCAGGCTCAGCCTGCAGGTTGAGACCCAGCCCGACGCGTCGATCATGGTCATGCGTGGCTGGCTCGCAGGAAAGAAGGTCTGAGATGGCCATCACCAGTCCGGACTATGGCGCTTTGACCGGGCCGCAAAAGGCGGCGATTCTGGTCCTGGCCCTTGGCGACGTCCAGGGCGGCAAGCTCTTCACGATGCTGCATGATGATGAGATCCGTGAAGTGTCGAAGGCTTTGGTGCACCTTGGACCGATTCCAGCCGAGATCGTCGAACAGCTCTGCGCCGAGTTCAACGACAGTGTGAACAACGCGACCGGGCTCGTCGGCGGCATCGAAAGCACCGAACGACTGCTGCTGATGTCGTTGCCGCCATCCCGTGTTGCGCAGATCATGGAGGAGATCCACGGACCCGCCGGCCGAACGATGTGGGACAAGCTTGGCAATGTCGATGAGGACGTGCTCGCGAGCTATCTGAAGAACGAGTACCCGCAGACCGTTGCCGTGGTGATTTCCAAGCTCAGGCCGGACCATGCCGCCAGGGTACTCGCCGAGTTGCCCGAAGGCTTTGCCACCGAGGTCGTCGTGCGTCTGCTGTGCATGGAGACAGTGCAGCCAGACGTCCTTACGGACGTCGAACGTACCCTGCGGTTGGAGTTCATGTCCAATCTGGCACGCACATCGCGGACCGATCCCCATGAGCAAATGGCAACGATCTTCAATCACCTGGACCGGAGGTCGGAGACGAAATTTCTCGAGGCGCTGGAACGTCGCGACCAGGACGCGGCGGACCGGATCCGCGCGCTGATGTTCACCTTCGATGATCTTGGGCGCATCTCCGCCCAAGGGATCCAGGTCCTGCTGCGTACCGTGCAGAAGGACAGAATCGCCATGGCGCTGAAGGGCGCGGCCAACGACATAAAGGACCTGTTCTTCCGGAACCTGTCCGACCGCGCTGCCAAGATGCTGCGCGAGGAGTTGGAGGGCCTCGGACCGGTGAAACTGCGGGACGTGGATCAGGCCCGTGCGGAGTTGGTGCGTGTGGCAAAGGATCTTGCCGCCGAAGGCCGGATCGAAATCAAGCAGGCCAGTGAAGAGGAGGTTGTCTTCTAGCAATGTATGAAAAGGCCATCTTGCCCGCTTTCGAGCCGCATTGGGTCCCGCGTGAACGCGGTTCTCTGCCACCCGACCACGTCCTGGCACGGATGGGTCGTGCGTCACTGTTCCTGCAGCGTGACCTCAATGACGAGGCCCTCCGGCAGCCGCTCCCGCCCCAGTTCAGCCAGGCGGAGCTTGCCGCGGTCAGGCAGGAAAGCTTCGATGCGGGCCGCGCTGCCGGCCTGGCCGATGCAGCCGCTTCCCGGGAGGCGGCCAAAACGGCATCCGAAATCAACGCCCTCGGGGTCATCGCCGCTGCCATCGCAGACGGACGCGACGAAGCGGCTCGCGTTGCCGACCAGGCTGCCGACGCCCTGGCCAAAACCTTGATAGCGGCGATGCGTGGCGTCATGCCCGAGCTGATCCAACGCTCCGCGCTGAGCGAAGTGAGTGCCATGCTGAACCACGTCCTGCCCGGCCTGTCGCGTGAGCCGACGGTTCGGGTCGAGGTTCCGAGCGAGATTGCCGACGATATCGTGGCCGCGTTGGCACCGTTGGACCAGGAGCTGCGCGACAAGATCAGCGTCGTCGGTCTGGACGACATGAAGGACGGCGATGCACGGGTCTCCTGGGGCTCCGGTCACGCCAGTCGGCGACCGGCCCAGGTTTGGCAAGCGATCATGGAAGCGCTGCATCCTGCCCTGAGCCATCCCGAAGCAAAGGACGAGAACGATGGCCAGTGAGGATGACTTCGACGTGGCGGTATCCACCCCCCCGGACACCCACAGCGGCAATGCCGACCTGGAAGCGATCTACGATGTCCCCGTCACGGTTTCGGCCGTTTTGGGCAAGGCCTCGATGCAGGTGTCGCAATTGCTCAAGCTTGGTCGCGGCGCCGTGGTCGAACTCGATCGCAAGCTTGGCGAGGCCATCGACATTTACGTCAACAACCGCTTGGTCGCCCGTGGCGAGGTGGTGGTGGTCGAGGACGACCGGCTCGGCATCACGATGACCGAGATCGTCAAGTCCGACCGCGTGAACTGACATGAAGCAGTCTCCTCGCGGATTCCTGATCATTGATCTTCCCGACGAGACGGCCGGTCAGGCCGCGGCCGCGCTGCGCGAGCGGGGTAGGGGGGATGATCATGCCGACGGGGTGGCAGCAGCACTGGGGTTGCTGCCAACGGTCGGGCGACTTGGCCTCGTGGTTTGCGCGTTATCGCAGGATGTCCCCGGCTTCGTCGAGGCGATCAAACGCGAGCAACTGTCCGGCCCATGCGACGCCGGCGGCCTTGGGGACGCGCCGGAGGCCTGGGCGCAATCTATTCGTAACCATGGGGACCGTCAGCTTGCGGGCTCCCAGACGCCTCTGGAGGCCTGCGAGCCGATGGTGATCTGCGACCCGGCCATGGTGGCGCTGATGCGTCGGGTCGAAGACGTGGCACCAAGCAACGCAACGGTTCTGATCACCGGCGAGAGCGGCACCGGCAAGGAGCTGATCGCCGCGCACCTCCATCGCAGTTCAGGACGCCAGGCCGGTGCCTTCGTCGCGATCAACTGCGCCGGCATATCCGACGCGCAGCTGGAGAGCGAACTGTTCGGCCACGAAAAGGGCGCCTTCCTCGGCGCCGCGTTTCGCCATATCGGCAAGTTCGAGGCTGCCAACGGCGGCACATTGCTGCTGGACGAGATTGGTGAGATGGACCTGCGCATGCAGGCCAAGGTGCTGCGGGCCGTGCAGCAGCGCGAAATCGATCGGGTCGGCGGCAACAAACCCGTCCCGATCGATGTCCGCATCGTGGCCACATCGAGCCGGAATCTGCAAAAGGACGTGCGCCTGGGCCGCTTCCGGGCAGATCTGCTGTTTCGGCTCAATGTCATTACGCTGAGGGTGCCTCCCTTGCGGGAGCGGCCTGCGGACATCGCGCCGCTTGCGGATTTCTTCGCCCGGAAGTTTGCTCAGGCGAATGGTCGCGCCAACGGCGTGGTGTCGCCACGGGCATTGGACATGCTGCAGCAGCACGCCTGGCCGGGCAACGTCAGGGAGCTGGAGAACGTCATGCACCGCGCCGTGCTGACCGAGACGGGAGAGGCCATCACCGCGGCTGCACTCGACATCGATACACCCGACGGAAGCGAAGAGGACGTGCCATCGGCGGTGGCGGATTCGCCCGAGCCCCCGGCCGACATGCCGGCTGAGCCCAGGGCCGCTCTGCCGACCGCGGGGCGTACGATCGAAGCCGTTGAGAAGGACATGATCCTGGACACGCTCCGCGAGAGTATGGGCAACCGCTCAAAGACGGCTGTCGTGCTTGGTATTTCAATCCGAACCTTGCGCAACAAACTGCACGAATACGAGCGCAGCGGCACGCGGATTCCCCGGCCCGTCGTGGTCGCGGTCAGCTAAGCCGATGGCGGTCGCCGACGTTCTTTCCCGGTTGGGGACCCAGACCAAATCACTGCGAATAGGCAGCGACCTTGGCCTGGCATTCGGTGTCATGGCGCTGCTGGTCATTCTGGTGTTGCCGCTGCCGCCCTTTCTGCTGGATTGCGGCCTTGCCCTGTCGATCACGGCCAGCGTGCTGATCCTGATGGTGGGCCTGTTCATTGTCCGGCCGCTCGATTTCACCAGCTTTCCCACCCTGCTGCTGATCAGCACCCTGCTGCGCCTGTCGCTGAACGTCGCGACCACCCGGTTGGTACTTTCGCACGGCTACGAAGGCCCGCTGGCGGCCGGCCACGTCGTCGCCGCGTTCGGTGGCTTCCTGATGGGCGGCGACGTCCTGATCGGCGTTATTGTGTTCTCGATCTTGCTGGTCGTGAACTTCATGGTGATCACCAAGGGGTCTGGCCGCATCGCCGAGGTCGCCGCCCGTTTCAGCCTCGATGCCATGCCCGGCAAGCAGATGGCGATCGATTCGGAAATGTCCTCCGGGCTGATCAACGATGTCGAGGCGAAGCGGCGGCGACGGGAACTGGAGGAAGAGAGTTCGTTCTACGGCGCAATGGACGGCGCTGCGAAGTTCGTCCGGGGCGACGCAATTGCCGGCCTGATCATCACAGTCATCAACATCGTGGGCGGCCTGACCATCGGCGTGTTTCGCCATGGCATGGTCGTCGGCGATGCTTTTGCGACCTTTACCACGCTGACCGTCGGCGACGGGCTGGTGTCGCAGATCCCCGCGCTGCTGGTGTCTACGGCAGCCGGCATCGTCGTCACCAAAGGCGGCATCGAAGGCACCGCGGACAAGGCCATCGTCCGGCAGCTCGGCGCCTCACCGCAGGCGATGGCGGTGGCGGCCGGCGCCGCTGCACTGCTTGCAACACTGCCGGGCCTGCCTGCGCTGCCGTTCCTCACTTTGGCCGGGCTGGCCGGTAGCGGCGCATGGATGCGGCGTCGTAGCCAGATGGATGCCGCAAAGGCCGTGGCCCAGGGGATCAAGTCCGCCGAGGTCGTGGAGCCGCCCATCACACAGGCCCTGCAAATCGATACCCTGCGACTGGAACTTGGCTTCGGGCTGCTCAGTCTTGCCAGCGGCGATGGTGCTCTGCTGACTCAGAAGATCAAGGTGTTGCGCAAAACATTCGCGATGGAGATGGGATTTATCCTGCCGCCGGTGCGAGTCCAGGACAACATGGAGCTGCCGGCAAACAGCTACTGCTTTCGGATCAAGGAACTCGAGGCCGGCAAGGGCGACTTGCGTCCCGGTATGCTGCTTGCCATCAACCCTGCCGGAGGCTTCGCCGAGGTGGAGGGGGAGCGGACGACCGAACCGGCTTTCGGTCTTCCCGCCGTATGGATCAGCGAGATCAAGCGGCAGGAGGCGGTTCTCAAGGGCTGCACCGTCGTCGACCTGGCGAGCGTCCTGATCACACATCTGACCGAGCTGATCCGTGGCAACCTGGACGAGCTGCTGTCGTATTCCGAGACCCAAAAGCTATTGGACGGTCTGCCCAAGGAGCACCAGCGGCTGGTGGCAGAGCTGATCCCATCGATGATCACGACAGGAGGATTGCAACGGGTCCTGCAGGGCTTGCTCGCGGAGCGCGTCTCCATCCGCGATCTTCCTGCCATCCTCGAAGGCGTACAAGAGGCCTGCGGGAACGGCGCGAAAACAATCCCGGCGATCCTGGCCCAGGTTCGGATCAAATTGGCGCGTCAGATCAGCATGGCCAATACCGGGCCGGGTGGTTACATCCCGGCACTGCCTCTCTCGTCGGAATGGGAGGCGGCATTTGCGGATTCCATCGTTCCGCAAGGCGATGACCGGCACCTGGCGATCCCCCCTTCCAAATTGCGCGAGTTCGTCCGAAGCCTGAAGGTTGCCATTGACGCGATCCCCGATGAACATCCCGTGGTGGTCTGTTCCTCGCTGATACGGCCGCACGTCCGCATGGTCATTGCGCGTTCCCGACCCACCACGGTGGTGCTGGCCCAGCAGGAGATCCACCCGAAATCACGCCTCCGGGCCTTGGGAAGCATATGATACCTGGATAGCCTGGCCGGGCTGCAACGACGTTTCCCGCAAGGGCGCGCGAACCCGCGAACGGTGGAATCACCGACTTCTTGTCAAACTCGGTAAGCCCGCACTGTGGAACCATGCAACTGCGGCTGATCGATTTGGTACCGACAGCACCCGATAAATGCCGCCCAGATGCACTTTCACGGTACCGATGCCGAGGTTGAGGTTTCGTGCAATATCCTTGGTGGACTGGCCATCAGCCAGCAAGGTCAACACTTCTTGTTGGCGCGTTGTAAGGTCTGCCATGACCGAAGGGCCTGAAACCGCGGGCAACGGACCTGCGGCCGAACTGCGCTCCGGCAGCCGGGCAGGCACGTAAACCCCGCCGGACAGGACCGTCCGCACAGCGTGCAAGAGCTGCTCGAACGCATCGACCTTCAGCAAATAGCCGTGGACGCCGGCTGCAAGACCACTCAGGACGGTATTCCAGTCGCTGGTACTGGTCAGGACCAGGATCCGCAAAGCCGCATTGGCCTTACGCAGGGCTCTGATGCTTGCACTGCCATCCCCCCCGAGCAAGTCGAGATCGATGATGGCCAGATCTACGTCCATCCGTCCGCTGCCCGTCGCCATGTATTCCAGGGCTTGCGGCCGGCTGCCGACCTGGCGGAACGACCAATTCGGGAACGTCTCACTCAGGAGACCGAGGAGGCCTCGCCGAATAAACGGTTGAGCATCGGCGAGAAGCACGCGCACCAAACGAACTCCAGTTAGCTACAAAGACAATCAGACCGATCCCATCGGCGGTCCTAAAGCAAGATATAATCAACGTGGCAGAAATAAGAAATCGATGCCTCGGTCGCTATTGTCGCCGATATCAGTCGGATCTGAAATCCGGACTGCTCCGAGCATGTGTCCGGTCCGGCAACAGCGGTTCGGGGCGATTGGGAGACATCAGGGAGGCGGACGTGTGGGCGTTCTGGTCGCAACGCCTATATGACTCATGACGCGATAGACCGCAGGAGAATCCAACGTGCATCACCTGAACCCAGGCAACCTGGCGGTGTCCAGCGACAACCTGTCCCTAGCGGATGATTCACGAAATCTGCGCCACGACCGTGGAGACTTGTTTGCGCAGCGTGATGTCGGTCTGCTCGGTGGCTTCCTTCGGGTTGGCGGCGGATCGGCGCAGGTCGCCTCCAACGACGCGTCCCGGAAAACCATCGTGCTGTCCGATGGTACCCACGTAACATTCAGCATGGCAGCTGCATAGGAACGACTTCCTGCAGCCCCGCACCGTGCCTGAAGGAGCCGTCTCGGCTGAAACCGAGCAGGCCTGATCCAGACCGGGTAAGTGTTCGATGGGGCGGTAGCAAGGGGCAGATCTGCCATGGCTTTCAGGAAAGCCGGATGACGGTGTCGATGTCCGTGATCCGCCAGGTTCGGTTGAATGCGCTTTCGGAGACCGAGGCGCGCCTTGCCGCGGGTGAGGCCACTGCCCAGCTGAATTTCGAGCGCGCCGTCCTGCTCGATGCGCTCGGCTGCGATGATGATGCGCGGCAGTGTTATCTGGCTGCCCTCGCTGTGCAGCCGGACCATGCTGCGACCTTGAATGGTTTCGGCGCGCTGCTCTATCGGACCGGCTATCATGGCGCTGCGCGCACCACCTATGCCCAGGCCATCGCCTGCCATCCCGAGCAGCCCGTCGGCCATGTGAACCTCGGCAATCTTCTGCGGGAAGCGGGAGATCTGGCGACCGCACGCCGACACTACGAGATCGCGCTGGACCTCGCCCCTGGTTTCCCTGAAGCCCACCAGGGCCTGGGCAACGTGCTCGCAGAATGCGGCGATGCGGTGGGGGCAGAGCACCACTGGAAATTGGGCTATCGCGATCGGGTGTTGAATACCTGGCCATATCGTGGCCCCGGACAGCCGATCCGCGTCCTGATGCTCGTCTCGGTTGCCCATGGCAACGTGCCGGCACGTATCTTCCTCGACGACCGGCTGTTCGCAGTCACGACCGTGGCGATGGAGTTCTACACGCCCGCGCTGACATTGCCGCCACATGATCTGGTGCTGAACGCGATCGGCGACGCCGACCTGTGCGGCACGGCGTTGGTGGCGGCGACGGCGTTGCTGGACAGGACGACGGCTCCCGTCATCAACCATCCAGCGATGGTGTTGAAGACCGGGCGCGCACGGAACGCGGACCGGCTAGGGAAAGTTCCCGGCGTGGTCACGCCACGCTGCACACTGCTGTTGCGTGAGCACCTGGCCGGTCCCGATGGGGCACGCGTGCTCGCCTCCGGCGGTTTCGGATGGCCGGTGTTGCTCCGAGCGCCTGGCTATCACACGGGCCGTCACTTCGTGCGAGTCGACACTGCCGACGATCTTTCCGCGGCAGTTGCGGCGCTTCCTGGCGCGGCAGTGCTGGCGATCGAATACCTCGACGCGACGGGCGACGACGGCAGGTCGCGGAAGGGCCGCGTGTTGATTGTGGACCGCCAACTCTATCCCCTGCACTGGGCGGTCTCAAAAAACTGGAAGGTCCACTACTTTACGGCTGAGATGTCCGATTGTGAAAGCCATCGCGCCGAAGAAGCACGTTTCCTCTCCGACATGCCAGCCTTCCTGGGCCAGCGCGCCGTCGCCGCGCTGACCGCGGTCGCCCAGCGGCTCGGCCTGGACTATGGTGGAATCGACTTCGCACTTGGGACCGATGGTCAGGTCATAGTGTTCGAGGCAAACGCTTCGATGGCGATTGTGCCGCCGTCTGCTGAAGCGCTGTGGAACTACCGGCGTGCAGCCATCGACGGGGCATTGCTCGCTGCGAAAAACATGTTGTCGACGCGCGGCGGAGCCATCATGGTCCCGGCCGAATAACGGCGGCGCAGGAGCGTCCGACAGCGCCGCATGATCGTTGGTTGCCGCCGCCCCTTATCCCGTCGACGCGCGCGGCTCGTCAAAATGATGAAACGGTGAGCGAGGACGGATCGACGGCAAGGCCGTGCGGTCAGAACGGGCTCACGATGTCCAATATCTGCTGTCCGTAGCGAGCGGTCTGCACGTCGGTCAACTGGCCGCGTCCGCCATAGCTGATTCGCGCCTCGGCCATCCTGTCATGCAGAACAGTGTTGTCGGCCGTGATATCCTGTGGACGAACGATGCCGGACAGCACCAGGTCCCGCAACTCGGAATTGACGCGGACTTCCTGACTCCCGACGACGGCCAGATTGCCGTTGGGCAGAACCTGCGTGACCACTGCGGCCACCCGGAGCGCCACGGCCTCATTGCGGGTGATGTTGCCGACGCCGACCTGTGAGCCGGCGGTATTGGTGGAAACTATTTTGCTGAGGTCGGCCCCACTTGGGAGTACATGCTTGATGGCCGATTGCAGGCCGAACAGATCGGGTGCGCCCATCACCTGACTGCCGGTCCGGGTTGCCGTGGTACCGTTGTTCAGCACCGCGGAATCCGCGATGTTGACCACCACCGTCAAGATGTCACCAACCTGGGCCGCGCGTGGATCGGTGAAGAAAGTATGGGCGCCGGGGCGCCACAGGCTGGCGGCCGTGGGCGGCCCATCGTCCTGGTGCGGCATCGGCAGTGTGACCGGGTGCCATTTCGGATCTTTGGTCGGGTCGGAGGATGGTGTCATTCCCGGCGGCGAGCCGATCTCTCCAAGCCGCTGCAGGCCCGTGCAACCCTGCAACAACAGGGACGCAGCCACCAGGATGGAGGGTATGCGGACCATCAGTTCATGACCTCCGGATTTCGTGGAGTTGCGCGGGCTGGCGGCACAATGGGTGTGCTACCGGGTAGCACGACGGCCCGACCGGCGCCGGTCACGCGTGCGGCGACAACCGCACGGGAGATCGGGTTCATGACCTGGATCACGTCGTCGCGCCCGCCTGCGCCCAGCGCCAGACCTTGTGATGCCAGCGACATGTTTGGCGTCTCAAGGAGCAGGACCACGGTCGCGCCCTTGGGCACCATGACCGGCGGCCCCACGTCCGCGGTTGCCACGGGTTGGCCCGCGACGATCGTGCGCTTGGGCGTCTGCCCCACTACCTCGGAGATATTGCTCGCCAACACTCCGACCGCCCGCCGTTCGGCCACTGGCATGGCACGCACGTCGGCTGCGGTGATTACGTCGCCGGGTTCCAGCCGGCGGGCCGCGACGACGGCGGTCACCATCTGCAAAATCTTGCCGGAGACACGCATCCGCTGTGTCTGCATGCCATCGGTCGAGATGACCAGATCGGCGGAAAACCGTTCCGCCGCCAGATCGTAGGCAACGGCCTCGGCCGAAACGAGCGGGAAAGACAATGGTGGAACCAGGATTGGCGCGACATTCGCGAGTTCGACCGTAACGTTCGGCGGGGCGCCGGCTTCCACGAGGCTGCGCCGCACTGGTTCCGAGACTTCGTCATGGGTCAGGGGCCGGCCGGCGCGTTCGACCGTGGTTCGCTCAACGCCGGAAATCGGCCGCCAGTTCACGTCGTACAGATGCGCGATGTAGGCGAGTTGCCCGGCCTCGATTGCGATGGAACGACCAGGTGGCGGGGCCGGACCTATGACTGTATCAGCCTTCGCGCCGGCGTCTCCCCAGATATCGGCAACCTTGATGACGCCGGCATCAAGCGTGACCTGCAGCTTCAACTGGGCTGCCGTCTTGGCATACAGGTGGGCGCTGAAGAGGCCGCAGAGCAGTGCCAGGAGAACCGTTTTGGCCACCCGTTGCATATGTCACTGCAGCTTGGCGATGGTTGAAAGCATCTCGTCGCTCGCGGAAATGACCCGGCTGTTCATTTCGTAGGCCCGCTGTGCAGTGATCAGGTTGGACATCTCGCTGACGACATTCACGTTCGACGTCTCGACGAAGCCCTGCATCACGCTGCCGAACCCGACCGTACCGGGAATGCCGGTCGTGGACGTGCCGCTGGCGGGGGTAGCCAGATACAGGCTGCCGCCGGTGGCCTCCAGGCCTGCATCGTTCGGAAATGCAGCAAGCTGGATCTGGCCGACGTTCTGCTGCGCGAGCTGGCCGGCAACGGTCGCCAGCACCTCGCCGCTGGCGTTGATGGTGACCGCCGTCGCATTCGTGGGAACGGTGATGCCGGGCTGCACGACGTAGCCATCCGCGGTGACGATCTCGCCGCTGGGCGAGAGTGCAAGGGTGCCATCGCGGGTATAGGCCGTGTCGCCGGATGGAAGCGTAACCTGGAGGAAGCCGTTGCCGCTGATGGCCAGGTCGAACTGGTTCGAGGTCTGCTGCAGGTTGCCTTGCTCATCGATGCGGTAAACCGCCGCGGTCTTCACACCCAGCCCGACCTGCGCACCGGAAGGCACCACGGTTCCGGAATCGCTGCTGGTGGACCCGACCCGACGCAAATTCTGGTAGAGTAGATCCTGGAATTCGACACGCTGGCGCTTGTATCCGGTCGTGTTCAGGTTCGCGATGTTGTTCGAGATAACCTCAACATTGGTCTGCTGCGCTTGCATGCCAGTGGCGGCAATGTCCAGTGATCGCATGCTTCCAGTTCTCCTATCCCGTTTGGAACGGGGGCTTATCCACTGGGAGTTATAGGTGACGCCGCGATAACGGCCACAAGGTCATCCCTTGTGGCCGATCCGATCGATGGCAGACTGTTCCCGCTTTCCTTCAGCATCGATAAACTGGGAGGCAAACTCGAAGTCCCGCGTTTCGCTCATCATTTGGGTCAATTGCGTGATGGGCTGCACGTTGGCCCCCTCGACCGCGCCTTGCACGACATCGGGCTGGGCCATGGCGCGGGCGGGTTGGCTGGTATTAAGTAACAAATTGCCTTCGGCCTGCATGGATTGTTGGTCGTCGAACTGGACGATACGGAACTTGCCTATCGGGCCGTCATCCGTGCTGATGGTGCCGTCGCTCGCGACGGTAAGGTTGGTACTGTCTGGCGGCACGATGATTGGACGGCCATCCGTGCCCAGCAATGTGTTGCCGCCCATGTCCACGATCTGGCCGCTGGGAGACAGCGAGAAGCGCCCCGCCCGCGTGTAGCGCTGTCCGCGCGGTGTCTGGACGGCAAAGAGCCCGTCGCTCCGCAGAGCCAGATCCAGCGTGTTGCCTGTCTTCACCATCTGACCTTGCTGGGGATCACGCCAGGTCGCGCGGTCCTGGACCATTTGCACGGCCCGGCTGCCTGGCGGCATCGACAGGCCTTTCTGCTGTACCAGGTAGTCGGAGAACATCACGCTTTCCGCTTTGAATCCGGGCGTGTCGGCGTTCGCAATGTTGCTTGCGCGCACGTCGAGCGCCCGCTGCTGCGCCACCATCCGCGATAATGCGATGTAGCCTGGATTCTCCATCGGTCGGTCCCCGTTTTCTGCCCGCCTTCTTATATAATCGTTCAGGTGCATTCGCGGTACCGAGCACGGCTGGGCACCACCAACTGCACTACAGACTGGACCACCCCCAACGGGTCATGGTGGAATCGAATTGGTTGAAGCCGGGATCATAACGAACCGACGCTCCAGGACGCGCAGTTGGGTGGCGATGCTGCTGCTTGCCGTGATGGCAGCCATGCCGCATGGCGCATCGGGCCAGACACGCATCAAGGACGTGACCAACGTAGAAGGTGTGCGCGACAACCAACTTGTGGGTTATGGCATCGTTGCGGGCCTGAACACCACGGGTGACAAGCTGCACAATGCCCCGTTCACCCGCGAGTCGCTGGTCAGCATGCTGGAGCGTCTTGGCGTGAATACGCGCGACCAGGCACAAAGTCTGGATACCAAGGATGTCGCCGCTGTGATGGTGACTGCCACCATGCCAGCCTTCATCAAGCCCGGCGAGCGTATCGATGTGACTGTTGCCGCTCTGGGCGATGCGACCAATCTGACCGGCGGAAGCCTTCTGGTGACCCCTCTGCTGGGCGCCGATGGAGAGGTGCATGCCGTGGCGCAGGGAGCGGTCTCGACCGGTGCGATCTCGGCACGCGGACAGGCACAGTCGGTCACCCGTGGCGTGCCGACGTCCGGGCGGATCGCCAATGGGGCCACGATCGAGAAGGAAATCCCGTTCGAACTCGGGCGGATGACGACACCCCGCCTGGGGCTCCACAATCCGGACCTGACCACCGCGATGCGTATCGCGGCCGCGGTGAACCGGGAGATGGGTGGCGGCGTCGCCAAGGCCACGGATCCCCGTACGGTAGCATTGAACCTCCAGGGGATGGATGTCGTCGCGACTCTCTCTCGTATCCAGCAGCTTCCGATCGAGCCGGACAACGGCGCGAAGGTTGTGATCGACGAGGCATCCGGGATCATCGTGATGGGCGCCAACGTCGTGATCTCCACCGTGGCGGTTGCGCAGGGGAACCTGACGATTCGCGTCACGGAGACGCCGCAGGTGAGCCAGCCTGGCCCGCTGTCCAACGGCACGACCGCGGTTGTCCCGCGCACCAACATCCAGGTTGATGATCAGAGCGACAGGCGACTTGGCATTTTGCGCAAGGCGGTGACGCTGCAGGAGCTGGTGCGCAACATGAACGCGCTGGGCGTCGGGCCGCGCGATATCATCAGCATCCTGCAGGCGATCAAGGCCGCAGGGGCGCTGCAGGCCGATCTGGAGGTGCGGTGATGACCGAAGGGATAAGCGCGACCACACCGGCCGCCACGGTCCCCGCCGGAAAGACACTTT
Organism: Acetobacteraceae bacterium; assembly: GCA_031291795.1. Lineage (GTDB taxonomy): Bacteria > Pseudomonadota > Alphaproteobacteria > Acetobacterales > Acetobacteraceae > Rhodopila. The sequence goes on along the minus strand of JARLIJ010000021.1, from coordinate 34,089 downwards.
CACCCGAGCAGATCGCGAAGACGCGGAAGGCCGCCCAGGACTTTGAGGCCATGGCGCTGGGCGAGATGCTGAAGCCGATGTTCGCTACCGTGGATACCTCGAAGGGTCTGTTTGGTGGCGGTGCGGGCGAGGCGACCTGGAAGCCGCTGATGGTGGACGAAATGGCGAAGTCGATTGCAAAGAGCGGCGGCCTCGGCATCGCCGATGCGGTCCTGAAGGAAATGCTGCGACTCCAGGAGGCCAAGGATGACTGAAGATTTGATCGCGCTTACCGACAAGCTGAATGAGGTGCTGGCGGAGGAGAACGCGTTGCTGGATGCGCTCGACCTGCCTGCGGCTGTTCGGCTGCTGCCCCGCAAGCGCGATGCTGTCGCGGCTCTGCAGGGTGCGCTTGCAGGCGGGATCGATGCGACGGCATTGAGCGTGGTGGACTCCGAGACACTGAGGGACAGCGTACAGCGCCTGATTGAACTCGGGGACGCGAACCGGACCGCGATCGAGCGGGGGTTGGCCCTTCAGATGCAGTTGATCCAGACGATCGCGCAGGCTGTTCCGCGTGGACGTGCGCTTGAGGCGCCGAATTATCAGCCAGACGGCAGCCAGGTGCCGGCCCGTCCCGCGGACGCTTACGCTTTCCTGTCGCGGATGTAGGCAAGACGCCTTCCTATAACCCGCGGGACGGCTTCGGCGCGGCGCATCACCGCGCCGTTATTTTTGCCCGGGCGCGGCGCCGTCGGCGACGCAGGTCCGGCGATAATCTGCAAGGGCTGCCGCGATCCCTTGACCATCATGCGCGACCCATGTGTGCTTCAGCATGACCCAAAGCCTGCCGGCGTCCTGGAGCTCCTGCAGGCTTAATTCCACAGATGCATCACTTAACGGGACGAACAAGGACCGGAAGCCGACCCGCCGCGCAGTACCAGTGAGGTCCTGGTCTTGGGCGCGGATCACCACGGGCTCTCCCGGCCCCCCGACCGGTTCTGCCAGTGCGAAGTTCACCAGGAACAGCCCGAGCCCCAGCGTGGCGTGCCGCCCGATTGCCAGGCTGCTGCTGCCGCTCCGGCGCGGCGAAATCAGGTAGCAGCCGGTCTCGATCCGCGAAACGGACCAGGCGTTGCTGCTGCCTGCGATCGACGACAGCGGGTCGCCGGGTTGGACTGAGCGGCTGGTGTTGGGTGGCGGTTCGGACGCCTTCGCCACCTGGCCCGGTGCCGTGAGAGACGTCAACACCAGCGTCGACATGGCGATGCGCCGCATACCCGCTCCAAGTCGGAGCATGGGGTGGCAGAACGCCATGCGGCGGGTCAGTTCCGAACTGATCATTCAAGTGCCTTGCTGGGCCGGATTTGTCCGGACGACGCCCCGGATAGCGATGCGCCACATTTTGTCCTCAACATAAACGGTATCGGCCGATGCCAGGGCGGCGGCTAGGACTGAACCACGGCTCGTGCCTGTTCAAGGGTCGCCTCGAGGCTGAGGAACGTCGGCATGAATTCGTTCGGGACCATCTTCCGGCCGGTTTCAATGGAAACCTGTGGTGGATTGCCATGCAGGTGGGAGACGACGGTCGCACGGATCACTTCCAGATACCGCGAGTCCTCCTCGATCACCTGCTTGAGCCGGTCTGCCATCGGGCCAACGAGGCAGTAGGCCAGCAGCACACCCAGGAACGTGCCAACCAGTGCGCCCCCGATCATCCCTCCCAGGATCATCGGCGGCTCGTTGATATGGGTCATAGTGTTGATCACGCCCAGGACGGCCGCGATGATGCCAAGGGCGGGCAATCCATCCGCTACGGTCCGCAGGGCCTGGACCGGGAGCATCTTCTCGCCGAGCGTCTTCTTCAGCTCGCGTGCCATGACATCCTCGACCTGGTGAGGATCGTCAGCGTCCATGCCGATCATGCGAAGATAGTCGCAGATGATGGGCACCACCTCTTTGTTGCGAAGGATATTGACGTGCTCGTTGAAGATGGCACTTTCTTCGGGGCTCTCGATGTGCCTTTCGATCGCGATGTTGCCTTTGCTGTGGAGCAGGCGGATCAACCGGTAGAGCAGGCTGAGGAGGTCGACATATTCGTCCTCTTTGTAGCGAGTGCCCCCCATCGCCCGCTTCAATCCGCGCAGGGTCGCCATCACCACATGCATGCTGTTGGCCATGACGAAGGAGCCGGTGGCGGCGCCGCCGATGGTGAGCAGCTCGAAGGGGAGCCCCTTGGCGACGGCAATGACACTGCCGCCGGCCAGAGTGAAGCTGCCGAACACGCAGACCAGGGTAAATACCAAGCCTCCAATGGTGATCACAACGCGGCCTCGCTGATCCGAATGGCTCGCCCTGTCATTGCGTCAACCGCGTGGCCGACGCCGCGGCTGTCAGGCGGTTTGGCTTCGCCTGTGCGGCCGGTTGCTCCCCACCGGCGTGGCGCAGCACGATGATCGTGATACGGCGGTTGGCCGGATTGTACGGATCGGCAGGCACCAGCAGATCGCGGTCGGCGTTGCCCGTGACGCTCCTGATCCGATCATCTGACAGGCCGGCGTCCACAAGGGTCCTGCGGGTTGCATTCGCCCGGTCAGACGACAACTCCCAGTTGCCTTTGTCCTGCCCACGGAAAGTGTACGAATCCGTATGGCCGGCGATCGAGATCGCGTTCGGCAGGCCGGCAAGCGCTGGTACGACCTTCTGCATCAGATCCTTGATCCGCGGAGTGGGGATTGCGCTGCCCAGCGCGAACATTGGCCGACGCTCGGCATCCACGACCTGAATGCGCAGGCCTTCCGGCACGCTGTCGACGATGATCTGACCCATGGCGTCCTGCAGCGCGGGATCGCGGCGAATGGCTGCAAGCAACTGCGCGCCGGCCTGGTCCAACGCGACCTGCTCGCGTTGGGCATCGCTCTGGATGGCAGCAGCCTCGCGATGCACCACATCCGTCGCCGGTGCGTCCGCCGTGGTCTCCGGGCCCGGTGCGGGCGTCAACCGGACTTCTGGAAAGTCGCCCCCTCGGACGACCGACTGCTGGCCCTGGCCCGGCTGGAGCGCGGCACCTGCCTTCGCGCCATCCTGCGACGTCTGACCCGGGTCGGTGGCATCATCCTTCGCCTCGTCAGCCGGTGCCGGCGGTGCCACCGGCACAACGTCGTCGCCCGCATCCTGTTGGGGCGAGTGATAGCCTGTCATGACCTTCGGCATGCCGTCGGAGGACACGCTGGTGCCCGTGTCATTCGGGGTCTTGCCCCCGAAGGGCTGGCCGGACCCGCTGGTTGACCTGCCGAACAGGTTGGTTGGTGCGAAATAGTCGGCAAGGCCGGTGCGCTGCACTTCCGTCGTCGCGTTCAGCAGCCACATCAGCATGAAGAATGCCATCATCGCGGTAACGAAATCGGCGTAGGCAACCTTCCATGCCCCGCCGTGATGTGCTGCCTCCTCGCCCTCGTCGTGACGAATGATGATTGTCACGGGGGCCTTGCTGCGATTGCCCCGCGTTGGATTGCCGGCCACAGTCCTGCTCCGATGTCGTACACGTACGGAAAAACGCCTAGTTGGAGATATATGCGTCCGAAAAAATCTGGCCGTCTTATATCCAACATAACCGCCCATAATCCTCGGTGGCCCGGTTGGAGCTTGGAATGGAAGACCTGTTACCAGATTTCCTTGCGGAGACATCTGAGAGTCTGGAAAAGCTGGATATCGAGCTGATCCAGCTCGAGAGTCAGCCGGACGACAAACCGACTCTGTCTTCGATCTTTCGCAGTATCCATACGATCAAGGGGACATGCGGCTTCCTGGGCCTGGCAAGGCTCGAGAAGGTTGCCCACGCCACTGAAAGTGTCCTGGACCAGCACCGCAATGGCGCGATTGCCGTGACCGCCGCCTCGATCACCCTGATTTTGCGGGCGCTGGACGGCATACGGGCCATTGTCGACGGGCTTCGCCAGACCGGCAAGGAACCGGACGGGGACGATGCCCCGCTGATCGCCGAACTGATTGCGGCAGCGGCAGGGAAAGTTGGCGCTGCAGCAACGCCGGCGGCCGCCAGCGACCCGGATGTGGCGACGCCGGTCATGGCCACGACGCAGGCCGCCCCCGTGGCTCCGGCTTCGCCCAGGCCGGTCGAAGCGGCACCCACGCCGCCCGTTCCGGCGCAGCGCGTGGAAACGGCGGCCTCAGCTGCGGTCGAGCCTGCGGTTCAGACGGTCCGCGTCAACGTGGACGTACTGGAAGGGCTCATGACCCTGGTGAGTGAGCTTGTGCTCACGCGCAACCAGATCCTTCAGCTTGCCAGGACACAGGACAGCAATACGTTCGCCGCGCCGCTGCAGCGCCTGTCTCACATCACCTCCGACCTGCAGGAGGGCGTGATGAAGACGCGGATGCAACCAATTGGTAACGCCTGGAACAATCTTCCTCGGCTGGTGCGCGATCTGGCGCGGGAACTCGACAAGAATATCGAACTGGTTGCGCTTGGGGCGGAGACCGAGCTGGATCGCCAGATCCTGGAGCTTATCAAGGACCCGCTGACCCATATGGTGCGCAACAGTGCGGACCATGGGCTGGAAAGCCCAGCTGACCGGCGGGCGGCCGGCAAGCCGGAGCAGGGTCGCATCCGGCTGAGCGCGTTCCACGAAGGTGGGCATATCGTCATCCGGGTCGACGACGACGGGCGTGGCCTGCCCGTTGAACGAATCCGGAACAAGATCATCGCAAACGGGCTGGCGACCGAGGCCGAAATTGCCAGCCTGACCGACCAGCAGATCCAGGCGTTCATCTTCCGTGCCGGGTTCTCGACGGCGTCGGCTGTCACGTCCGTGTCCGGCCGCGGCGTCGGCATGGACGTCGTCAAAACCAACATTGAACGCATTGGCGGCACGGTCGACGTAACGAGCGTGGAGGGGGCCGGGACAACCTTCACGGTGAAGATCCCTCTGACGCTTGCGATCGTTTCTGCGTTGATCGTCGAGGTCAGCGGCGAACGCTATGCCATCCCGCAAATCAACGTGGTGGAACTGGTGCGCGCCCAGACATCGCGATCTGCCGGAGTGCCGACCGACGGACGCGCGTCCGACACGATGATCGAGTTGATCAACGAGGCTCCTGTGCTGCGACTGCGGGGCCACTTGCTGGCATTGGTCGATCTGAGTGACCTGCTGAAGCTGCGCGAGCGTGGCCCGCAACAGGGGGGGGCCGAGATCACGGCGGAAAGCCTCTACATTGCGGTGGTTCAGGTCGGCGCGAGTCGCTTTGGGTTGATCGTGGACCGGGTGTTCGACACAGAGGAAATCGTTGTCAAACCGGTTGCACCGATCCTGCGACACATCCCGTTGTTCAGCGGCAACACGATCCTGGGCGATGGTTCCGTCATCGTGATTCTGGATCCAAACGGCATCGCCCGCGCCACCGGAATTGGCATCGGGCTGGCGGGGGCCGACGCCGATGAGGTGGTCGTGTCCGATACGCAGAGTTCAACGCAGAAGATGGCGTTGTTGCTGTTCAAGATGGGCGACGCTCAGAGCAAGGCAGTGCCGTTGAACCAGGTCTCCAGGCTCGAAACTGTCGAGCGTGCAAAGATCGAATATTCGGGTGGGCAGTTGGTGATGCAGTATCGCGGCAAGCTGATGCCGCTTGTCGGCGTGGGTCCCTCCGCTGGCGGCGGGGCGCAACCGGACCCGCAGCCAGTGCTGGTGTTTGCCGATGGCAACCGCGCCATGGGCCTGATGGTCGACGAAATCCAGGATGTGGTCGAAGATCATTTGCAGGTGGAACTCTCCACCGATCGGCCTGGCTTCCTGGGCACCGCCATTGTGGCTGGCCGGGCGACGGACGTCCTCGATACAAGTTTCTGGCTGCAGCAGGCATTCAAGGACTGGTTCGGCGCCAATCGTGCAAGCCGTACCGAACCGCAGTTGCTGATAGTGGAAGACAGTGCCTTCTTCCGGAGCCTGATCATCCCGGCGCTGTCGGCGGCAGGCTTCCACGTCACGGCGGTTGACAACCCGATGGCGGCGCTGGAGATGCGGGATGCCGGCAAGATGTTCGACGTCATTCTATCGGACATCGAAATGCCGGAGATGGACGGGTTGGCATTCGTGCGCGAAATCCGGGCCCAGGGCTCCTGGGCAAAACTTCCGGTCGTGGCGTTGAGCAGCAGCAATTCCCCGGAGGCCGTCAAGGCCGGCAGGGAGGCAGGTTTCGACAACTACCTCTCGAAGTTCGACAAGACGGCCATGATCGAGGCTGTTGGCGCCGCATTGTCCGCGGAACGAGTGGCCCGCAGGCCAAGACGCCAGATGGCCGACCAGGACGTCCGGGCATGATCCCCGGGGGCGCCGTCGTCGCCGAGCGATCTGCTCGCGGCGTTGCCGAGCAGGCCGCCAGCTCGATGTTCGTGGTCATGACGGTGCACGGGCAACTTTGCGGCATCCCGGTGCTGAGCGTCCGGGATATCATTGTCAATCACAACATGACGCGTATCCCGCTTGCACCGCCCGAGATCGTTGGCAGCATGAATCTGCGAGGCCGCATCGTGACTGCGATCGATCTTCGCCGGCGGCTTAATCTGCCGCCGCGCGACGACGGTCAGGCGGGAATGAGCGTGGTCGTGGATCGACAAGGCGAGCTGTACAGTCTTGTCGTGGATTCCGTCCGCGATGTGATCGAATTCGACGAGCGCCGACTGGAGCCGAACCCACCGACCCTCGCCGCGGCGTGGCGCGAATTCAGTACCGGCATCCACTGCTTGCAGTCGGAGCTTCTGGTGGTGCTGAACACGGAGCGGATCCTGGCGATCAACTAAGGTATGCAAAATGACAACGTCGATACTTCGGCATCATCGCCTCGGTGTCGCCGCGCCACCCAGTCGCCGGGTTACGTGATGATGCCCGCTGCAGCCGGTGTAGTTGCGGCCGAAACCATTGGCGTGCTGGTGTGCGACGACAGTGTTGTGGTCCGCTCGGTCATTGAACGGCTCCTGCGTACGGTCCCGTCCATCCGCGTCGTTGCCAAGGCGGTGAACGGCGTTGAGGCCATCGAGGCGGTGCGGGCTGGCGGCATCGACGTGGTGGTGCTGGACATCGAGATGCCGGTCATGGATGGGCTTGTCGCCCTTCCGCGCCTGCTTGCGGCCGATCGTGCGGTGAAGGTCCTGATGTCGTCGACGACGACGACGAGTGGCGGGGCAAATGCGCTTGAGTCTTTGCGCCTTGGCGCCTCCGATTTCATCCCCAAGCCGACAGCGCTGGCCGAGGTTGCAACATCGGACGGGTTTCGCGCCGAACTGATCGCCAAGGTGCTGGGGCTCGGTAAGCAGTCGCACGCGTATCGCGCGCGGCACGCTGTGGGCCCGCGAGCACCGATGCCGCATTCACCCGCTGCTGCGGCATTGCAGCTGCGGCCTGCGCCACAGCGGCGGCCCAGCGTGCTTGGAATCGGAAGCTCGACGGGGGGACCGGCGGCGCTGCTGTCGCTGTTCAAGGAGCTTGGCGGCCGGGTCGCCGTGCCGATCGTGCTTACCCAGCACATGCCGCCAACATTCACCCAGCAGTTCGCGGAACATATCCATCGGCTAGGTGGGGCCACGTGCGGTGAAGCGGTGCATGGCGAACCTCTGCGCCCCGGTCATGTGCATCTTGCCCCAGGGAACCGCCACCTGACAGTCGTGGCACGTGAGGGCGGCGTATCGATTGCCCTGACAGATGATCCACCTGAGAACTTCTGCCGTCCGGCTGTCGACCCGATGCTGCGCAGCCTGTCCGCAGCCTATCCGGGCCGAGTAATGGTCCTGATGCTGACGGGGATGGGGCAGGACGGCCTGCTTGGGGCAAAGCAGGTTGTCGCAGACGGTGGTTCCGTGATCGCGCAGGACGAGGCAAGCAGTATCGTCTGGGGGATGCCGGGCGCAGTGGCGCGGGCCGGCCTTTGCCATGCGGTTCTGCCGCTGAACGAGCTTGCTCCGAAACTTCTTCAGTTTGTCGGCCGGACAGGCGCATGAGCGGAGCGGCCGGCCCTCTGAGACGCGAGGGAATCGCTGGAGGATCCGACGCAATCTCCCCCGCGGATTGCCTGACAATCACGGATCTCGTACGAGCGCGATCCGGCATCGTGCTTGGCGCGGACAAGGCTTATCTGGTTGAGAGTCGCCTGGAGCAGATCGTGCGCAACCGGCGCTACAGGGGGTTGGCCGAACTCGCCGCACGATTGCGGACGGATCGGAACGATGAGTTGGCTGACGAGATTGTCGAGGCGATCACGACCAACGAGACATTGTTCTTCCGCGATGGCAAACCGTTCGAGCACCTTCGCCTGCACTTGCCAATTCTGGACAACGCCCACCCGCCCACGCGACCGTTGCGCATCTGGTCGGCCGCGGCCTCGTCCGGGCAGGAATGCTATTCCATCGCCATAACGGTGTTGGAGGCGGGTCTTGGCGCCCGGCCCGTTCAGATCCTCGGCACAGACATCTCCGTCGAGCAGATCAACCGTGCCCGTCTGGGGTTGTACTCGGATTTCGAGGTGCAGCGAGGGATGCCCACGCAAAAGTTGGCCAAATATTTCTCCAGGACGGATTTGGGTTGGCAGGTCGTCGAACCGGTACGCAAGCTGGTCGAGTTCCGCAGATGGAACCTGCTGGATGACACGCGGCCGTTAGGCACGTTCGATCTGGTGTTCTGTCGCAACGTACTGATCTATTTTGACATTCAGACGAAGCGAAAGGTACTCGACGCTATCTGGACGCACCTGGCGCCGGGCGGCCTGCTGTACCTCGGGGGGGCGGAGACCACCTTCGGCGTATCGGACAGGTTTGTGCCTTATAGTGGTGCGTATCAGGTCTATTCGGCGGTTCCGTCATGAGCGGCGTACTTGGGGCGGTGCGGCCGATGCACATGACGACTGCGCACCGTCTGGATGCGGCCCGTTCCGGGTTTCGCGATATACGGCCCTTCGAGATCGTCGGGCGGGTGAGCGCAATCACCGGATTGGCGCTGGAGCTGGAAGGTACGATGGGACATCTGTCGATCGGCGATCGACTCTGGATCACGCCCAGGAGCGGCGAGAGCGTCCAGGCGGAGACGATTGGGTTCCATGATGGCCTTACGCGCGCCATGACGTTTGGCGCGCTGGACGGGATCGGGCCGGGCGCGCCTGTCGTGGTCGGCGGTCCGGCCCGCCTGGCGGTGTCAGACCATTGGCTGGGCCGGGTGATAGACCCGCTCGGTCGTCCGCTGGATGGCAAGGGGCCTCTGCCCGCCGGGGAGTGCAGCACGCCGGTGCGCAGAGCCCCGCCCAATGCCGCGTTGCGGGCTCGCCTGGGGCCGCGGATCGATCTTGGGGTCAAGGCACTCAACGGTTTCGTCACGTGTCGCCAGGGGCAGCGGCTGGGTTTGTTCGCCGGATCCGGCGTGGGGAAGTCGACACTGCTGTCGATGCTTGCGCGTTATACCGACTGCGATGTCGCGGTGATCGCCCTGGTCGGCGAGCGGGGGCGGGAACTACGCGAATTCATCGAAGATGATCTTGGGCCCGAGGGCTTGGCGCGATCGGTGCTGGTGGTGGCGACATCCGACCAGCCGCCCCTGATGCGCCGCGAATGCGCCTATGCCGCCGCTTGCGTCGCCGAGCATTTCCGGGACCAGGGCAGATCGGTGCTGCTGATGATGGATAGCCTGACGCGGTTCTGCCTTGCCTTGCGTGAGATCGGGCTGTCGGTCGGCGAGCCGCCGACCACGCGCGGCTATCCGCCCAGCGTCTTTGCCGAACTGCCACGACTGCTGGAACGGGCGGGCCCAGGCATGCCCGGCGGCGGCATGATCACCGGTCTGTTCACCGTGCTGGTGGAAGGCGACGATCAAAACGAACCCATTGCCGATTCGGTACGTGGTATCCTCGACGGTCACGTCGTGCTGGACCGGCGTATTGGCGAGGGCGGACGCTATCCGGCGGTGGACGTGCTGCGATCGCTTTCGCGCACGGTGCCGGGGGTCAATCAGCCAGCCGAGAACGCGCTGGCGATCAAGGCACGCGCGATCCTGGCGACATGGCAGGACATGGCGGACCTGGTGCGCCTTGGCGCCTACAGGTCGGGCGGGGATCCGCTGGTGGATGAAGCGGTTCGGCTGGCCCCTCGCATCGAGAGTTTCTTGTCCCAGCCGAAGGATCAGCCGTGCTCGGTCGATCAAACCTTCGCCCAACTGGAGGCTGCACTTGCTGGATAGGCATCATGTCGCGTGACCCTTTGGCCGTCCTGCGACGGCTGCGGGACGCCGCTGTCACCGAGGCCTGCCGAGACCTGGCTACTGCCCGGGCGCACGAGATGCAGGAGGCGCAGCGGCTGGACGAACATCGGTCGCAGATACGGCGAGAGCTATCCGAGGCGGGTGCCGAGCACGTCGCCGCCTTCTCGGCGTGGCTGCCATACGCGCGGCAACGCACGGACCACCTGCAGACTTCCCTGCAGAGCGAGCAGGCCCGTGTGCTTCGCCTGCAGCAGATCCTGGTGGGCCGCAGGACCGAAGCCGAGGCGGTGGCAAAAGCCATGGAGCGGCAACAGGCCGAGGCAGCGCTGACGCAGGCCAGGCGAGAGCAGAGCGTCATGGATGAGGCAGCGGGGCGACGGACTGGTCGCGAGGGCACAGGCTAGGCCGCGGACCACGCCGGCCAGACGGTCGAGGCACGCTTCACGTGGCACGTTCGAGCCAACATGCATGCCGTCGATCCACGCAACAATATTGCACACCCGGTTCCATGGATTTCTGCCGTCCCGTCCTTATAAATCATTGACGAAGACGGGGCTGTCTGACGACCGCAAACGGCATGCGACATCCGGACGTCGGAAGCCGGCTTGCCTGGCCGAATGCCTCGAATGGACCGCCTATTCCAGCCGGAGTACAAAATGGACAACGGCCTGCAAGATGTCATTTCTGCTGCGGTAAGCAGGAATGGGCCCAAAATGGGCAGCGGACGGACTGGACGACGGGCACCGCAGTTGAGTGTCGTTGAGACTGAAAGCCCAGCGGCCCAGGAAGCGGAAGCGGCAACAATCGCGTCCACCGAAACGACCTCCAGGACAGCACCGGCGGGCGGGAGCAGCCAACTTGGCGATGGGGGGCTCCGCCTCGCGTTCTGGGTATGCGCGTTCCACGATGCTTTGATGAAACGTCGGGCTCAGGGCGAGGAACTGACCGAAAATGAAGAGTATCTGCTGGAGCTGTCCCCCAAGGACTTCGCTGGCATTCGCCCACTCGTGATTGACATGACGCTCGGCCGGCTGGCTGCCGTGGTCAACGCGCCTGATCTGCCAACCGAATTCGACGATCTTGGCACGGTGCATCAGATGGAGGTGTTCGCGCTGACCACGCTACGGAATCTGTCAAGCCGCGCGCGTCAGACATTCGAAACAGACGGTCCGGATGCCGCATTGTCCCTGTTCGGCCAAAGTGCCGAAGGGTTGGACCCGCTCGCCATCTTTCGTCTGGTGTTCACGACTGCGCTCGACCTCGTCGAATCGTTCGAGCGCATCATTCCCGCCGACGCCATGCTTCTGTCGCGGCTTGCAGAGGCGCTCGATTCGGAGGTGGATAGGATCTAGTCGTGCAATCTGTGCGTCGCTGGGTGCCCAGGTCGGCTCGGGATCTGTCTCACGCCAGCACTCGCCCCGAAGCTGTGCCATTGGAAGAACCCTCCCCGAAAGGACTGGCCTTCTGCGCGGAACTTGCGGTTCATGGCGGTGTCGCAGTCTCCGAACAGGGTTTCAAGGCTGAAGCTGAATTGCTTCAGATGCGACAGGCGGGGCTCCTCGACCTCCAGCGCGACGAGGCTCCACCATTTGCTGTAACGCGCGTTGCCCTGTCCCACAAAGCACGTGAACTGCTCGCCGAACCCGACCGTACCACGACGGATGGCAGTCGAACGGATGTTGCAGGGAACGTGCCGAAGACGGCGGTTGCGAAGCAGGAGCAGGTTCTGCGTCGGAATGGCTTCGAGGTGGCGCGTGGCATGATCACCGCCGCGGTAAAATCGGAGATCGCCGCCTGGAATGCCGAGGGTGAGCCCGAAGGATACGCCGGCCTTGAGGCCCGTATTCTGGCGCGCATCGCCCGGATCGAGGTCCCCTTTCTGCCATGATTTGTTGCACGGGCATTCTATCTCCGCCCCGCCGACGCGGCGCAAGGACTGCGGCGGCGGTCTTGGTGGTCGCCATGTGCCTGTGGACTGCGACAGCGCATGCTATACCTGTTCAGGCAGAAGGCACCGACGAACAGGGGCTTCTCTGCCGTCATGCCGTGCAACAAGCGGAGATGGGCAGCGGGCTGCCGCAACGCATGCTTGTCGGGATCGCCGATGTGGAATCGGGACGCCCAGACCCGGTGACCGGGCACCTGCATCCCTGGCCTTGGACAATCAACGCGGAAGGGCAGGGCAGCTTTTTCGGAAGCAAGGCCGAGGCTATCGCCTTTACCCGGCAACTCCAGGCGCGCGGCGTGCAGTCGATCGACGTGGGTTGCCTGCAGGTCAACCTGATGCACCATCCCAACGCCTTCCATAGCTTGGAGGAGGCGTTCGATCCCATTGCAAACGCGCGCTATGCCGTCAGGTTCCTGACTGAGCTGCGGGAGAAGACCGGCAGCTGGGAAATGGCTGCTGCCTGGTATCATTCGGCCAACCCCGAATTGGGAAACCCGTACCGCGAGAAGGTCATGACCGCTATGGCCGAGGAGGCAAAGCGGCCGGCCTATGACGGCCTTCCCCAGAACGGATATCCAACATGGCCGGTCGCGGCATCATCGGTGGGGGGCATGATGGCAGGCCGCGGCCGTATCATCATGCTGCCACGGACTGCCAGCAGCACGATCATGGAACGGCCCTCCGCCATGGTTGCAACGGCGACTACGGCCGCTACGACTGTTGCGAACGTGGGTCTGGGCGGCGTTGCCGGCCGCGTCGGGACGGCGGCTCCTCCGACCGGAACAATGTCCACCATAGGGCGGGGGCTGGCGTCGTACCGCATGCAGCCGGTGGCGATCGTGAAGCCACATTTCATGGCGGCCCGATAACGCGTTTTCTCCATGCGCCCTATATGGAAGTAGGACGGGGTGTAACTGCCAGCATGCTGCGGAATATCCCCCGCCACCGATTGCCGACCCTGTTCCACGTGCCCCGGAGCCTGTCATGATCCCGTTCTTCGCCGCTACCAGTGCCATCAGCGCGATCGCCCAGATCGGCAGTGGAGCGCTGGCGGAATGGAAGCAACTGACCTCCTCGCAACCGACAAGCCCCAAGGATGACGCGAGTTCGGGTGCCAACAGCTTTGGTGCGTTGTTATCTGCCCAAGGCGTCGACAACGGCAGCGTGGTCGGAAAACGGAGTGCTCAGGCGGTTCGTTAAGAACAGGCCGGCACGGTGGGCGCTTGAGATGGTTCGCATCCAATGACCGATCTACGGCAATTTCGTTACGCAGTACTGGCCGGTGGAGCCGCGAATGGCGGCGGCTTGTCGGGGGCGGCGATGCGGGCCAACAAACAGGCTGTGGCGGTGGCGGCAGCAACCGAGGGGCTGACGGCGTCCATCCGGGAGATCAGCCGCCAGGTGTCGCAATCGTCGAAGATCGCCACTCTGGCAGTGGCGGACGCGCGACGGACCGACGAGATGGCGCGTGTGCTCATGGAGAGGACCGCGAAGATCCGGGATGCGGTCGGGGTGATCACCGACATCACGGGCCAGGCAAACCTGCTTGCGTTTGGCGCCGCGGTCGGGACGGCCTGCGCAGGCGACGCTGGGAAGGAGTTCTCGGCGATCGCCTCGGACGTGGTCGACCTGCTGGACCAGACCGAAAAAGCGGCCGAGGAGATTGAGGCAGAGATTGAATGGATCCAGTCGACGACAAAGGAATGCGTCGATGCGATCCGCGGTATCATGGCTACGCGCGAAGGAATGGGCTCGATATAGATCATCAGCCTGGCGGCGGTGGGTGGGAGCCGGACGCGGCTGTGGCCCCAATCCCGAGCGTGCGGATTAGCTTGTCGGGCCAGATCGAACGGCATGAGGGGGGGGCAACCTCATTGCCGAGGCATCACGACAGAATAGGTAATGCCGCGACACTCACGCATGAAATAGTCATGCCGAAAACACCTTGGTTGCCCAGGTTCCACCTATATAGGGAATGGGTGCCAGCGGTCTCGGTGCAACCGGGAGCCGCAACGACTGTGAAAGATTTACGAGGACGGCAGGAGAATATCTCACTGTCAACAATCGGCTGCTCGGCGGGCGCAAGACGTCAATGCCAGGCACGGGTTGAGGTGAGGCCATGTTTGTTTCGTCAAACGTATCTGCTACCGAAGCGAGCTTCGTAAACCCCGGGTCAGCGCCGTACAAGGCAGCCTTCGCGTCGCGGGCGACACACGTCTCCGGAGGAGCTCGCCTCGGCCTCGTCAGAGCGCCAACGCCGGCCGGGGCGTTTGGCAGGGCCGCGACAGTTGCCTGCCTGACAGCGGGCGGCGTCGCCAACGGGGAGGCGGCATAGATGCCGCATAGCATCGACACCCCCATATCCGAATCGATTGAAGGCGACATCGGCGCGAAATCTCCCCAGCGCAGTCCTGGGTGGCGCCAGGACGTGCATCCGTCCGCCACACCTGCGTCGCGCGGCGCGGCTGATCCGAATTCCGACGACTGGCCGCCTGCTGTGCCGGAACCACAGATCGTGTTCACCCAAACGGATGGTCTGGGGCCGGCCAGGGGCATCATGCTCGGAGTCGCGGTGTCCGTCCCAATCTGGGTCGTCCTGATTTTCGGGGTCCGCTACGTGCTTCACTGATCCGGCTCGCGGTCAGCGCCTGCGGTGGTCACCGACGGACCTGTACCGCAAAGGCCATCTTGTTGGCATTGCGCCACCCATCTCTATATCACCCAGACATGGATACCGCCTCATCCGATGTTTTCGCAATGGCCGAGAAACGACTCGCCTGGATCGGTCAGCGGCAGAGTGTTCTGGCGCAGAACGTCGCCAACGCCAATACGCCTGGCTATGTCGCACGAGATGTAAGGCCGTTCGCCGATGTGCTTGCCAGCACCGCGCAGCAAACGGATAGCGCCGGATTCACGCAGGAGACCATCGGCCTCGCATCGCCCCAGACCGTAAGCACGGCAGGAACATCCATCGACGGGAATTCGGTCGCGCTGGATGAGCAATTGGAGAAAATCGCCGAGACCGATACCGCCCATCAGCTCGCCACCAACCTCTACAAGAAATATGTCAGCTTGTTCAAAGCGGCCATCGGGCGGAATTGACAGAGAAAGATTGAGCATGGATCTCACGACGACCCTCGATCTCTCGGCAAAGGGCATGAGCGCGCAGACCACACGTTTGCGGGTGATCGCCGAGAACCTTGCCAATTCCGCGACCACGGGATCGACCCCAGGATCGGACCCGTATCGCCGCAAGACTGTCATCTTCGCAAATACCCTGGACCAGTCTTTGAATGCCACCACCGTGGGTGTGCGCCAGGTCGTACCGGACATGTCCGCGTTCCCGCAGAGGTTCGATCCGGGCAACCCGGCGGCCGACGCGCAAGGCTATGTCAAGACCCCCAACGTAAGCTCTTTCGTCGAGGTCATGGATATGAAAGAGGCTGAGCGGTCCTATTCCGCTAACCTGAACGTCATGGAAACGACCCGCGGGATCATATCCCGAACTGTCGATTTGTTGCGGTAGCGGCCGCGATGATTTCCAGCAATGTAACCGGCGCAGCGGCCTACGCCGCGGCCCAGGGTGGCCTCGGGGCGCAGGACGATGCGCAGGCAACCACCAGCAGCTCGTTCGGGTCCGTATTGCAAGGCGCCATGAACGGACTGACGAATCTTGGGCAGGACGCGGACACCAAGTCGGTCCAGGCAATGACTGGTACCGGCGGCCTGACCGACGTGGTCATGGCAGTGTCGAAGGCGGAGATGGCGTTGCAGGCAAGCGTCGCCGTTCGAGACAAGGTGGTCTCGGCCTACCAGGAAATCATGCGGATGGCCGTCTGAACCGCCAATACTGTGCGGCGCTACCATCCCAAAATGGGGTAACCAACAATGCCGCAGGCACGTTCGGAATCCAGTTCCATACTTCCCGGCCCAGGCGCGTACGGCAGCCTCCGCAATGAAGGGCGGCGTCCGTGAATGAAGCCGACCTCGCCGGCTTCGCCCGGGAAGCATTGATCATCCTGCTCAAGTTGGCGGGGCCGGTGTTGGTGGTAGGCCTCGTCGTGGGCCTGGTCGTCTCGATGCTGCAGGCGCTGACACAGATCAACGAACACACGCTGGTTTTCATCCCGAAGCTTCTCGCCGTCTGCGCCACGATTGCTGTGCTGGGCGGCTTCATGATGCAGACGTTGGGCGATTACGCCCACACGGTGTTCGACCAGATCATCGTGATCGGGCTGAGCTATGGATGACCTGCCGACCTTCCTGCACGACCTGCCCTCCATGGGGTTCGGGTTCATGCTGGTCATCGCGCGGGTCGGGACGACCCTGCTGACCGGCCCCGCTCTTGGCGAGAACGAAATTCCGACGACGGTGCGGATCGCACTGGCCGTCGTGCTGGGGGCTCTGGTCTATCCGTTGTTGCGGAGCAGCCTGCCACCACCGCCCGATTCTGTCATCGAGATGGTCGGGCTGCTCACCATCGAGATCATTGTCGGCGCCTGGCTTGGCTTCATAACCCGCGTGCTGGTGATGGCGCTTTCGATAGCTGGTGGCATCATCTCTTTCATGGTTGGTCTGTCGAGCGTGCTGCAGATCGATCCATCCCTGGGGGTCCAGGTGCCTGCCTTGGAACGGATGCTGGGGTTGGCAGCCGTCGCGCTGCTATTCGCATCCGGATTGTATGTGCTGCCTGTCCAGGCTGTCATGGGCAGCTACGACATAATCCCGCCAGGCAGTGCCTTCGATGCAGGTGGCGCTGCCCAATGGGTGACGCGCGCGGTTGCGGAAAGCTTCGACTTGGCGCTGCGGCTGGCGGCCCCCTTCGTCGTCATCTGTATCGTCTGGCAGGCGGCCCTGGCCTTCCTCAGTCGCCTGGTGCCCAACATCCAGGTGCAACTCGTTTCTGCTCCGGCGCAAATCCTGGCGGGCCTGGCACTGTTCGCCGCGGCTACTGGCATCATGTTTACCACCTGGTCGGCGGGAGTGCTCAAGGCGTTCTCGTCGCTGCCGGGGCTTTAGGCCAGCGGCGATGTCGGGCAGCGAGCACAGCGCAGAGGATCGCACGGAGGCACCGACCCAAAAGCGGTTGGAACAGGCGCGCGAGGAGGGGCAGCTTCCAATCTCGCGCGATCTGACAACGCTGGCCTCGTTGACCGGAGCAGCGCTTGGGGCTGTGACATTCGTCCCGATGATAGCCGAGAGGATGGCTGAGCAGTCTGCTACGTTACTCGGCGTGCTGGACCAAATACGGGTCACTGACGGAACGGGCATGGCTGGACCTGTGATGGGGGTGGTATTCTCCGCGGCCATGCTGTTTGGCGCTATCGCGGTCCCTGCAGCAGCGTGCAGCGTTGGCTGCACGCTGCTGCAAACCCAGTTCTATATTGGTGGCGCACCGATCCGCTTCCAGGCATCGCGGATCAGCCCTGCAAGCGGGTTGAGCCGTATCCTCTCGCAGCGAAACCTGTTGGACTTTCTGAAGTCATGCGGCCGTCTTGCTATCCTGTCTATGCTGGTCTGGTGGGCGGTCGGTCGTACTCCTGCGAACGTGATCGCCATCTTCAATATGGATGCGACGTGGCTGCTGCCGACCGCGCGTGAGCAGGTTCAGAGCTTTGTACGGCCCTTGATGATGGCCCTGGCAGGTTTCGCTGTATTGGACGTGTTCCTGGTACGACACCAGCACACCAAGTCGATGCGTATGACGCGCGAGCAGGTTCGGCTCGAGCTGCGACAAACGGAAGGCGACCCGATCGTCAAGGCGAAACTGCGACGTATGCGGGAAATGCGGTCCAGGCGGCGCATGATGGCAAAGGTGAAATCCGCTGCCGTCGTTATCACCAATCCGACCCACTACGCTGTCGCATTGTCCTACGACAATACCGGGGCGCCAAAGGTTGTGGCGAAGGGCGCCGATTTCGTGGCCGCACGCATTCGAGAAGAGGCGCAGGCCCACAAGGTTCCGATCGTCGCCAACCCGCCTTTGGCGCGGTCGCTGTACCAGGTCGAACTGGATCGGGAAATTCCAGCCGAACATTATCGCGCTGTGGCAGAGGTCATCGCCTACGTGTGGAAGTTGAAGAATCGCATGGGCACTTCCGGGAGGTGGCCATGATGTCGGCGCAGCTTCGTAACGCTCTGAACGCAAATGAAATTCGGAGAAGACGAATGTTCGAGTCATTTGGTGCGGTCTCTATCGCTCTGGGTTCAGTCGTGCTGGATAGTCCGGACCAGACGGGCCGGTACTTCGCCAAGGATCTGGCCGGCGGATGGGCGTATCTGGTTGGAGATGCCGCGGGTGATAATCGTTTCCGCGGTCACGGCGTGTGCGACGGCGGGCTGGACATGACACTCCGGTGCGCGTTCCTTTCGGCATCGAGCCGCATACCGGACTGGGGCCGCATCAGCATTCTTGTCGAAACGCGAGAGGCGCACCGGATGATGGTGCAGCTTGCCGTCAGGGATCCATACGTCGTTGCGACCATAGCAGGGCGCCCGGTCTCGGTCATGACCCGACCGGAAGCCCGATCCTCATATCAGGTGCGATCCGCAGCCGAGCGCGCCGCCTCCGTTGCCTTGCGAGATCGGGAGCGTGCCGGATGGCATACAGCGACCGCGGATGAGGAGGCGATTGGACCGGCGGACCGCAATCCGGAGGTCGTGGCCGTCGATACCGGGGTTGCCAATCCTGGGGCCGCGACCGGAGAGGATAAGGAGCTGGGCTCCTTGCGGAACTGGCGCGCGCGTCGAGATCTCGAGAGACAGGCTCCGTCCAGGCGTCCCGGCGCGGCTGACGTGCATATGACGAGAACCATGCCTCCACCTCCCGTCTTGAACGGCACCGTCCGCGGGCTCGTTCGTCCCCTTGTGGAAGGCGCGCGCAACCGCCTGGTTGCGGCAGGCTTATGGGCGCCGCCGGCCCCACGACGCAGTCGGGCCGTGATGGAGTGGCTGAAGGACTTCGACGGCCACCTCACAGCGGTCACGCACGATCTGCAGGATGCCGGCGCGTAGCGTGCGGGGTACAGTCGAATAGCAAGCGGCATTTGCGCCGCCCCTTCCGTCATGGCCGGGCTTGTCCGGCCATGACGGACGAGTGCTGCCTGGCCTCGCAGTGAAATACCAGCACGGCAGGCAGTCTTGATCCTGGAATAATCCCGATTTTTCGGAACAAGCCTATATCTGTTCAGGGAAGATTATCGACGAGGCAGCGGCGCTAAAATGGCGGCATTGGACACATTGGACGCTGATGAGGTTGCCTCGGTCCCGGCTATCGGTGGCGCTGGCGGTTCACCAAAACTGGGCCGCAGAAAAATGCTCATAATCGCAGCCCTGGGCCTGCTCGTTCTGATCGTGGCGGGCGGCGTCGTAACCAAGCTGATTATCGGCGGGGCATTCCGTGCGGACGCGACGTCCGGCTCGGTCGACGTGCCGGAGATCGTGTCCAACCTCAATGCCGGGCCCCGCCGGACTGCCTTCGTGAGGCTCAAAGCGCAGTTGGAGTTGGCGAACAAGGCAGACGAGCCCGCAGTCTCTGCGGCGAGTCCGCGGATACAGGACCTGTTCCAGACCTATCTTCGCGACATGCGGCCGGAGGAGCTGCGAGGGTCCGCTGGCACGTACCGGCTGCGAGAGGAACTGATTGCGCGTGCAAACATCGCTGTTGCGCCCGCGCGCGTGACGGAGATCCTGTTCATAGAGCTGTTGGTACAATGAACGACATCGCAACCCCGTCGGACGCGGATCTGGCCGCAGCTTGGGGGGACGTCTCGGCGGACGGCACGGAGGCCGCGCCCGCGCGCGTGCTGAGTCAGACGGAAATCGACGACCTGATGGGGTTCGACGATCTGCCGGTCGTAGGCGAGCCTGAGAGCGGCTTGCGCAAGGTCGTCAAGGCCGGTTTGATCTCGTACGAGCGTCTGCCGATGCTCGAGATCGTGTTCGACCGGCTCGTCCGCATCCTATCCACCAGTCTGCGGCACCTGACCAGCGACAACGTCGAGGTCAGCATCGAGAAGATCACATCGCTGCGGTTTGGCGACTACATGGATTCGATTCCATTGCCGGCGATGCTTTCGGTTTTCAAGGCCGAGCAGTGGGACAATTTCGGCCTGATGGTGATCGACGCTCCCATGATCTACTCGGTCGTGGATGTGCTGTTGGGTGGTCGCAGGGGCACGTCCCAGATGCGGATCGAAGGCCGGCCGTACACGACGATCGAACGGACATTGGTCGAGAAGATGACCGTTCAGATCCTTGCAGATTTGTCGATCTCCTTCGACCCGGTGTGCCCGGTAACGTTCCGGTTCGACCGCACGGAAGTTAACCCCCGCTTTGCAACGATCTCTCGCGCGTCAAGTGCCGCGATCCTGGTCAAGTTGCGGCTGGATATGGACGAACGCGGCGGGTGCTTCGAGATCGTGCTGCCCTACGCCACGATCGAACCGATCCGTGACCTATTGCTTCAGCAGTTCATGGGGGAGCGGTTCGGCCGTGACAATATCTGGGAGACCCACCTGGCCGAAGAACTGCGGGAGACCGAAGTTGAGCTCGAGGCCGTGCTGGGTGAGCAGTCCATGAACTTGTCGGAGGTCCTGGCCCTGAAGGTCGGCAGTCGGATCGTCTTCCGAGTTGGATCCAGTGATCCAGTGAAGCTCAGGTGCGGAGGCGTGCCGCTGTTCGTCGGCAAGGCCGGGAACCGGCGGAATCGTATCGCGGTCCAGATAGAAAACAAGTTCACGACCGGCGGCATGACTCAAGGAACGGGAAGCAGATGATTTCGGTGTGGGGCTGGATCGCCAACGTCATCCTCGCGCTGCTATTGACGGGAACGCTGGTCATGGCCGTCAGGCTGGACCGTGCGCTCCGGGTAGTGCGTCGCGATCGCGCCGTGTTCGAGGCATTGATCACCAACCTCAGCTCAGCGACGACCTCGGTCAAGCTGGGCATTCAGGCGCTTCGAAACGAAGCTGATCGGGCTGCCGAGCAGATCGAACGGCGCACCGAAGACGCCGACAAACTGGCGACCGATCTGTCCTTCCTGATCGACGCGGCAAATCGCGCCGGCTCCCGTCTGGAGGAGGGGCAACAAGTCGCCGCGCCTCAATCCTGGCGGTCTGCGGCGGGTCCACGCAATTCTGATGATAGTCGCGATGGAAACCTTCAGGGCAATCCACCGGGTGGATTGCGTGAGCTTGTGGGGATCGCCCGACGCCGCCGCACTCGCACGGCTGGCACGGGCGCATCCACGCAGCACGCGGATGCGGGCTCGCCGGCGCCGGAGGCGACCGTCTCCTCTCGGAACGAGCAGGACGTCCCTTCCATCATGATGGAGGGGTGAGAGACGCGATGGGCCCGATGCTACCTCCCAGCAGGTTGTTGCGGGCAACAATCGTTGCTATGTCAGTCGTGCTTGCAATCAAGGTCGTGACTTTAGCAATATTTGCGCCACCCCCGAGCTTGCTATGGGCAGAGACGACGCATGCTGCCATGACAGCCAGCGTCATCGCCGATGCCCACGCCGCGGGAGCCGCGTTACCGCCGCCGAGCCCGGCGAGCAGCGTGCAGCCGCCCTCGCCCGCCGATTTCGCGAAGCCGTTGTCCTCGCCGCCGATCGAAGTACAGCAACCCTCGCATGCTGATGCCGGGGGCGCCGCGCAGGAGATCTATCTTCACCGAAGCCAGATCGAAGAGCGTGAGCAGCGGCTGACCGAACGTGAGGCAGCGGCGGCGGCGGTTGAGAAGCGCCTGACGGATCGCATCAACGAGTTGCTTGCCATTCAGTCGCACCTGGAGGCCTTGGTGAAGGACTACAAGGAGCAGGACGATGGGAAATGGGTCGGTCTCGTGAAGCTATATGAAGGCATGCGCCCGCGCGACGCGGCTTCGATCTTCGACGGTCTGGACAAGCCGGTACTGCTTGAGATCATGGCTCGCATGAAGCCTGCCAAAGCCTCTGCGGTGATTGCATTGATGTTGCCCGACAACGCTCGTCAGGTGACGGCGGACCTCGCCGGCAGGCGGAGTACACCGACGGCCTCAACAAACTGACTTTCAGCCTTCTTTAGGGACCTAGGCATGGCTATCAACCCCAATATGAACGTCCTGATCGTCGATGACTACAAGACGATGCTCAGGATCATCCGCAACCTGCTGAAGCAGATTGACTTCGAGAATGTCGAGGAAGCCAGCGATGGCGGCGAGGCGCTGGCCAAGCTGCAGGCTGGAAACTTCGACCTGGTCATCAGCGATTGGAACATGGAGCCGATGACCGGCCTGCAACTGCTGCAGCACGTGCGCGCCGATCCCAAATTGAAGAGCACGCCCTTCATCATGGTGACCGCTGAAAGCAAGACCGAGAACGTCATCGCTGCCAAGCAGGCTGGCGTATCGAACTATATTGTAAAACCTTTTAACGCAGAAACACTGCGTGCGAAGATTCAGAAGGTTCTCGGAAATGGCTGACCATGAGCAGGCGGATCAGCCATTGGGACTTCCCCTTCTGACGTTGACGGAGCGGATGCGAGATTGTTCCGAACGGAACGTTCCTCCGGAGCCGAAGATCATCTTCGAGGACGTCGTCGTGGCCGTCCTCGATACCATGGGCGGGCGGGTCTCGCCAACGGAAGCCAAGCTGCTCAGGGAGATCGCTGGTCTTGGTCGCATCATTGACCAGGCGAAGGCCGAGATCGCCGAAGTCAACGTCGACTCTATCATGGCCAGCCATATCCCGTCCGCTACCGGCGAACTGGATGCGATCGTGCAACACACTGCCTTGGCCACGAACAGCATTCTGGAAAGCTGCGAGACATTGGACAAGCTCGCGGAATCCCTGGGGAGCGACCATGCGAATGTTGTGCAAACCGCTGTCACGCACATCTACGAGGCCTGCAGCTTCCAGGATATCACCGGCCAGCGCATCACCAAGATAGTCAAGGCTTTGCAGGCGATCGAGGCGAAAGTCGTCGAGTTGTCCGGCGGCCTCGCAAGGTCGAGCGGTTCTGCCTCGGCCGCCGTACGACCGGAAGCCGGTACGGACGATAGCCATCTCCTGAGCGGTCCCGGGCTGCCGCATGAGGCGATGGATCAGGACGACATCGACAAACTACTCGGCGATTTCTGATGCGTCTCGCGCTCGTACTGGTGGTGGCACCTGCACTGTTGCTCGCTTACCCCGCGGGTGCGCAGGTTGCCGTCGACCAGACCGAAGCGCAGCCGTCGCCTGTCGAGGCCGCTCCGGTCGCCCCGAAAGTAGAGGCGGAGAAGCCCAGCGTCGTCAGACCCCCAGTGGTACGGTGGGCGCCAAGACCCAGGGTGAGGGTGCAGGCGCAGCGTCATCAGCCGGTCCAACGGCCGTTGCCATCGTCCAGCAAGACCTCCGCGCCTGGCCGCGAAGGCATGGCTCCCATCAAGATCGTTGTCCCGACAGCCGAGGCGGCATCCGCAGGGGCAGCGACCCTGGCGATACCAGCCGAAGCGGCTGCGCCGGTGCTCTTGCCCGATCCAGAGACAACGACACCAGAGTTGCCTGCTGCGAAGATGCCGGTGCAGGCGGTTCCCGTATCGGATGCCCAGGCGCGGCCCGCCCCAGCCAGCGCAGGCCCGACGGCGGACACCGTGTGGCTTGAGCCGGTTGCGGGCACGGCCATGCCGACGATCCTGCTGAAGACCGAGCCTGACGTCGGCCTGGCGGCTTTTCGCTCCGGAGCGGAAACCGTTGTGGTCCTCGACGCGCCTGTCGACTTTCAGGCGCCGGCCAAGGGACTTGACCCGGCGTTCGCACAGTTTACCAGCCGGCGTACCCAGGACGCGACGGTGATCCGTATCCCGATGGCGTCAGGAACGCTCCGCCTTGCGCGCAACGCACGCGGCTGGCTGCTCATGGCGGGATCGCCGCCGGATACCGCTGCCAGCATTATACCCCGGCTGATCAAGAACGGACCGGACACTGCCAGTATTCAGTTCACGGTGTCCGAACCATCAAGCGTCGTCACCGTCCTGGATCCGCAGACGGGCGACCAACTCCTGGTGGGTACTCAGGGCGCCGTCGGTCAGGCGATTCCAAACGCGTGGCAACAGGCCAAATTTAGCC
This sequence comes from Acetobacteraceae bacterium, assembly GCA_031291795.1. Classification (GTDB taxonomy): domain Bacteria; phylum Pseudomonadota; class Alphaproteobacteria; order Acetobacterales; family Acetobacteraceae; genus Rhodopila. The sequence goes on along the minus strand of JARLIJ010000021.1, from coordinate 9,821 downwards.
TCAGGCCTACGTTGCAAGGGATCGTGGTGGTGGCGACATCCGACGATATGCGCCTCCGCCGGGGGGGCGACGGTTTCACGCTCTCCGCCGGCCCGCTGGCCGACAGCAGCATCATCCAGGATGCGGCCAAGCAGGAGGACGCAAGCGCACCCATCGCGGGAGCCGTATCGCGGCTGTTCGACATACCGAATGGCAGCGCGGCAGATCTGATTCACGAGCTGGACGATCGCGTGGGTGCGGCCGGCGACGCCCATGCCCTGGCGCGATCGGAGCCGCGCCTGCGCGTGGCGGCAGCGATGCTGGCGCTTGGTATGGATGTAGAAGCGCAATCGGTCATCGATGTCGCTGCCGCTGCCGATCCGACGCTGATGGACAAGCGGCGTGCAATCGGATTGCGGGCTGTCGCCTCCGTGCTGGCCGGACGTTTCGAGGATGCCAACGGGCTCGCGGACCCCAGGCTCTCGGGTTCGACCGAGATCGAACTCTGGCGAGCGTATCTCCAGGCTGCCAAGGGTGAAGCGACGGCAAAGGATGCCCGCAGCCTGTCCGTTGGGCTGCCGTTGGTGCTGGCCTATCCACGTCCATTGCGCGACCGCATGCTGCCGACGGTGCTCGAGACCATGGCGCTCAACGGCCAGGCTGAGGCGGTACAGACGGCCCTGAGGACGCTTCCGCCCGACCGGACTTTGGACCTGGTGCGTGGCATGGTGCTGGAGATGACCGATCAAACGGCTGCCGCGCTCCAGGCCTACGATCGGCTGGTGGACAGTCCCGACAGGCTGCGTCGCTACAAGGCACAAATGCGGGCCGCAGAGCTGCGGATCAAGACCGGTGAACTCGATGCCAGGGCGGGTGCGGACGTACTGGACCGGGCGCTGTTCGGCTGGCGCGGTGCCAAGCAGGAGCTGGCCTTGCGAATCCGCATCGCAGGCCTGCGCCGCCAGACCGGTCAATGGCAGCAAGCTCTGGCCGTACTGCGGGAGGGACGGGACGCATTCCCGGACGACCACGCGCAGCTCGACCGGGAACTGGCGACAACCTTCATCGGCTTCATCACCAACGATGCCGTCCGCAACCTGACCCCCGCAGAATTCGTGGCGATCTACGACAAAAATATCGGCCTCGTGCAGGATGTCGCGTGGAATGAGCAAGTCGGAACCGATCTTGTCGACCGCTTGATCGGCCTGGGTTTGCAGGGCCGTGCGGAGCCGATCATGACGCGACTGGTCGCGCAGAGCACGGACCCGATCCGACGTGTCGTCCTCGGCACTCGGCTGTCCGATCTGCGGATGAGCACGGACGATCCGTCGGGCGCCATCGCGGCGCTGGCCGATACGGCGCCGCCATCCGGCATTGCGCTGAATCCTGCTGTGATGGAGGCCCGGCAGCTGTTGTACGCGCACGCCGAAGCCGCGCGCGGGAACACGGACAGCGCACTTGGCATGCTGAACACCCTGGGCACTGCGAAGGCCGACGTGGCACGGGCCGATATCTACGCCAGCCGTAAGGACTGGCCGCAGGTTGTCGCTGCCCTCACTGCATGGGAGCACAAGGAGACAGCAACGACGGACCTGACCGACCAGCAGCGGGCTGTCGTGACACAACTCGTTTCGGCCGCCACACTCAGCGGCAATACGGCGGCGCTCGAGCAGGTGGCGGCGACATATGGTCCGGCCATGGCCAAGGGCAGCTCAGCCGCACTCTTTCGTGTCCTGACGTCGGCGCCCGTGCGGGAAAATGCGGATCTGCCTCGCGCCTTTGAGGAAATTCAGCTGGCGCGCCAGCTACCGGGCAAGCTCGATGCGATGGGGACACCTTAGCCGCCGCCAGGAGTGCATCAAAACTGGACCACCATATCTGTCGCCGCGCCACCTCGTAACCTAACAAATCTGCGGTGGGTTACGCAGGAAACCAAGTTCGAAAGTCTATTGGACTAAGAGTGGAGGGAAAATCCTTCCATGCCTCGAAAGTCGAAAAATGTCGATATACGCCAACGCAGTAATCATGCTCTTCGTGACCCTTGCGGCATTCGTGGTGCTGGCGAAGCTGCTCCAGGCACTGCGGTTGCGGGGTTTCGCGCTACCATGGCGCACCAATGGAATCGCCCGGCCACTCGCGATGCCATCACCGCTCGCTATCGAGCAAAGCTGCATGGTTGATGGCAAGAGGAGGCTCTTGCTGATCCGATGCGACGGCCAGCGTGTGCTGTTGCTGACAGGCGGCCCGACGGACCTGGTCATCTCAGTGATCCCCGCGCCGCGGACCGGGGAGATCGGAGCATGAGACCGCGCCTTTTGCTGGCGGTCGCGCATGTGGCCGTGGTTGCGCTCATGGTCATCGCCTGGTCCAGGCCGGCCTGGAGCCAATCCCTCAACATCGATCTGGGGCAGGGCGGCCAGGCCGGCACCACCAGTCGGCTGATCCAGATCTCGGTCCTCATGGGGGTGCTGTCCCTGGCCCCGAGCTTGCTGGTGATGATGACAGCGTTTACCCGCATCGTCATCGTGCTTTCACTGCTGCGGTCGGGGATCGGTGCTCAAGGCACACCGCCGAATACCGTCATCATTGGTCTCTCCTTGTTCCTGACGTTCTTCGTCATGCAGCCTACACTCGAGCAGGCCTGGTCCAGCGGATTGCTGCCCATGGCCCGCGGTGAAACCATGGACATGGAGGGGCTTCGACTCACCGCGGAACCATTCCACAAGTTCATGGTGCTGAATGCGCGACCGGCCGACCTGTCGACCTTCCTCGACCTTGCGAAGATCGCGCCGCCCCCCAGGCCAGAAGATATGCCATGGCGGGCGCTCATACCGGCCTTCATGGTGGGGGAGCTCAGTCGCGCCTTCGAGATGGGCTTCGTGCTGTTTCTGCCGTTCCTGATTATCGACATGGTGGTCGCAAGCATATTGATGAGCATGGGGATGATGATGCTGCCCCCCAGTATCGTGTCGCTGCCATTCAAGCTGACCTTTTTTGTCCTGGTGGACGGGTGGCGGCTGGTGGCCGGCAGCCTGGTGCAAAGCTTCCACAGCTGACCGCGGGGCCGTGGCGCCGGTTTGCCTTCCTGCCTGGACCGACGACTGCGGCATTGCGCCCAATTTGCTCAACGATGCACATCATGTCCTGATGGAACGAATTTGACCCGTTGCAACGGAAACCATATGGGCGACCGTTTCAGGGTGACTCCCGGCTCATTCCGCCTGAACTCGTGCCGCCCGTAGATGGAATATCACGGATGCACGCCTATAATACGTCTACGTGGTTCCCCGGGGAGGGCTAACGGCCGTCCAGAACACGTCCTCTGAAGCACCGCGACAACCCACCACCATGCGGCATAGGCCGGCGGGGTGGCAGGGGATCGCCGCCAGGGGCTTTCAGAAAGGAAAGGACGCAGGAATGGCTCGCGGGCCAATCAGGCTGACCGGGCGCGAAAGCCCGTTCGGCGAGGAAGATATCATCGTCAGCAAGACGGACCCGGTGGGCCGCATCACCTATGCGAACGATGTCTTCTGTCGTGTATCGGGCTACGCGTTGGCCGAATTGCTCGGCAAGCCACATAGTATCATTCGTCACCCGGATATGCCGCGGTGCGCGTTCAAGCTATGTTGGGATACGTTGAAGAGCGGCAACGAGTTCTTTGCCTACGTGCTTAACGCCGCGCGAAACGGAGACCATTACTGGGTGTATGCCCATATCACGCCAAGCCACGACGCCAACGGGGCGCTGGTCGGCTATCATTCCAACCGCCGCAAGCCGGCTGCCTCGCAGGTCGTCAAGATTGCGGAGATATACCGCGAACTCCTAAGGATCGAGCGGGCGGCCCCGGACTCCAACCGGGGCATGGCCGAGGCCTTCGCCCGTCTCCAGGAGATCCTGCGGCAAGAGGGAGTAACCTATGACAAGTTCGTGTGGACTTTGTAACGCTTCGCGCGCCATGGCTATCGCGGGTGTCGCCGTCGTTTCGGGCCCGCTGCTGACGTACGCGTTCGGGGGCATGCCGCTCGTAGAGATTGCCCTGGCGGGCATCGCCGTCGCTGCGCTGGCATTTGGCGGCTGGAGCCTGGCGCACGCCAAGGCAACCCTGGTGCGAGCAGCCGAGGTGTGCAGGCGGGCGGCCGACGGAGACCTCGAAGCCCGCTTGCTGGATGTTCCGGACGGCGGCAGCATCGGGCAGATTCAGTCGGCGGTAAACCGACTGCTCGATATCGGCGACGCCTTCGTTCGCGAAGCCAAGGGCGCAACGACAGCGATGAGCGAGGGGCGTTACTATCGCGCGTTGCTTGTTCGCGGGATGCCTGGCGCCTATCGCGAGGCAGCGACGGCAATCAGCGGCACCTCGCACACAATGCAAACCAAGGCAACCGAGTTCCGGGAGTTGGCGATTGGGTTCGAGCGCGATGCCTGCGGTGCCGTCGGCACGGTCGCGGTGGGTCTGCGTGAGGCAGCGACAGACATGGCGGCGATTGCGGAAGGGGCACACGACGAAGCTCAGGCAGCAGCGGGTGCGGTCCGTACAGCGACGGATAATGTCCACGCCATCGCCGCGGCGGCAGAGGAAATGAGCGCCTCGGTCGCGGAGATTGCCCTCCAGTCCACACGTTCGTCGTCAGCCACCCACCAGGCGGCAGAGGATGCCACGGGCGCGGCCAAATTGGTGCAGGCGCTGGCGGGGGCCTGTGGGCGCGTTGAGGACGTCATTTCGCTGGTGAGCGAAGTCGCGGGCAAGACGCGCCTGCTGGCCTTGAATGCTTCAATCGAAGCCGCGACCGCAGGCGCGGCGGGCAGTGGCTTCGCCGTGGTCGCCAACGAAGTGCGAACGCTGGCCGGGCAATCCGCCGATGCTGCGCAGACCATCCATGTTCACGTGGGAGAGATGCGGCAGGCCACCGCCAATGCTGTTGCCGCCATTCAGGACATCGTCACGCAGATCCACGAGGTTGCCACAACGGCGACAGCGATCGCAGCCGCCGCCGAACAGCAACGTGCGGCGACCGCAGAAATCGCCCGCAGCATCCAGCAGACCGCCACCAGCGCCCGCGTGGCTCAGGGCGGCATCGAGCGGCTGACGGTCACGGCGCACAAGACCGGCGGCGCGGCCAGGCAGGTCCTGGAGGCAACCGGTGCGCTCGGGCGGACAACCGAACGCCTTTCCCTGGAGACTCAGACCTTCATAGCGCGGACAGCGTAGGAGGGCAGGGGGCCTTCAGGGCCTCGGACGACTGCGTCCGGAAGCCACGCGTGCCAGCATCTCCCCAAAGGCAGCCTTGATACGACGGACGTAGGGCGTCTTGTAGGCGAAGTCGCCGGTGTCCGCATGGATCAGCATGGTTGCGTTGGCCTCAAAGACGACAAGGTTGCCGGCGCGGTCGAGCGAACAGTCGATGCCGAAGAAATCCAGCCCCATGGCGTCCCGAATGGCGCGCAGCGCCGCGTAATGTCGCGGCTCGAACACCGCCTCCGGGTCGCGAACAAACCTCTCCTCCTCCCGCCTCATCCACGGCTGGTTGGCCATATCGGTACTGAAGTGATGCACCTTCCAGCCCGAGCTGATGGCGAGGTGATAGGGAAGGATCGCGTCACCGAGCGCGAAGAAGCGATACTTGCGATAGAAACCATCGGTGGAGCGATAGTCGATATACTCGATCAGGAAATAGTCAGACTCCGGATTCTGTAAGACAAGCCGTTGCAGATCATCTACGGAGTCGATCCGTTCGAAGTCGTCGCCCCCGTGGCGGCCGGCCAGTCGCGCCAGGAAGGGCACCCGTTCCGCATAGCGTGCCCAAAACGCCGGTGCGAGCAGAGCCGTCCCGGCATGGCGCTCGACCCATGCGACGCGGCATGACGGGATCCCCGACAGCAGCGAGGCGATCGTGACGCGATCAGTCGAACGGATCCGATCCGGGTGGTTGATCACCGGCTTCCCGAGGCGGTCGATCAGTGCTGCCGCGACCGGCAGCATCGCGTTGTCCTGGTCGATATCCGACACGAGGTTGACGACCACGTCGGCGTGCGAGGCAAGAAACGCGGCGTCGTATTCATGATCCGGCAGCAGCAGCAGAACGTGCGAGTCGAATTCCGTTCGATCGACCAGGTATTCGTACGGCGTGTTGTAGCTGCCGGGTGCGAGCACCAGAAGTGCGGCGAAATCCGCCTCGGCCTTCGCTGCATGGTTCGTTGCCAAAGGCTCAAGTTGCAGTGCTGCGCGAAAATGCGCCTGCGCCTCTGCCCCTCGTTGGAGCTTCACGAGTGCATTGCCCAGGACGACATGCGCGAGATAGGTGAGATTGTGTCCACCGCCGAGTTCGAGTGACCGCCCAACCTGGGTGAAGCCCTGCTCGGTCTGCCCAACATCGATGAACGCCTGTCCCAGTCGAAGATGCGCGAGCGCCGAGTTGGGCGAAAGCGCCGCATAACGCTGGTACGACGCCAGCGCCAGGTCGGCACGACCCTGGACGCGAAACGCATTTCCGAGTGCGCAATGGACGCCGACGTGATCGGGCACGACAGCGAGAAGCCGCTCGAACAGCGCAATGGCCTCGGCTGGCTGTTCCCGCTCGCGATAGAGCAGCGTGCCCAGGTCGAACAGGGCGGTGGGAAGTTCGGGCGCCAGGTCCACGGCCCGGCGAAACGTCGTCTCTGCCGCGTCGAAGTCATGCCGGGCTTCCGCCAGGCAACCCATCATCCAGTATGTTTCCGCATCATCGGGGCGCAGCGCCAGCGCCCGGTCGAAATGCACCGCCGCTTCCTCCCATTGCTGCGCCTCGAGATATGCGCGGCCGATCAGGTAATGGGCCGACGGATCATCGGGACGGCTGGCGACGAGTTGGACGAGCTGTTCGACCGCCTCCGTCGGACGCTGCAGCGACAACAGCGTCAGGCCGGCGGCCCGCAGCACGCCGGCATTCCCCGGTTCGTGCGCCAGGGCCTGGCGATAGAGTTCGAGCGCGGCTTCGGGCTGTTCCAGTGCAACCTTGATATTGCCGAGATTCAGGAGCCAGTCGGCATGGTCAGGACGCAGCCTCAACGCGGTCTCATAGTGGGTGGCTGCACCGGCAAGATCGCCCTGCTGCGCAAGAGCGGTGGCGAGACGTGCGCTGAGTTCCGGCAGGTCAGGGTCAAGCGCCAGGCCGCGTTGATACGTCGCCACGGTCTCGGCCCCCCGGCCAACCGCGGCCAGTGCGTTGCCCAGGTTGTGGAAGAGCGCTGCGTGTTGCGCTGTGGCATTGCCATGCGTCTGCAGCACGCCGGCGGCACGACCCAGCCAGGCCACCGCCTCGCCGTCGCGGCGTCTGTCGATGGCGATGGCGCCAAGCAACTGCAGCGCGTTGAGGTTGTCTTCATCCTGGACGAGCAAGTTGCGATAGAGCGTCTCCGCCTGTTCAAGGCGGCCAGCCTCGTGATGCGCGAAAGCCTCTTCCAAAAGGGCGCCGACGGTCATCTTTATTCGTGTCCTGACGTATAGCTGTCCATTTTCCATATAACGACGCTCAGAAAATCGGCGCGGATTTGCGCATGCACCCGGCGAGTGTGCAGGCGCTGACAGGATTCCCTCGGCCAGTCCGCGAAGCGGCGCCTGGCTGCGTCCCGCCGCGCGTGGATCGCCCTTCAGGCGCTTGCTTGCAGATAGACCCGCCACATGTTGCGGAACGCCGCTTCAAGGTGCCGCGCAAAGCGGTCGGCCTGGCACAGCGGAGAATCGGCGACGGCTGCACGCAGCGTGCGGCGCACGGCAACCAGGCCGGGTCGGTCCATCGCCAGGCGCCGGGCCAGAGCGACATAGCTGTCCGCATCCGAGACTGCCCAGTCGGGGAAACCGGCGGCATGCAGCAGGCTCGCCCCCTGCCGCCCCGGCCAGGTCGCACCGACCAGGCTGACGACCGGGACGCCCATCCACAAGGCCTGGGCCGTGGTGGCACCGCCCGCGAACGGGAACGGGTCGAGCGCGATATCGACGCGGCCATACGCATCGAACATCGCCGCGATCGGGCTGGCAGGTTCGAACTGGATGCGCTCGGGCGGGATCCCCGAGGCGGCGAAGGCGTGGGCGATCTCGCGACGGAGGATCTTGTCGCTGTACTGCGCGGCTTTCAAAAGCAGGCGGGAGCGGGGTACCGCGGCCAGGATACGGGCCCACACGGCCAGCACGCCCGGGTTGAGCTTGGCACGGCTGTTGAAGCATCCGAAGGTGATCGGCTGCTCCAGTCCGGCTGGCAGCGGGGCGACCGGTCCTGCTTCGGCCGGGGGTGAAAAGCACAGATAGCTGTCCGGCAAGCGGACCACGCGCTCGCCGAAAGTCGGCTCATCGCACGGTGGCAGCACGTGGCGGTCGGCGATCACGACATCCATGGCGGCGAGGCCGGTGGTGCCGAAATAGCCCAGCCATGCAGCTTGCACCGGTGCCGCGCGGAGGGCGAACACGCTCAGCCGGTTGCTGTTGGTGTGCCCCGCCAGGTCCACCAGGATGTCTATGTCATCCGCGCGTATCGCCGCCGCCACCTGGGCGTCGTCCAGGTTGAAGATCGGCTGCCAATGATCGACCAGCGCCTTCAGGCGGGCGGTCATCGGATCCTCGACCTGGGTGTTGCTGTAGCAGGACACCACAACCTGCTGCGGATCGCGTGCCGCGAACACGCTGTGCAGGAAGTAGCCGACCGGGTGGTTGCGAAAATCGCCTGAGACGTAGCCGATCCGAAGCGGCCGGCCTGGCGATCTGTCGCGGTCTGGGAACGACGCCGGAACGTACCCCACGGGGGCAGCCGGAGCCAGACGACGCGCAGTGTCTGCAATATCGCGCATGGTCGAGCCTGGCAGATAGTTCATCGCCAGGATGCGGGACTGGCGCGCTCTGGTGTCGCTGGGACACAGTGGAATCGCGGCATCGAACGCGTCCAGCGCCTCGGGCGTTCGTCCCATGGCCAGCAGCAGGGCCGCACGGGAGAGGCGGGCGGTATAGCTGGCCGGGTCGGCGAGAATGGCTGCGTCCAGCGTGGCCAGCGCCTGCCCGTACCGGCCGGCCTTTTCCTCGCAGACGCCGCGCATATGCAACGCAGCCGCGTCGCCGGGACGCAGCCGCAGCGTCGCTCCGGCGGCCTTGGCGGCGCCATCGTAATCGCCCAGCGCGGCCAGCGCGGCACCAAGATACGCGTGCGCACCAAAATCGCCGGGTTGCAGGCGGATGGCGGTGCGGAAAGCGGCCGCAGCCTCCTGCGCGCGCTGCATTCCGAGCAGGACGATACCCAGGCTGCCGTGAAATGCCGCCGTGCGAGGGGCCATGGCGATCGCCTGGCGTATCAGTTCCGCGGCTGCGGGGGCATCGCCGCGCTGATGGGCCAGCAGGCCCATCTGGTGCACGGTGGTGGCGTCGCGCGGCTGGTCCCGCGCATTGGCGGGGTCGTTCCCTGCAGTGCCCTGCAGCGGGCCGCCGGCCTGGTGCGCAAGGGGGGCGGTGACATCCGTGCCGGTGTGCATGGTGGGACTGCCTGAAGCGTGTTGTAGACATTCCAGCATATAGCAGCCCCGCATCAGGTGTTGGTGTGCGCGGTTCGATCTGGCTGAAATGGCGGAATTGGGCGCGTCGTACCAGCCGCCGTAGAGAATGACACTTCTCCCAGTCCCCGTGAGGGAGTGGGGCGGGGTGAGGGGGCGAGCCGCACCGCCGGTGGTGGTACGACCCCTCACCCCAACCCTCTCCCTCAAGGGGAGAGGGAGAAGTGTCATTCTCTACGGCGGCTGGTACGACGCGCCCAATTCCGCCATTTCAGCCAGATCGAACCGCGCACACCAACACCTGATGCGGGGCTGCTATATGCTGGAATGTCTAC
>JARLIJ010000145.1 GCA_031291795.1 Acetobacteraceae bacterium | reverse complement strand
GCAATACGCATAGAGACAAGCCCCGACTTCTTCTTAGGGTTGCGCAGTAGGAGACGCCGCTAAACTGATGCTTGACTTCACGATCCAGTGGCGCTTATCAATTGTGGGTTATAGTTTGGGAATGTGGCGGAATGTCGGCGGGTTTTCCCCACCGTCGACCCAAGCCAGGCGGGCCGGGACCGCTTTCTTACCCCGGGACAGGAGCCCGCCACGATGGCGCAGCACGATCGGTTTCCCCAGCCGCACGGGGCGGGAGCCATGCGCGATATCAATGACCTATCCGCCATGCGGCGCGACCCGCTCGGTTTTCTCTGGGGGTATGTACGCCGCCATCCGGCCGGTCATGCAACGGTGTTCGTATCGGTGCTGGTTGCTGTGGCGTGCTCGGTATCGACACAATATGGCATGAAGCACCTGATCGACGTCGTTTCGGCCGGCCCGCAATCCGCCGGGACGCGTGCGTGGGGTGCGTTCGCGCTGCTATGTGGACTGGTTGCGGCAGACAACCTTTCCTGGCGTGTCGGCGGCTATGCGGCACACCGCACATTCGTGCGCGTCACCGGCGACATTCGACGCGACCTGTTCGCCCACCTCACCGGGCATTCGCCCAGCTATTTCGCGGAACGACTGCCGGGCGCGCTGGCGAGCCGGATCACCGCGACGTCCAATGCGGCGTTCGCGGTGGAGAACACCGGCTCTTGGAACGTGCTCCCGCCCTGCATCAGCGTGGTCATTGCAATCGGCTTCATCGCATCGGTCAGCCTGGTGCTGGGCGGGGGCCTGGCGGCCGCGGCCCTGGCGATGGGCGCGCTGGTGTTCTGGCTGGCGCGCCGGGGCACGCCATTGCACCGGAGCTACGCCGAACAGGCCGCTGGCGTCGATGGCCAACTGGTCGATGTCATCGGAAACTTCAGCGTGGTCCGCGCGTTCGGCGCGACGTTCCGGGAGCAGCGGCGGATCGGCGGCCAGATCGAGCGGGAAATGGCCGCCCGCTGTCGGAGTCTCTATTACCTGGAGCATCTGCGGCTGATCCATGCAGTGCTGACGGCGCTCCTGACCGCCGGCGTGGTCGCCTGGGGCATCCTGCTGTGGCAGCGCGGCCAGGCCAGCGTGGGCGACCTCGTGCTGATTACCGCCCTGGCCTTCAGCATCCTGCATGGCACGCGCGACCTCGCGGTGGCGCTGGTCGACCTGACCCAGCACATCGCGCGCCTCGACGAGGCGATCACCGCGCTGCTGATGCCGCATGACCTGCCCGACCGGGCGGATGCCTATGCACTGAAACCCGGCCGCGGGGAGGTGACGTTCGAGCGTGTCACATTCGCCTATCCCAGTCGTGCGGCGGTGCTGCGCGATTTCGACCTGGATATCCTGCCCGGCCAGCGAGTCGGTCTGGTCGGCTTCTCGGGCGCCGGCAAGTCGACGGTGCTTGCGCTGCTGCAGCGCTTCTACGACGTGGGCGGCGGGCGCGTGCTGATCGACGGCCAGGATATCCGCGCCGTGACGCAGGCTAGCCTGCGCGAGGTGATGGCGATCGTGCCGCAGGACATTTCGCTATTCCATCGCAGCATTCTCGAAAACCTGCGTTACGCGCGGCCCAATGCGACCGAGGCCGAGGTGCTGGCCGCGGCTGAGACCGCACATTGCCGCGGCTTCATTGAGGTGTTGCCGGATGGCTTCGCCACCATGGTCGGCGACCGCGGCGTGAAGCTGTCGGGCGGCCAGCGCCAGCGTCTGGCAATCGCACGCGCTTTGCTGAAGGACGCGCCGATCCTGTTGCTGGATGAGGCGACCAGTGCGCTCGACAGCGAGAGCGAGCAGGCGATCCAGGCGGCACTCGACCGGCTGATGGCCGGCCGCACGGTCATCGCCATCGCGCATCGGCTGTCCACCCTGCAGCGGTTCGACCGCATTATCGTCATGGACCAGGGGCGGATCGTCGATGACGGCTCGCCTCTGGAACTGGCCGGGCGACCCGGGCCGTATCGTGACCTGCTGCGGAAGCAACGGATGGACCCGCTGGCGGCGGCAGCTTAGGGTCGCGCTTCCGCTCCGCCGGAGGTTGCAGCAAGCGCGATGTCTCGCCTGGTTGTCGTGTCGAACCGTGTTGCCCCGATCCAGGAAGGCGAGGCAACCGCCGGTGGCCTCGCCGCCGGTGTGCTCGATGCGCTGCGGCAGAAGGGCGGCATCTGGTTCGGTTGGAGTGGCACCGTCAACGAGGCGGGGGGGCCGGTCACCGACCATCCGGTGGAACGTGAGGTCGGGCCGATCTCGCTGTTCACCGTAGACCTGACGCGGCGCGACTATGACGCGTTCTACCGCGGCTTCGCCAACGGGACGCTTTGGCCAGTGCTTCACTACCAGATCGGCCTCGGGCGCTTCGAATGGCCGGAGTTCGCCGGCTATCGGCGGGTGAATGCCTTGTTCGCGCACGGGCTGGCGGCGCTGGTCCAGCCGGACGACCTGATCTGGGCACACGACTACCATCTGCTGTGCCTGGCGGACGCGCTGCGCGCCGAGGGCATGCGAAACCGGATCGGCCTGTTCTTGCACACGCCGTTCCCTGCGCCCGGCGTGTTCATGACGATCCCGGCGCATGCGGAACTGATCCGCGCGATGTGCGCATTCGACCTGCTGGGGTTCCAGACCGAACTCGATCGCACCGCGTTCGTCGACTACCTTCTGCGCCATGCCGGGGGCACCGCGTTGGCCAACGGGGTCGTGTCGGTGTTCGATCGCCTGGTGCACACCGGGGTCTACCCGATCGGTGTGCATGTCGATGACGTGCGCGCGCAGGCGGAGGCACCCGCCAACCGGCGCTATGCGACGCGGCTGCGGGCGCATCTGATGGAGCGGCTGATCCTGAGCGTCGACCGGCTCGACTACTCCAAGGGGCTGCGCCAGCGCTTTGCCGCGTTCGAGCGGTTCCTGGCGGACTATCCGGCACATCATGGCGTGACGACCTTCATGCAGATCGCGCCGCCGTCGCGCGGCGATATAGAGACCTACCAGGTGATCCGGCGGGAGTTGGAAGGCGAGGCAGGACGGATCAACGGTCGTTTCGCCGAGGTGGACTGGGTGCCGCTGCGCTATCTGAACAAAAGTTTCCCGCGCAACGTGTTGATGCCGCTCTATGCCGAGGCGCAGGCATGCCTGGTGACGCCGCTGCGCGATGGCATGAACCTGGTGGCGAAGGAATACGTCTCCGCGCAGGACCCGGAGGAGCCGGGCGTGCTGGTGCTGTCGGAGTTCGCCGGCGCGGCGCGCGAGCTGGACGCGGCCTTGCTGGTCAACCCATATGACGAGGCGGGTATGGCACGTGCGCTCGACCAGGCGCTGTGCATGTCGGTCGAGGAACGGCGGGAGCGCCACACGGCGATGCTGGCGGTGATGCGCAAGAACAGCCTGGAGCGTTGGCGCGATCGGTTCGAAGCGGACCTGCGGGCAGTGCCGGGTGATCCGGCATAGAGTGGGGCGCCGGGCGGCGAGCGTGTGCCTGAATGATTGGCGT
>JARLIJ010000144.1 GCA_031291795.1 Acetobacteraceae bacterium | reverse complement strand
CGCCGAGGGCTTCGCGGCCTACGGATCGCACCGCTGGGAGTGGCTACTGACCACTCCCAGCGGCTCAATCACTTTGACAGATTTTTAAGACACAAGGGCCGTCGCCCTTGGCGGGGTCCAGGGGCAGCGCCCCTGGGCGGGGTTCGGGGCGGAAGCCCCGGCCTTTTCCCCGGTGCCGCATTGACTCCCCGGCGCTTGTGCCGAGACTGCGCCGCCTTGGATCACGATGCTGTGGGGGAGCCGATGGGCCCGCTGGTGACGACCGACTGGCTTGCCGGGGAGCTGGGCAAGCCGGACCTCCTGGTGTTCGACGCCACCAAATACCTGCCCAACGAGCCAAAGGACGGGCGCACCGAGTTCCGCGCCATGCACATCCCTGGTGCCCGGTTCTTCGACATCGACGAGGTCGCCGACCCCGACACCGACCTGCCGCACATGGTTCCCGCCCCCGGCCGATTCGCCCGGCTGATGGCGGCGCTGGGCGTCGCCAACGCCTCGCGGGTGGTGTTCTACGACCAGAAGGGCCTGGCCTCCGCCGCCCGTGGCTGGTGGCTGATGGGCCTGTTCGGCCATGACCAGGCGGCGGTGCTGGACGGCGGCCTGCCGAAATGGCTGCGCGAGGGCCGCAAAACCGAAGCCGGCGACCCGCCGCCCCCTCCGTCCGCGACGTTCCGCCCCGACTACCGCGCCACGCGCCTGCGCGGGGTCGGCGACGTGCTGGCCAACATAGGATTCCAGGCCGAACTTGTGCTGGACGCCCGCGCCGCCGGCCGCTTCACCGGCGAAATCCCCGAACCCCGCGCCGGCATGCGGTCGGGGCACATGCCGGGCGCGGCCAGCCTGCCGTACACCGACCTGCTGAACCCGGACGGCACGTTCCGCCCGGTCGCCGACCTGAAGGCGCGCTTCGCCCAGGCGGGCGTCGATGGCAGCCGCCCGGTCGTGACCAGTTGCGGCTCCGGCGTCACCGCCTGCATCCTCACACTCGGCCTGCGCCTTGCCGGCCTGCCCGAGGGCGCCGTCTATGACGGCTCCTGGACCGAATGGGGCGGCCGCCCCGACACTCCCGTGGAGACCAACTGACATGGCCGACGACGTATCGCCCGCGAAGCCCAAACGCGGCTTCCAGACCCGGATGTCCCATACCGGGCGGGCGACCAAGCAACAGTACGGCTTCGTCAACCCTCCGCTGCTGCGGGGCTCCACCGTCCTCTACCCCACCATGGCCGACCGCAAGGCACTGGGCGCCAAGCGCGGGGAGCGCGCGCTGACCTATGGGATTGGTGGCTCGCAGACCCATTGGGCGTTGGAAGACGTCATCGCCGAGGTCGAAGGCGGCACCCGCTGCGCCATCGTCTGTTCGGGGTTGGCCGCGGTGACCACCCCGCTGCTGGCGTTCCTGAAGGCCGGTGACCATTGCCTGGTGCCGGACAGCGTCTACGGCCCGGCGCGCAATTTCTGCGACAGCCTGATGACCCGCTTCGGCGTCGAGACCACCTATTACGATCCCTGCGTCGATGAGGCCGGAACCGCCGCCCTGATGCGGCCCAATACCACGGTGGTCTACACGGAGAGCCCGGGCAGCCACACCTTCGAGGTCCAGGATATCCCCGCGATCGCCAGGGCCGCCCATGCAGGCGGGGCCAAGGTGTTGATGGATAATACCTGGGGCATCCACTACTTCCAACCGTTCAAGCACGGCGTGGACGTGTCCATTCAGGCCGCCACCAAGTATCCCGCCGGCCATTCCGACGTCCTGATCGGCAGCGTCACGGTCAATTCCAACGCCGACTGGCAGACCCTGCACGCCACCGTCCGCGCGCTGGGGCAATACGCCAGCCCGGACGATTGCTGGCTGACGCTGCGCGGCCTGCGCACCATGGCCGTGCGCCTGAAGGCGCAGATGGAGGCCGGGATCGAGGTCGCCAACTGGCTGTCCCACCGGCCCGAGGTGCTGCAGGTGTTGCACCCCGCACTGCCCGGTGCGCCCGGCCACGCGTTGTGGAAGCGCGACTTCACCGGCGCATGCAGCCTGTTCGGCGTGGTGTTCAAGCCGGAATTCTCGGTCGAGAGCACGCATGCTTTCGTCGAGGCGCTGGAACTGTTCGGCATCGGCGCCTCCTGGGGCGGCTTCGAGAGCCTGGCGCTGCCGACCACCGGCTTCCTGACCCGCACCGCCGGCTCCGGCACGTTCCCCGGCCCGCTGGTGCGGCTGCATATCGGGCTGGAGGATGTTGGAGACATCCTCGCCGACCTCGAGCAGGGGCTGGCGGTGATGCGCGCATTCGGGCGCTGACATCGTTCAGTAATCTGGCCGCCCTTGAGTCCGACCAGCCGCCCCGCCTAGGCTCCCGCCGTGGCTGGGTGAATGCCACGAGGAAAGGAACGACCATGGCAAGTGGCCCGCAAAATAAGACGACCGGCGCCTCTTTCTTCCCGGCAGGCTTCCCGACGCCCAATTTTGGCGACTTCACCAAGTTCTTCGCAGACATGAAAATACCGGCACTGCCGGACATGGAGGCGTTCGTCTCGGCGAACCGGCGGAATATCGAGGCGTTCACGGCTGCCAACCGCATCGCGCTGGAGGGCGCCCAGGCGGTGTCCCGCCGGCACATGGAGATTGTGCAGCAGAGCATGGCGGAGATGACCGAGGCGGTGAAGGTGCTTGCCACCCCGGATGCGCCGCAGGCGAAGGCAGCGCGCCAAGCCGACCTGCTGAAGAAGATCTACGAGCATGCCGTAAGCAATATCAAAGAGTTGGGAGACCTGATCCAGAAGTCCAATGCCGAGGCAATCGGGCTGCTGAACACCCGGTTCACCGAGGCCCTGGACGAGGTGAAGGCGCTCGCCGAACCGAAGAAGTAGAGCGTCTGAGCGCGGGGCGGGAGGGACTGGTGCTTGCCTCCCCCCTGCAGCGGGATGGGCCTCTCTTGTGAGGCTTGCCGGTGCGGGTCTTGTGAGGCTTGCCGATGCGGTGGCTCCCTCCTCCCCGGGACGCGAGGACTCCCTCGTGGCCGGTTCGTGCCACGGCGTTCGTTCAAACTTCAACACAGAGCTGCAGGCGAGCCACAAAGTTCACGGAGAAGGCTCAAACGGGCCCGGGGTCAAGCGCACCGACCGAGGCGACCGCTGAAGCCATATAATCTTCTCGGTGCGCTTTGTGGCTCGCCTGCAACTCTGTGTTGAAGTTTGGTCGAGACGATCGGCACAGACCTCGCAAGGGTCGGCAAACTCCCCAAAAAGCTCGCCCCCAACCTCCTCAGCCGAAGTCGGCGGCCTCCACCGCAGCCACATCCAGCAGCCGCTCAATGACCTCGGGCTCCTGCGCGCCGGCGATCGCGTGCTGGCCCGCCACCACGAAGCAGGGTACGCCGTTGATGCCTAGCCGGTGGGCGCGCAGATTGTCGGCATGCACCGCATCGGCTTCCTCATCGGTGCCGAGGAAGCGGCGCGCTTCCAGCGGGTCCAGCCCACACGCGGCGGCGATCGCGATCAGGACCGGCTGGTCCCCGATGTCATGCCCGTCGGTGAAATGGGCGGAAAACAGCGCCTCCACCATCGCGTCCGCCCGTCCGAAGCGCGCTGCGTAGCGCACCAGCCGGTGGGCATCGACACTGGACGGCGTGCGGCGGATGCGGTCGAAGCGGAACAGCACCCCCTCCGCGCGGCCGATGTCGGAGATCGAGGTGTAGAGCCGTCTCGCCCGATCCTCCCCCCCGAACTTGCGGATGACGTATTCCGGCCGCGCCATTCCCATGCGCGGCATGTCCGGATTGAGCAGGAAGGGGCGCCAGGTCAGCTCG
Source organism: Acetobacteraceae bacterium (assembly GCA_031291795.1). GTDB lineage: Bacteria > Pseudomonadota > Alphaproteobacteria > Acetobacterales > Acetobacteraceae > Rhodopila. Next base: position 11,607 of record JARLIJ010000144.1, on the reverse strand, counting down.
AACAGCAGATCGGGGCGCCGGCGCAGGGTGCGCATCAGCCGCCGGACGCCGAGGTAGCACCAGGGGCAGACGAGATCATGCACGATCTCGATCGCCAGCCGCGCCTTGGGTGGTGCAAGCACGTTCACGGCTTGATCCTGGCGCGCAAACGCGCTCGTGTCACGCGAATATCATTGTGAGGGACCGGGAGTCGGTCGGGCCGAAAGCTGTGTGCCGTGTGCGGCTTTCCGCTTGCTCCGTCCCCTTGGCCCGGCTACCCGAAGAACCTGCTGCCGACCGGAGCGACGATGGACAAAGACCTGGCCGAAACGCTGACCCAGTGGCGCCGCCACCTGCATGCCCACCCCGAACCGACGCTCCATGAGGCCGAAACCGCCCGATTCGTCCAGGAGAAGCTGCGGGAACTGGGGGTGCCGTTCGTCGCCGGCGTTGGCGGGCACGGCGTGGTGGCGACCCTGACGCGGGGCAATTCCAACCGTAGCGTTGGGCTGCGCGCCGACATGGACGCCCTGCCGATCGTTGAGACCTCGGGCGTCACCTATGCGTCCTCCAACCCCGGCGTCATGCATGCCTGCGGCCATGACGGCCACACCGCCTCCCTGCTGGGGGCCGCCGCGCTGCTGGCACGCGATGCAAGCTGGAGCGGCACGGTCCAGTTCGTGTTCCAGCCGGCCGAGGAAGGCGGCGGCGGCGCCAAATCCATGATTGCCGACGGATTGTTCGAGCGATTCCCGATGGAAAGCATCTTCGGCTATCACAACTGGCCGGGGCTGGAGGCAGGCACGGTCGCGCTGCACGACAGTGCGGTGATGGCGGCCGGATCGCGGATCGCATTCCGGATCGCCGGCCATTCCGGCCATGCCGCGCTGCCGCATCTGACGCGCGATCCGATGATTGCGTCGGCGCATCTGTTGCTGGCGCTGCAGACCATCGTCTCGCGCAACGTCGATCCGCTGGCCAGCGCAGTGATCTCGATCGCGACGATCCAGGCGGGCACCGCGGCCAACCAGATCTCGGGGGAGGCGGTGCTGCGCGGCACGATGCGCACCCTGAGCAACGCGGTGCGCGACCAGTTGGAGGAGGCGATCCACCGGATTGCCGCCGGTGTGGCGCAGACCTTCGAGATGGAGATCGAGACCGAACTCCGCCGCGGCAACCCGGTGACCGCGAACACGCCGGCGGAGCGGGACCTGGCAGCCGAGGCGGTGGTGCAGGCCGGGCTGCCGTTGCGGCGGGACATGGCGCCGGCGATGACCGGGGAGGATTTCGCCTGGTTCCTGGAGCGTCGGCCGGGCGCTTTCGCGTGGATCGGCAATGGCCCGACCGATGGCGGGCGGGAGCTGCACAACTCGAACTACGACTTCAACGACGCGGTGCTGCCGGCGGCGGCCGGGTTCCTGGCGGGCGTGGCGAAGCGGGCGCTGGGAGGGTAGGGGAGGGGGAGAAACGATGGCGGGTCCTACACGACCCCGTCGTCTCGCAGCCCGGCGATCGCCCGCTCGTCGTAGCCCAGATCGGCCAGGATCGCGTCGGTATGCGCCCCCAGCGCCGGGCCGAGCGTGTCGAGCTTGCCGCCGCCATGGGCCATGTGGAAGCCGGAGCCCATCAGCCGCATCGGCCCGAACGGGCTGTCCACCGTCTGCAGCACATCCCGCGCGACGATCTGCGGATGCTCGATGATTTCCTCGATCTTCCAGATGCTGGCCGAGGGCGCATCGGCGGCGTTCAGGCGCTTCTCCCAGCTTTTCGCGTCGTCGCTCGCCAACGCCGCCTCGATGATGACCCGCAGCGCAGTCTCGTTCTCCTTGCGCAGGAACCAGTCGGCGAAGCGTGGGTCCTCCAGCACATCCGGCCGGCCGATCGTCGTCATCAGCGCGCGGTACTGCTTCTCGTCGTTCACCGCGAGCAGCAGATGAGACTCCTTTGCCTTGAACAGGTTGGCGGTCACCTTGCGGCTGATCGCCTGGTTGCCGAACTGCTCCTGGTGATGGCCGGCGACGGTGAAATCGGCCACCTGGGTGGACAGGAACGCCAGGCTCGCCTCCAGCATCGAGACGTCGATGAACTGGCCGCGCCCGGTATGCGTGCGCTGGAACAGCGCCGAGGACACCGCGAACGCCGCGGTCATCCCCGACAGCACGTCGCACACCGCGAAGCCGGCGCGGGTCGGGCCCATCTCGGCGTGGCCGGTGATTGCCATGATGCCGGACATCGCCTGGATCTTGCCGTCGTACCCGGCCTCATGGCTGGACGGGCCGGTCTGGCCGAAGCCGGAGATCGCGCAGTAGATCAGCTTCGGGTTCACCTCCGATAGCGCACGAAAGCCGATCCCGAGCCGCTCCATGACGCCGCCGCGGAAGTTTTCCATCACCACGTCGGCGCGGGCGGCGAGTTTCCGCACGATCTCCACCGCCGCCGGCTTCTGCAGGTCCAGCGTCAGGCTCTGCTTGTTGCCGTTGATCGCCAGCCAGGACGGCGCCATGCCGCGCTCCGCCCATTCGCGCGACAGGGGCGTGCGGCGCATGTCCTCGCCTTCGCGCCGCTCCACCTTGATGACCTCCGCGCCCAGCAGGGCGAGCTGGTAGGAGCCGTACGGACCGGCCAGCACCTGGGTGAAGTCGAGGACGCGCACGCCCTCGAACGGCCGGCTCATTCAGGCGGCCTTCTCGACGCGATTCAGCTTGGCAAGCTCCTTCTGCCGGTCGAATTCGGCGCGGCGGCGGGCCAGTTCCTCGGGCGGGATCCGGTCGAGGTTCAGGTAATCCAGCTTCCAATCCCCGCTCTCGGACCAGCGGATCGGCGACTGCATGGTGGTGCGCGGGCCGGCGGCGCTCTCCAGCAGGCGCAGCGCCAGTTCCAGCGTCAGGTCCTGGGAGGCGGGGTCGTGCGGCCGGCCGGCGCTGTTGCCCAGCGGGAAGTCGTTGAACAGGAAGCGCGGGACGGCGGCGTGCTCGACGATGTCCTTGGCGCAGCCCGAGACCACGGTGGGGATGCCGTTGGCCTCCAGGTGGCGGGCGGTGAGGCTGGCGGTCTGGTGGCAGACCGGGCAGTTCGGCACCAGCAGCACGGCATCCGCGCCGTCTTCCCGCACGCGGGCCAGCAACGCGGGGGCGTCGGTCTCGATGGTGACGCGGTGGCTGCGGTTGGTGGGCGCGCCATGGAAGCGGGGCGAGACCTCGCCGATGCGGCCGGCGGCGGCAGCGCGGCGCAGCGCGGGCAGCGGGAACCAGGTGTTGCTGTCGGTCGCCGTGGTATGCGCGCGGTCGTAGCCGATGTGGGAGATGCGCAGGTCGTGGTCCTGCGCCGTGTCGCCCGAATAGACCTGGTAGAACTTGGCGCTGCCGTTATAGGGCGCACCCGGCCCCTGGTCGCCTTTGCCAGGCTGGTAGGGCGCGGCGGTGGTGATGATCGCGATCCGCGCCTGGGCGAGGGGCTTGCGCAGAGGGGTGAACGGCGCCTCCAGGTAGTGCGCCCAGCGATACGGCGTGGTGTAGCCGATGGCTTTATAATACTCGCGCGTGCGCTGCATGTAGGGGATTGGCGCGTCGTAGTCGGGCGCAAAGCCCAGCAGGGTGTCGAGATCCTGGTCCATGGTGTCCTCCAGCCGGCTTGCGGCACGGGTTTCTTGGAGAAGTCGTGGCATGGCTGGGCGCGTGGCCGCAAGCTTCCGAGGCCCGCGCGACAAGGCTCTCGCCAGAGCGCCCGCTGTGGAACGCGGGCTCATCCGCCGGGGGGTGCGGGCGACCGGCCGGACCGATCCGCGCCGCTGGCAATAGCTTGCATGGAGGGCGTGGAGAACGGCATGGATCGCAACGCAATCGCGCATGTTTTCGAGTTTTCTTCTCCTTGCCCTCGACACCCCCCGATCGTCGTTCGATACGAATTCAGCACCTGACCGCTCGCTGGGACCGTCCGCTACGGCGGCGTGGGCCCCGTCTCCTGCTTCAGGTACCGGTCATGAGGGTGCGGGCTATGACAATCAGGCCAGCCGATTCGGCCGGCAGGGCATCGACACCGGACCGCACGGGTCCTGCGCCGAGACCTTCAGGGGCTTGGCGGAGTCCATAGCGGCGGGGGGCATTGGCGGGGACACGCCAGAGGCGAGCGATGAGCGGCGTCTCCGCAAGCAATGGCTCTACTGCTCGACGGCCTTCCCGCTGGACGCCAGCCATTCGGCAAACGATCCCTACGCGACGGCCTTCAGCGCCTGCCAGAGCAGGTCCAGCCCGAGGTCGATCTCGGCCTCGGTGACCGTCAAAGGCGGCGCGATCCGCATCACCCCGCCCGAGGCGCCGGCGCGCACGATATTGGCGCTCAGCCCCAGCTCGAGTGCCCGATCGGTCACGGCATCCGACAATGCGGCGGCGGACCGGCGCTGACCGCCATCCTCATCGACGAATTCGACGCCGAGCAGCAGCCCGCGGCCGCGGACGTCGCCGATCCAGGGGAATTCTGCCTGCAGGCCCCGCAGGCCCGCCTTCAGCCGGTCGCCGACCGAAGCGGCCCGCGCCGCCAGCCCGTCGCGCTCCACGATCTCCAGCACCTTCAGCCCGACCGCCGCCGGCAGCGGGTCGTTCACGTGCGTCGTGTAGAACAGGAAGTCCCGCGCATCGCAGGCGTCGGAGATCGCCTCGGACGTCATCACCGCCGACAGCGGCAGCCCCGCCCCCAGCGTCTTCGACAGCACCAGCAGGTCCGGCACCACGCCGTCGCGCTGGCAGGCGAACATCAGGCCGGTGCGGCCGATCCCGGTCTGCGCCTCGTCGATGATCAGCTTCATGCCGCGCTCCCGGCATTTGGCTTGCAGTGCGTTCAGGTAGCCCTCGGGCAGCTCCAGGATTCCGCCGCTCGACAGGATCGGCTCGGCGATGAACGCGGCGAGGTTGCCGGTGCTCTGCCGGTCGAGCAGCGCGAACGCGTCGTCCAACTCCTGCTGCCAGGTGACGCCGGGGAAGCGCGGGCGGAACGCATTGGGCGCCGGAATGGCGAACGAGCCCGCCGCCGCCGGGCCGTAGCCACGCCGCCCGGCCTTGTAGGTGGCGGCCGCCGCGCCGCCGGTCATGCCGTGCCAGGACTGGGCGAAGCCCACGACCTCCCACCCGCCGGTCACCAGCTTGGCGATCTTGATGGCCGCTTCATTGGCCTCGCCGCCGGTCGACAGCAGCATCACCTTCGGCAGGTCTGGCATCTGCGCGGCGAGCGCCGTCGCCAGATCGACCACCGGTGGGCTGAGCATCGAGGAGAACAGGTGGTCCAGCCGTCCCACTTGGTCGCGCACTGTGGCGACGATCTCCGGGTGGCAATGGCCGAGGATGGCGCTCATCTGGCCGGAGGTGAAATCCAGCACCCGCCGTCCGCCAGCATCATAAACAAACGCGCCCTCGGCTCGGACCGGCACGAACGGCACGAAATCGCCGCCGAAGCGCAGCATGTGGGTCTGTGCGCGCGTCCAGAACGCGGCCTCGGCCGGTTGCACCAGGCTGCCGTCCATTGTCACCCTCCTCCAGGTTCGTGGACGGGAGCGTGCGGGGCCGAGGCCGGTGCCGTCAATGTCGTTATGGGAATCGGGCCCGCCCCCGACGCATCGGGGCGACGCAGCACCGGCCTTTTGCGGGCAGGGTGATCGCGTTTGCGCGTGCCGACGGCATGGATGCACAGCAGTGGAAGAACTTCGGGGATGAAGAAGATTAAGGAAGAATTTAACACAGATTTATACCAACCGCCGTTGAGACCGACTCATAGGTTGCGGCGGCAGCAACGCCTCCCTCTCCCCTTGAGGGAGAGGGGCGGGGTGAGGGGGCGAGCCGCACCGCCGGTGGTGGTACGCCCCCTCACCCTCAAGGGGAGAGGGAGAAGTGTCATTCTCTTCGGCGGTTGGTATTAGACAGATTAAGGGCACAGATTACACGGAAAGGTAAACCAGGTGTTCCGCTGTTTATTGTTGCGGGTCTGCCAAGGGATTTGAATCAATGGCTGGCTGTACATGGTGATGGCTCATAGATTGCCATCTGTACTGGGATAACCTGCCGCCGCCTCGGGCGCTCATCCAAGCGGTGCCGATGACGTCCAACCGACAGGTCTCGCCGTTCGGGGGCCATCCAAGTAAGCGGGTCGCTTCTGGCATGTAGCCCGCTGTTCAGCCCAGTGCCAATCCCTTCGCATCTTCTTTCCGTGCAATATGTGCCCTTAATCCATCTAAATCTGTGTTAGAGTCTTCTTTGCTTTATTCCGACCCCACCCGGTGATGCAAAGCCAGGACTGCCCCACATCGCCACAGGCGACAGCCTTGCCTTGCCGACCTGGGCCGCAGAGTGGGCCAAGGTCGGGGAAGGGGGCAGCTCAGTCGGTTTCCCAGGTCCGTCCCTTCGCCTCAGCCCTTGATCCGCTCTGCGGCCCAAGCCCGCAGGAGCAGAGGGAGGACTGTCGGTTCGCGGCTCTATTGCCGGTCCGGCAGTCCGATGTTGTCCAGCAGCCGCACGGCACCCAACCGAGCGGCTGCGATCAGGCGGGCGGTGGCGGTGGCGGCCTGGATGGGCACCAGGGTCGGGCCGTCCACCAAAGCGAGGTAAGCGACTCCGAAGCCCGCCGAACCCAGGGCAGTGCGAGCGTCGGCCAGCACGCCATCCGCTGGTCCGCCGCCCACCAGGGCGCTGGCTGTCGCCTGCAATGCCGCATACAGCTGCGGTGCCACAGCCCGTTCGGCCGGCGTCAGGAAGCGGTTGCGGGACGACATCGCCAGACCGTCGGCTTCCCGCACTGTGGGAACACCCACGATCTCCAGCGGCAGCAACAGGTCGGCTACCATGCGGCGGATGACTTGCAGCTGTTGCCAGTCCTTCTCGCCGAAATAGGCGCGGTCCGGCCGCACCTGACCGAACAGCTTGGCGCAGACCGTGGCCACGCCGCGGAAATGGCCGGGGCGTGCGTCGCCCTCCCAGCGCTCCGCCGGGCCGGTCAGGCTGATCGTGGTGGCCTCGCCGGGCGGATACATGGTCTCGACGTCCGGCAGCCAGGCGAGCGCACAGCCGGTCGCCTCCAGCGCCGCCAGGTCGCCGGCCTCGTCGCGCGGGTAGCGCGAGAGGTCTTCGGTGGGCGCGAACTGCAGCGGATTGACAAAGATCGAGGCCACCGTCGCGGCTCCCGACGCCACCGAAGCCCGCACCAGCGCGCGGTGCCCGTCATGCAGCGCGCCCATGGTGGGCACCAGGCCCAGGCTGGCGTGGCGGCTGCGCAATGCAGCGCAGGCATCTCGCAGCGCGGGCAGGGAACGGACAATTTCCATGGGGCAGGAGCTTGGTGCAGGCTCCCGCACCGGGCAACATGCCGCTGGTGCGATGCAGCATCGCGGAAACAGGGGACGAGAATGAAATTGCAGGGGCAGGTGGCACTCATCACCGGCGGGTCGCGGGGCATCGGCCGCGCCACGGCGCTCGCCTTCGCGCAGGAGGGCGCCGATATCGCGTTCTGCCACCTGGACGACGGCCCCCAGGCCGACCGCACCGCCGCCGAGATTGCCGCCCTCGGCCGGCGCGCCATGCACCGCTCGTTCGACGTGTCCGACATCGTGGCCGGCAAAGCCTTCGCCGCGGAGGCGGAGGCGGAACTCGGTCCGATCGACATCCTGTTCAACAACGCGGGCATGAACATCCGCAAGCCGTTCGAGGCGTACACCGAGGCTGAGTTCGACCGCATCTTCAGCGTGCACATGAAGGGCATGTTCTTCATGGCCCAGGCGGTCTACCCGGGGATGGTCGCGCGCGGCCGGGGCTGCATCATCAACGTGGCATCGCAGCGCGGCCTGAAGGGCGCGGTCAACTCGGCGCCGTATTCGGCAGCCAAGGCGGCGATCATGGGCTTTACCCGCGCGCTGGCGTGGGAGGCGACGCCGAAGGGCGTGCGGGTCAACGCCGTGGCACCCGGCCCGATCGACACCGACCTGACCGCGACCATGGACCCGGCGGATCGCCAGGCTTTCATCGACGCCCTGCCGGCCGGCCGATTCGGCCGGCCCGAGGAAATTGCCGCCACCGCGCTGCTGCTGGCCGGCCCGGATGGCGGATTCTTCGTTGGGGCCACCCTCTCGCCCAATGGCGGAGATGTAATGTATTGATATCAACCGGCCGCCGCCGCGTGTGGCCGATAATTAAGGCGTTCACGCGGCGCACGCATCTGTCCTTTCTCTGGCCCGTAAGGTAATTCCCGAGGAAATGGCAGTTCGGGATCAAGGAAAGGCGGCCGCGCGCGCCTGGATGCGGCAGGAGCAGCGCCTCGGCAGGCGTGCGGCGCGGTCTGTGGTGCTGTGCGGCCTGGCCGCCACAGCGCTGGCGGTCGGCCAGGCCTATTGTGTCGCCGGCGTGCTGTCCGAGGCCCTGCGCGGCATCGGTCGGGATGTGGGTGCGTTGCTCATCGGCTTCGCGGTGCTGGCCCTGCTGCGGGCCGGGCTCGTTTATGTCTCCGAGACCGCCGCCTTCTCTGCCGGCGCCGCGTCCCGCCGCCGGTTGCGCAGCGACGCGCTGACCCGCCTGATGAGCGCCGGGCCGGCTTTGCTGCGGACGCGCCACTCCGCCGACCTCGCCGGCATCGTGGTCGATCGGGTGGAGGCCGTGGACGGCCTCTATTCCCGCTGGATCCCCGCCGCCACACTGGCGATGGCTGCCCCGGTCCCGGTGCTGATTGCCGTCTTCTGGGCCGACCCGTTCGCCGGCCTGGTGCTGCTGCTATGCGGGTTGCTGGTGCCGGTGGCGATGGCCGCCGCCGGGATCGGCGCCGCCGCCGCCTCCCGCCGGCAGTTCCTGGCGATGAGCCGGCTGCAGGCCCGCTTCCTCGATCGCATCCGGGGCATCTCCACGATCGTGCTGTACGGTCGCGCCGAGGACGAAGCCAACGCGCTCGCCGCGGCCGCCGACGAACTCGGCCGGCGGACCATGCGGGTGCTGCGCGTGGCCTTCCTGTCTTCCGCCGGCCTCGATATCGCCGCGGCCCTGTCGCTGGTGCTGCTGGCGCTGCGCTACGCGACGGCGCTGCTGGCCGGCCACCTCGCGAGCCCGGCGATGGCGCTATTCGTGCTGCTGCTGGTGCCCGAGTTCTTCGGGCCGCTGCGCAGCTTCGCCGCCGCCTACCAGGACCGGCTGCACGCCACCGGGGCGGCCGAGGAACTGATCGACCTGCCGCCACTCCCGGAACCCGCGCCGCAGCGGGAAATCCGGACGATCGCCGCCCAGGGCCTGACCGTGGCGTTCGAGAATGTCCACCTGACCTGGGACCCCGCCCGCGGCCCCGCCCTGGACGGGCTGAGCGTCCGCGTCCCGGCCGGCGAGGCGCTGATCCTCGCCGGCCCGTCGGGCGCCGGCAAATCCACCGCCCTCGAGATCCTGCTGGGCTTCGCCCGTCCCGACAGCGGCCGTGTTACCCTGAACGGCGCCGATATCGCCGACCTGGTGCCCCAGGCGCTGTCCCGCCTGACCGCCTGGATCGGCCAGCGCCCGGTGCTGTTCGCCGGCACGATCCGCGACAACATCCGCTTCGCCCGCCCCGAGGCGACCGACGACGAAATCGCCGAGGCCGCCCACGCCGCCCGCGTCGAGAGTTTCGTGCGGGACCTGCCGGACGGGCTGGACACCAAAGTGGGCGAGGGCGGCTACGGCCTGTCGGGCGGCCAGGCGCAGCGCGTGGCCATCGCTCGGGCATTCCTGAAGAACGCGCCCTTGCTGTTGCTGGATGAGCCGACCGCCCATCTCGATCCCGCCACCGAGGCCGAAGTGCTCGACAGCCTCCGCCGCCTGGCGCTTGGGCGCACCGTCATCCTGGCCAGCCACGCCGCCGCGGCGCATGCGTTCGGCGGGCGGCGGGTGGATATCCGGGACGGCCGTGCGGTCCCGGCGCGAGGGGCGGCGTGATGGCGGACCTGCTGCGGATCCTTGGACTGTGGCGCGGCCGTCTGCCCTGGCTGCTGGCCGGGCTGCTCCTGGCGCTGGCCTCGCTTGCCGCGGCGGTCGGGCTGATGGCGGTGTCGGGCGCGGTGATCGGCGTGGCGGTCGGGACCGGCGTGCTGCTGGCGCCCGTGGCGCTGCGCGGCCTTGGCACCGCGCGCGTCGTGCTGCGCTACATCGAGCGGCTGGTCACGCATGCCGCCACCTTCCGCGCCCTGGCCGATCTGCGGGTGTGGTTCTTCCGCCGCCTCGCGGTCGGGTCGGCCGGCGGGCTGGGCTTTCGCCAGGCGGGCGACGTGCTGTCCCGCCTGGTCGGCGATATCGAGGCGCTGGACGGCCTCTATTTGCGCATCCTGGTCCCGCTGGTCGGCGCAATCCTGCTGCTGCCGCTGCTGGTGGTGGTGATCGGCCGCCACGCGCCGGGCCTGGCAGCAATCGTCGGGCTGCTGTTCGCGCTCTCGGCCCTGGTGCTGCCCTGGTTCGCCGCGCGGGCGACCGTCGACGCCGGCACTCGCCTGGCCGCGGCGGCGGGCGGGCTGCGCATCGCCGTGCTCGACACACTGACCGGCCTGCGGGAGGTGCGCGCGTTCAACGCCGAAGGCCGCATGCTGGCGCGTGTCCAGGCCCGTGAGGCGGCGCTGCTCACCGCTCAGGACGACCTGTCGCGGCGGACCGCGCTGGCCGGGGCGTTGGCGTTCCTCTGTGCCCAGGGCGGTCTGCTGGCGGTCCTGGTTGCCGCCGGTATTCATCCCGTGGGCGCGGTCGCCGCCGCCTTCCTGGTGGTTGCGGCGTTCGAGGCGGTGGGCGGCCTGCCGCGGGCCGGCGCGCTCGCCGGCCACGCTGTCGCCGCCGCCCGCCGCGTGCTGGCGATCGCCGATGAGCCGGTGCCAGTGCCGGATCCGGCGCAACCTGCCTTGTTGCCCGCCGGCCACGCCCTGCACTTCGAGGCGGTGCAGTTCCGCTGGCTGCCCGACCGACCGCCGGTGTTCGACAGCCTGACGCTGGACGTGCCGCAAGGCAGCCGCGTCGCGTTGCTGGGGCCCTCCGGGGCGGGGAAGTCGACGCTGGCGGCGCTCGCGCTGAAAGTCGCCGCGCCGCAACAGGGCCGGGTCCTGCTGGACGGCACCGACCTTGCCGACCTGCCGGCCGCCGCCGTGCGGGCGCGCATCGGCTGGCTCAGCCAGGACACGCATCTGTTCGACGATACGATCCGAGCGAATTTGCGGCTGGCGCGGCCGGCGGCGGATGACGCGGCGCTGTGGGCGGCGCTGGACGCCGCACAGATCGGCGATGTGGTGCGCGGGTTGCCGGATCAGCTCGACACCTGGGTGGGCGAGGGCGGTATCCGCTTTTCCGGCGGGCAGGGGCGCCGGCTGGCGCTGGCACGCGCGCTGCTGTCGCCCGCGCCCATCCTGATCCTGGACGAGCCCTGCGCCGGGCTGGACGCCGACACCGAACGGGACTTCCTGACCACCCTCAACGAGGCTGTGGAAGGGCGTACCGTGGTGCTGATCGCACACCGGCTGACCGGCGTGGAGCGCCTGGACCGCATCTGGCGCCTGTCGGGCGGCAAGGCCGTCGCGGCGGCGGCGTAAGGCGGTGGGGCTTCCGCCCCGGACCCCGACCAGGAGGGCTCTGCCCCCTGGACCCCCGCCAGGGACACAGTCCCTGGACCCAT
>JARLIJ010000143.1 GCA_031291795.1 Acetobacteraceae bacterium | reverse complement strand
CGCAGGATGCCGGCGTTGTTCACCACCATGTCGATCTGGCCGAAATGGTCGATCGCGTCCTGCACCATGCGCTGGGCGTCTTCCCAGCTCGCGACGCTGCCGGCATTGGCGACGGCGCGTCCGGCGCCATAGGCCTGGGTGATCTCCTGCACGACGCGCTCGGCCGGGCCGGCGTCGGCGCCTTCACCGGTGACGGTCGCACCGATGTCGTTGACGATCACCTTGCCACCGTTGGCCGCGATGGCGATGGCGGTGGCGCGGCCGATGCCGCCGCCGGCGCCCGTTACGACGGCAACTTTGCCATCAAGCATTCCCATGTGTTTCCTCCTCCGATCGGTATGGCGAAAGCATGCGGCATGCGCCGATCCGTGTCATCCTTCCGGCGGGATGGAGGTGGTTCATGGAACTGGGATTTCTCGGACTCGGCCAGATGGGATCGGCCATCGCCGAACGCCTGCAAGCCGCCGGCGCGCGGTTGCACATTTTCGATCCGAACGAGGTTGCGACTGCACCTTTCGTGTTGCGCGGGGCGGTGGATGAGGCTTCGGTGCGGGCGGTCGCAGACGCCGCGGAGGTGGTGTTCGCATGCCTGCCGAACGGTTCGGTGAGTGAAACCGTGGCGGCCGAGGCGGCGCAGGGCAGTGCCGTGCGGATCTATGTCGAAATGTCGACGATCGGCAGTCCGGCGATGGGCCGGATCGCATCGCTGATGGATGGTCGCGGTATCATGCTGGTGGATTGCCCGATCAGTGGTGGTCCGAAGGGCGCGCGTGCCGGCACGCTGACGGTGATCGCGGCCGGCCCGGCGGCGGCGCGCGCGGCAGTGCGGCCGTGGCTGGCACAGATCGGCAAGAACGTGTTCGAAGTGGGGGAACGGCCGGGCCAGGCGCAGTTGATGAAACTGGTCAACAACCTGATCAATGCCGCGAACATGGCGACGGCGTTCGAGGCGCTGGTGCTGGGGGCCAAAGGCGGGTTGGACCCGGACCAGATGGTGGACGTGATCAACGTCTCCACCGGCCGGAACAGTGCCACGCAGGACAAGGTGCCGCGGGCGGTGCTGACCGGCACGTTCGACTACGGGTCGAGCCTGACGACGATGCTGAAGGACGTCGTGCTGGGACTGGGCGAGGCCGAGGCGCTGGGCGTGCCGATGTGGGTGCATGGAACGGTCGAGCAGCTCTGGCGGTTCGCCGAACAGCAGGGGCGGGGGCGGGAAGACTTCACAGCGTTGATCAAGGTGCTGGAGGGCTGGGCCGGGACCGAGGTGCGTTCGCGAGGCTAAGCTGCACTTCTCCCCCTCCCCTTGAGGGCTTGGGCCGCAGAGCGGACCAAGGTTGGGGGGAGGGGGAGAAGCGCGCGTTACAGCCCCTGCGCGGACAGGAAGCCGTGAATCGCCTGCGACACCAGCCCCGGGGTCTGGATCGACGCGAAATGTCCTGAGTTCAGCTCCAGGAACTCCGCACCGGGGATCAGCCGTGCCATCGGCTCGATCACCGCGGGCGGGCGCAGCGGATCGTGCCGGCCGGCGGTCAGCAGCGTCGGGCAGGCGATCCGAACCAGTTCCGGCGTGATGTCCTCGGTCGCCAGCATCCGGTTGATCGCAGCGAAGCTCTGCGGGTCGTTGGCCAGCCAGCGGGCGCGGAACTTTCGGAATTCCTCGGGATCGTTGCGCACCACCGGCGGATAGGACGCGGCAATCGAAGCCTCCGCGATGGCGCGCATCCCGCCGGCCTCGACCGCGGCGGCACGCTCGAGCGTCGCCTGCCGCCGGTCCGCTGCCACCCCCGGCGCCGGCCCGTGCAGCACCAGGGCAGCGACTCGTTCCGGGTAGCGCACGGCGAAATGCGCTGCGATGGCAGCCCCCACGGCAATCCCCGCCAGCGCCACGCGCCCGGTGATGCCCACCGCATCGAGCAGCGCCTTCAGGTCCTCCGCCATGTCGGTCCAGGTGACCGGACCGCCGATCTTCTCGGACTGGCCGGCGCCGCGGGTGTCGTAGCGCAGCACCTGGCGCACATGGGTCAGGGCCGGAACGACCTGGTCCCAGCTTTCCAGCGTGCCGCCCATCTCGTGCACCAGCACCAGCGTGGACTTGCCGCTGCCCTGCACGTCGTAGCGCAGGCTGGTGCCGTTGACTTCGATCCAGTTCATGGCGAACGTCCTCCCCAATTGTTGGATGCGAGCGTATCCCGCGCCGCCGCCTCCGTGAAGGTTTTGCCCATGACAGCTTCCCTGGCGCCCGCTGCCGCCGGCACCGCTCCGATGACGCTGCACTGGTCGCCGCGCTCGCCTTATGTGCGCAAGGTCATGATTGCGGCAACCGAGCTGGGGCTGCAGGACCGGATCCGGATCGTCCGTACGGTAACCGGTGGCACGACCCCGCATCTGGAGCTGATGAAGATCAACCCGCTGGGCAAGATCCCGACGCTGGAGCTGGCGGACGGAACGGTGCTCTACGATTCACCGGTGATCCTGGAATATCTCGACACGCTGCATGACGGCCCGAAGCTGTTTCCCGCGGCGTGGCCCGAGCGGATGGTGGCGTTGCGGCGGCACGCGCTGGGGCAGGGGATGCTGGATGCGGCGCTGCTGCTGCTGGGCGAGGGGTTCCGCCCGGCGGAGCGCCAGAGCGAGCCGCACAAGGCGCTGTGGCTGCTGAAGCTGCGCACCGCCGTCCCGGCGCTGGAACAGGAAGCCGAGGCGCTCGCTGCAAGCGGCTTCACGATCGGCCACCTGGCGATCGGCGTGGCGCTGGCGTACCTCGACTTCCGGTTCGATCATCTGCAGTGGCGCGATGGTCACAAGAAGCTGGCCGCCTGGCATGCGACGTTCAATGCGCGGCCGTCGGTGCAGGCGAACCTGCCGGTGGACGACCGGTAGGGCGCGAACCTGCCGGTGGACGACCGGTAGGGCGTCAGACGTCCACGACGACGTAGTCGTTCTCGATCGTTACGGGGATGGTTTCCGCGACGTAGGGACCTTTCGCCACCGTCTCCCCGGCGGCCACTTCAACGGTGTAGCTGCGCAGGGCGATCTTCCCGGGATCGCAGAAGCTCTGGCCGGTGCGTATGTCGAACTCCCAGCCATGCCAGGGGCAGCGGATGATTTCACCCTTGCGCGAGTATTGGTAATGGCCGGGCTCGTCCGATTGGATCAGGCCGGTCAGGATGCCCTCGCACATCGGGCCGCCCTGGTGCGGGCAGCGGTTGAACAGGCCGTAGAACGAGCCTTCG
>JARLIJ010000142.1 GCA_031291795.1 Acetobacteraceae bacterium | reverse complement strand
CCCCTCCGAATAAGTGAGCGGTTGGGGTGGGAGGGGTCGTGGGTCCGGGCCGGTGGCCCCCGCCCCCCCCCACCCCCCCCCCACAAGGGGAGGGGGAGATAATACTGGCTACACCTGCCGGAAGCCCGGCTCCTCGGGCGGTTCGGCCAGGTCCTCATCGATGCTGGCGACCTCCGCGAAACGCGGCCCGCGGCGGCACAGTCGCGCCAGTTCCTCGACCGCCGCGGTGTCGCCCGCAATCAGCACCTCGATCGACCCATCGGCGCGGTTGCGCGCCCAGCCGTCCAGGCCGAGTTCGCGCGCCTTCTGCGTCACCCATGCCCGAAAGCCCACGCCTTGCACCCGGCCGCGTATGATCAGCCGCTTGGCGGTCATGTCGCCTCCCGCGTCAGCGCGAGGTAGCGCGCCGCCAGCGCGATATCGGCCGCGATCCCGGCCCGCCGCTTCACCGCCTCGTCGTCGGGCCCCCACTGTTCCTCCTGAAACAGCTCATCCAGCGCGCCCAACGCGTGTGCCGTTTCCGCATCCAGCCGCCGCTCGGCCAGCGCCAGGCCCAGCACCAGGCTGCCCAGCGCCGGCACC
The DNA here is from genome assembly GCA_031291795.1 of Acetobacteraceae bacterium. Classification (GTDB taxonomy): domain Bacteria; phylum Pseudomonadota; class Alphaproteobacteria; order Acetobacterales; family Acetobacteraceae; genus Rhodopila. The sequence continues at coordinate 4,570 of JARLIJ010000142.1, read as the reverse complement.
GCAATCCCCAGCGCCGTCAGTGCGTGGACATCGAGCGCGCCCACCACCCGACGCAGCGCCGCAACGGCGTCGCGATGCTGCCGGATATGGCCGACCCCCACCGTAACCCGCAGCGGCGCGTCATAGGTCAGCGCCGCCCAGTCGAGCCACGGCTGCCAATCACGCGCCTGGCGCTGCGCCAGTTCAGGCGGGTGTTCGGCGCGGTAGCACAACAGGTCGGTCTCGCCGTAGCGCGCAATCGCATCGGCCGTCGGCGCCGGATCGGGTACGATGCGGTGCTGAGCCGTGCCGGCCAGCCGCGTCAGCGGCGTGTCGGCAAAGCTCATCTCGCCCCCCTTCCCGCCACCGGCCGCACGCCATTCCTCGGCGATCGCCACCGCCAGAGTGCGCGGGCCGATCCAGAGCAAGCCGCCGCCGGGCAAATGCATCGGCTTGCCGTCGAGCAGGATCGCATGCCCCTGCCCGTCCGGCGCCACACTCACATCCTCCCAGAAGCGCTTCACCACGACCTCATGCCTCTCACCGGAACAACTGGCGCAACATCTGTGCCGGATTCGGCGGCTTCTGCCCCCCCGACGCTGGCGCACTCGATCCGGACGCAGCCGCCGGCACCGGCTGGCCGCGTGCCACCGCCAGCGGACCGGCACACGCGTCACCGCCGCCACCGGTCAGCTTATCCGCGCCCAGCATGCCGCCCAAGAGCCCCAATGGCGTGGCGCCACCGATCACCGCGCCGGCGACCTTGCCCGCGTTCGCCTCGGCCGCGCCGATCGGGTCCATCGCCACCCCCGGGTTGCGGATCGGACCGGTCACGCGCAGCGGCACGATCAGGCCGGTGCCACCGACCCGCGCCTGCGGGCGCAAATGCAGCGCCAGCGTCTCGTCGCCCAGGTTCACCGACCCACTGCCGTCCATCGTCAGCAGCGTCGAGCTCAACGCCAGCGTACGCAGCGTGCCGACGCCATGTTGCGCATCCATCCGCAGCGCGAAGCACCGAATATCGCTGACCCCGCCGCGAGCCAGCAGGTCCGGGATATTGGCCTTCTCCAGCACCGGCCCCAGCACGCTGGCGAGCAGGCGGTTGTCGACCGACCCATTGGCCATGGCGAGACCCAAAGTGCCGTCCAGCGAGGCCGCGATCGCGTGCGGTGTCTCCCCGGCCCCGTGCAGGTCGGCGTAGACTTCCAGATTGCCGCTGGCGAGGTCGGGCTCGCCCAGCATGGCGAGCAGCGTGCGAACCGCGACTCCCGGCGCGCGCAGCACCAGACCGACCGGTGGCGCCTTTTGCGTCGCATCCGCCGACAGCTTCGCGTCCAGATGTCCGGTCGGCAGGTCCGCCACCAGCGGATCGGCCTGCAGCTTGCCGTCCCGCAGCACGACATGGGTATTGATCGCCTTTGTGTCGCGCCCGCCGGCATGCAGGTCCCCGATCGTCACCGCAACGTCAGCGTTCACCAGTTGCAGCAGCCCGAACGGGATCGGCTGGTCGGAGAACAATCGGCCGGTCCGCTTCGGCAGCGGCGTGGGCGCCGGAGTGGCCGGCGACGCGGGCGTGCCGGAAGCGGCGGGCAGTGGCTTGCCTTGCGCGGCCGCCAGCGCATCGACATCGATCCGGTCGGAGGCCAGCTTCGCGGTGATCTGCATCGGTACGCCGCCGAAGCCGACCGACAGGTCGCCCTTCACGTCGCCAGCCGCCGAGGTCAGCACGATGCCTCCGAGCGCAAGGCCCTTGGCGAAACCGCCGTCAGCGTCGGTGAGTTTTGCGGTCAGCGCGACGGATTTCAGCGCGGGCAGCGGTCGCTGGGCCAACGGGGACAAGGCCGACAGGTCGGGGACATTCGCCGACAGGTCGAGCGCCACGCCGGTCAGGGCCTCGGGGTTCGCCACGCTGCCCTTGGCGGCGAAGTGCGCCCCCCCGGCGTCGGCCGTCACGTCGACCGGCACCGCTCCGCTCGAGCCCGGCATCAGCCGCGCCGGCGCGCCAGAGGTCGCCACCACCGAGAAGGCCGCGCCGCCGCGCTTGCCGGCCAGGTCCACATGCACCGGCTGGTCGAGCGCCGGCGCCGTCGCGTCGAGCTTGTCCAGCGCCAGGCCGGGTTCCACGGCGGCCAGGTCCGTCGCACCGATATGCAGCGTCAGGGCGGAGACGGTCGGGATTGGCTGGCCGCTATCGGCCACCTTGGCAGAGACGCTGACATCGTGCAGCGGCGGCAGCTTCGCCTTCGGGAAGAACGGCGCCAGCACCATCAGGTCAGGCGCCGTGGCATCGACCGTCAGCGCATAGCCCTTGCCCAACAACGGCTGGGTCAACGTGCCCTCGGCCGCAAGCTTCGCCGACGACGCCTGCAGCGCCAGCTTCACCGGCCAGGGGGTGGTCGCGGCCGCGTCCTGCAGCCGTGCCATCGGACCGGTATCGGCGGTCAGGGTGAACGGGTTGCCGTTGTAGCTCGCCGCACTGGTCACATGCAGCGGGGAATCGGGCGAGTCGGCGGTGCCGGTCAGGCTGGCGATGCCCAGCGTGGTGGTCTGCCCGCTCTTGCCGTCGCGATAGGCGAGCGTGCCGTCCTCGATCCGGGCGTCGCGCACGGCGATCTGCGTGCCGCCCTGGGAACCGCCTTGCCCGCCGCCAGCGGATGGGCTGGCCGGCGCAGGCTTTGCCTCAGGCGTGAACTGCCAGTTCGGGTGGCCCTGGGCGTCGGTCTCCAGCAGGATATCGGGGTGCACCAGCACCAGCCGCTCGATCTCCACCCGCTTGCTCATCAGCGGCAGCAGCGCGAGCTGCAGGTCGAGTTCCTGCAACGTCGCCATCTGGGGACGGGAGAAGCCGGGCGGGTTGGCGAACGCCACGCCATGCACGGCCACCGTCGGGCGCAGCGACCATTTCAACCCGATATCGCCATTCAGCGCGAGGTCCCGCCCGGTCGCCTGCTTCACGGCCGCGGCAATGCGCGGCTTCAGGCTGTTGGGATCGAAACTTGCGAGCAGGATGGCGCCACCACCCACCACCAGCACGACCACCGCCGCCAGCGCGATCGCGGCGATGCGCAACCCCCGCCCCCGACGCCGAACCGTTCCGTCCTGCTGTCCAGGCTGAGCCATATATCCGTCTCCGTTCTGGTGACGCTCAGCGCGCCTCACGCCGCGGGGGGCGCGCTGGTGGCGCGTGGAAACCCAATGTGCGGAAAGTGGCTTCCATGTGGGGCGGCAGATCGGCTTCGACCACCAATATTCCGCCCGCGGGATGGGGCAGGCGCAGCGCGCGGGCATGCAAATGCAGGTCGGTTGACAGGCCCTCGACGGTCGCGGCGAAGGCGTTGTTCTGGTCCGGCTGGGCGTATTTCAGGTCGCCCAGGATCGGCGCCTTGATTGCCACGCAATGCACCCGCAACTGGTGCATGCGCCCGGTGATGGGCTGCAGCTCCAACCAGGCCAGCTTGCGGGCGGCATGGTCCAGCGTGCGGTAATCCGTGACCGCCCGCACCCCCTCCTTGTCGTCCCGCTCTGCCGGTTGCATGCGCTCCCCGCGAAAGCCGCCGACCCGCTTGAGCGGCAGGTCGATGCGGCCCTCGACCGGCACGGGACGTCCCGCAACCACCGCCCAGTATGTCTTCTCCACATCCCGACCCCGGAACGCGGCCGCCAGCTTCGCCGCGACGCCCGGTGTGCGGGCCAGCAGGAGGCAGCCGGACGTGTCGCGGTCCAGCCGATGCACCAGCCGCGGCCGATGCTCCGCGTCAAAGCGCAGCGCATCGAGCATGCCGTCGAGGTGCCGGGTGATCCCCGGGCCGCCCTGCACCGGCAGGCCGTGCGGCTTGTTGATCACCAGGATCTGGTCGTCGCGGTAGATGACGGCCTTCTGCAAGTCGCGCGCGAGGGTCGGATCAACCTCGATCTGCGGCTTGGGCGGCGGCGGTTCGGACATCGGCGGAATGCGCACCGCCTGGCCGGGCGCCAGCCTGGTCGCAGCATCCGCGCGACGGCCGTCAATGCGCACCTGGCCGGTGCGGCACAGCTTCTGCACCACACTCTGTGGCACCCCAGGGAAATGCCGGCGGAACCAACGGTCCAGCCGAATATCCGCCTCGTCCTCCGTTACCGTGCGCGTTGCCACCGTCATGCGGGGAGCCATCGCAGTCGAGAGCCGCAGGGTCAAGCGGTGACGCAGGAAGAGCGGGGCTTCCGCCCCGGACCCCGACCTGGGGGCGCTGCCCCCTGGACCCCCGCCAGGAGCACAGCCCCTGGACCCTTTCTGGTGGTGTTCATCCGGGGAGAGGGCCAACCCCGTCCATTACCGGTCCCACGTTGCCCCCGCCCCCGCAGAAAAAAAACCATAACGTGACAGGGGGCGTTGTCGTGGCCGCGGTCCCCGGGGGCCCGTCAAGGTCCGGGGTGGCCCCCCCCGTAAAAACACAAAAAAACGGGGCCGGGGGGGGGGGCGCGGGGCGGAACCCCAGGGGCCCCCCCCCGGGGGGGGGGGGGGGGCCCCCCCCCCGTTTGGGGGGGGGGGTTTTTGTTTTATTTAATATACAAACCTGTTTGGGGGGTTTGGTGTTATAAAAAACTTTGTTTG
>JARLIJ010000141.1 GCA_031291795.1 Acetobacteraceae bacterium | reverse complement strand
GCTCGATGTCGGGTCCGGCCCGCCGACGGCAACCGGTTTGCCGTGCGCGTGGCAGAGTGCGATCAATTCCAGCGTGTCGACCTGTTGCGCCAGCATGCCGCCTGTCATCACGATGTCGGCCCAGGCGAGGTCCGCCTCCGTCAGCTCCTCGGTGTTGCGGTTGATCAGCCGGATGTCCCAGTCCGACGGCAACGTGGCGGCGAGCGTGATCAGGCCAAGCGGCGCCGCCGGATAGCGGGCGCCGACCAGTTCGCACGCGACCGAGAAATTCCAGAATGTCGCTGCGCTGAAGCGCGGGTAGACCAGCAGGACGCGGCAGGAATCGTCGGACTTCAATTCCCCCATTGCTTCCCCGCCGATTGTCTTAACCGACAGTGCTGCAAACGGCATGCGTCATCAACAGACATTTTGCAGACGCCTGCCGCATGCGCGGTGGCGTGCACCAGCCGCCCCTCGCAGCGCCCTTCAACCCTGCCAGAGCCCGGCAGCAAGCCGTGCAGTGCGACTGCGAGGCGTCGTTATTCGCCGCCTGGGTGAGACGTCGCGTCGGGGCGGCGCGACGCCCCGCTCTACCTCGCGGCGTGCTGGCGATTGCCGAGCAGGCTGGCCCAGCCGTGGGGGTCGGGGGCAGTGCCGTACTGGATGCCGATGATGGTGTCGTACAGCTTCTGCGTCAGCGCGCCGGTCTGGCCGCCGTTGATCACGTAGCGCTCGCCCTTGTAGCCCAGCTCGCCCACCGGGGAGATCACCGCGGCAGTGCCGGTGCCCCACATCTCCAGCCGTCCGGTCTGGGCGGCGGCCAGCACGTCCTCGATCGCGATCGGGCGCTCCGACACGCGCAGGCCCCAGTCGCGCAGCAGCGTCAGCACGGAATCGCGAGTGACGCCGGCCAGGATCGCGCCGTTCAGCGGCGGCGTGATGATCTCATCGTCGATGCGCAGCATGATGTTCATCGTGCCGACCTCATCGAGGAAGCGGTGATGCACCCCGTCCAGCCACAGCACCTGGGTGTAGCCGGCCTTTTCCGCCTCCTCCGCGCCGAACAGGCTGGCGGCGTAGTTGCCGGCGGTCTTGGCCGCGCCCAGGCCGCCCTGCACCGCCCGCACATGGTGGTCGGACGCCAGGATGCTGACCGGGTTCATGCCTTCCTTGTAGTAGGCACCGACCGGACCGACGATCACGTAGTACAGGTAGCTCGACGACGGATGCACGCCCAGGAAGGTCTCGGTCGCGATGATGGTCGGGCGGATATAGAGCGAGGTCCCCGGCCGCGACGGCACCCAGGCCTGATCGACCTCCACCAGGGTGCGGATCGACTCCTCGACCATCTCGACATCGAGCTCCGGGATGCAGAGAAGATGCGCCGAGCGGTTGAGGCGGGCGGCATGGTCGCCGACGCGGAACAGGCGGATCTGGCCGTCCTTGCCGCGGAACGCCTTCATGCCGTCGAACACCGCCTGGCCGTAATGCAGCACGCAGGCAGCGGGATCGAGGGTGAACGGCGCGTACGGCACGACCCGGGGCGTGTGCCAGCCCTTCCCGGCATCGTAGTTCATCATGAACATATGATCGGTGAAGACCCGGCCGAACTGCAGGGTTTCGTCCGCAGGCGGCTGTTTGGGATGGGCCGTCCGGGTAATCGCGATCTGGGTCACTACTGTACTCTTGCCATACGGTTGTGGGTCGATTGATCAGTGTAGGACGTCGAGGGCGCGACACAAAGGCTCCGTTTCGCGCCCCCACGCGATGCTGTCCGTCGTTTTTTAGGTGTCTGCACGAAATCTTAACTCTGTCGGCGTGCTTTGCAGCCGCGCGGCACGGGTCGCGCGCGGCAGGGCGCGTGCCGAACCGCCTGCCCCTGGGGCGCATGCGCGCGGCCTGATGCGCCGGCCCGATGGCGCCGTTATTCGCCCGGGCGGGCGGCGGGCGTTCCCAGCGGTTCGGGGGCAACGCTGCGCCGCCCGGTCAGGTCGTCGCCGGCATCGCGCGGCATCAGCAGGGCGATCGGGGCGGCGATCGCGGTCAGGCTGGCGACCACCAGGAAGGCCACGCTGAAATCGCCGACCTGCGGCAAGGCGTGGTGGGAGACGGCGCGGGCGACCTCCAGCGACAGCGCGCCGGCCGAGACGCCGATCGTCGCGGCGAGCTGCTGGCCGGTGGCGTAGAGGCTGGTCGCGGCACTCATCTTCGACCGCGGCACGTCGCCATAGGCCAGCGTGTTATAGGCGGTGAACTGCAGCGAGCGCAGGAAACCCCCGCCCAGCAGCACGGCATAGATTGCCGCCGCCGGCCAGGTCGGGCGGAACGCGGCGCACAGCCCGAGCATGATGGCCGAGGCGGCGCCGTTCCAGATCAGCGTGTCGCGGAAGCCGAACAGCCGCAGCGCGCGCTGGGTGGCGGGCTTCATCACCAGGGCCCCGGCGGAACTGGCGAAGGTGATCAGGCCGCTCTCCACCGCCGCCTTGCCGAACCCCACCTGCAGCATCAGCGGCAGCAGGAACGGGATTGCGCCGATACCGGTGCGGAACAGCATCATCGCGGTGAAGGCGACGCCGAAGCAGGGCAGCCGCATCAGGGAGAAATCCAGCAGCGGCGCGGGATGGCGGCGGGCGTGCAGCATGTAGCCGATCGCGGCCGCGACGCCGGCGCCGATGATCGCCGCGATCAGCGCCGGCGGCAGCACGCCGCGGCCGAGGGTCTCCAGCCCGAACATCAGGCCCGACAGGGCAAGGCCGGAGAACAGCAGGCCCCAGCCGTCGAATTGCGGGCGGGCGGTCTCACGAATGTCCTCGATGAACATCGTCACCAGGACGAGGCCCAGCACGCCGACCGGGACGTTGATGTAGAAGATCCAGCGCCAGTCGAAATAGGTGACGATGAAGCCGCCGATCGGCGGGCCGACGACGGGGCCGAGCAGCGCCGGCATTGTCAGCCAGGCCATCGCCGCGACCAGCTCGTGCTTGGCGACGGTGCGCAGCAGCAGCAGCCGCCCGACCGGCACCATCATCGCGCCGCCGATGCCCTGCAGGACGCGGGCCGCCACCAGGAAGGCCAGGCTGTCGGCCATGCCGCACAGCACCGATCCGATGGTGAACACCACGATCGCGGCGCGGAACACGTTGCGCGCGCCGTAACGGTCGGCGACCCAGCCGCTGGCCGGAATGAACACCGCCAGGCTCAGCAGGTAGGAGGTCAGCGCCACGTTCATCCGCACCGGGTCGTAGCCGAACGCACGGGCCATGGTGGGCAGGGCGGTCGCGATCACCGTCGAGTCGAGGTTCTGCATGAACAGCGCGCTCGCCACGATCACCGCGGTCAGGCGCGTCCGGGGGGATGTGACGATGCGGGGCAGCTTGCGGGATCTGGGGGCGGTTGGCTCCGTCATGCCGCCAGTGTCCTCCGGCAGCTTGCGGGGGGAAAGCCCCACACGCGTGACTTTTCGCAACAGGCAGCCCGCGCGGGGGCCTGCCATGTGCGGCTTCCGATGCCGGCTGCGCGGGGACCGTTCCGTTTCGCCGGCTGCGCGGGGACGGTTCCGTTTCGCCGGCTGCGCGCCTATCGTTCCCGAACGGCAAGGCAAACTTGCCGGACGGCAAAACAAAAACGAACCGAAGGAAACGACGATGCCAGGAAACACCCCCAACCGGGTGGCGTACGGCCTGTTCGCGTGCCTGCTGGCCAGCGCTGCCGCCCCACCCGCCCGCGCCGATATCGTGCTGTCGTCCAATGACGGGCACACGGTGATGGACGCCCAGAAGAACCAGGTCGCGCCCAACCCGGTCGGCCCCGACACGCTGACGCTGATCGACGTCGGCCGCTATCCGCCCACCATCAAGGCCACCATCGAGGTCCCCGGCAGCGTCGTCGGGCCGCCCGGCGCGGTATGGATCAGCGCCGACGAGAGCTGGGCGATCGTCACCTCGGCCACCAAGGCGGATGCCTCGGCCAAATTGGGCATCGGGCCGGACGACCGCGTGTCGGTGATCGACCTGACCAGCAACCCGCCGAAGATCGTCCAGAGCCTGAACGCAGGCGCCGGCGCGACCCAGGTGCGGGTGTCGCCCAACGGGACGCTGGCGCTGATCGCCAACCGGACCGAGGGGACCGTGTCGATCTTCACCGTGCAGGACAAGCGGCTGACGGCGGCGGGCAAGCTCGACACCGGCAACAAGACGTCGCTGCCGAGCGCGGTCGTGTTCGTGGACGACAGGACCGCCTTGCTGACCCGCGGCGGGGACCATCAGGTGAACGTGCTGCGGATCGACGGCACCGGCGTCACGATCGACCCGCGGCTGCTGACGACGGGCATGGCGCCCTACACGATGGACATCAACGCGAAGCACACGCTGGCGGCGGTGTCGAACATGGGACGCGGCGACGGCGACGTGGACTCGGTCAGCCTGATCGACCTGACATCGAAGCCGTTCCGCGTGGCGGGCACGTTCGGGGTGCCGAGCGGGCCGGAGCCGATGAAGTTCTCGCCGGATGGGAAGTTCCTGGCGGTGGGCGGGCAGAACTGCACCACCAAGCCGGACGGCCACCCGTTCCGCCAAAAGACCGGAATGATCGGCATGTATGCGGTGGAGGGGCCGTCGCTGCGCAAGGTCGCCGAACTCCCGATCGGCGGGTGGGCCGAGGCGGTGGCGTTCTCCCGCGATGGCAAGACCCTGCTGGTGCAGAGCATGGAGGATCGGACGGTGGAAGTGTTCCGCTGGGACGGCAAGACGCTGACCCGCGGCAAGAAGCTGGAGATCAAGGGCGCCGGGCCGGAATCGTTCGCGACCGCCTGGCCGTAACCCCCGTCTGCTCGGGATCGGCGCGCGCGTGCCGATCCCGGGCGCTACCAGATGCCGGGGACGAACCGGTATCGCACCCGCGCAATGTAGTCCTCGTAGCCGGGCAGGTCGCGGCGCAGCACCGTCTCCTCCCGCACGCACCGCACCGCCAGCATGGCGATCATCACGGCGGCGCCGATCAGGCCCCACCAGGACCCGAGCAGAAGCGGCATGCCGACGAACAGGAGAACAGCGCCGGCATACATCGGGTGCCGGACGATCGCGTATGGGCCGGTGGAAATGACCCGATGGCCGCGCTCGCGCTGGATCTTCACCACCGGTGCCAGGAACGTGTTCGCCCGCATGGTCTGGTCGATGATCGCGTAGGCGGCGATTTGCAGCGCCGCCCCGCCCGCCTCCACCGCCACCGGAACCCTCGACCACCCGAACCGTTCGGCGTCCGCGCCCATCGCCACCAGCCACACCAGGAAGACGCCCATGAAGACGCGCAGCAGATGCCGGTCCCACGCCGGCTGGTCCGGCTGCGACAGCGGCTTCATCCGTTCTGCCAGCAACGCCGGATCGTGGCGCCACAGCCGCACGGTGAGGGCGATCGACGCGAGCGCATGCAGGGCGACGAGGAGCCACGCCTCCGGCCAGGCCAGCGTACCGGCGCCGGCAAACAGCGGCACGCCGAACAGCAGCACCACCAGCGCGATGCCGCGGACCAGCCGACTCAGCAGAGAGCGGTCTTCGGGCGACATCGGGTCAACACGACATGGCGCGGTCCCCGGCTAGCGGAAGGTGTAGACGTCCATCGCGTTGTCGCGGAACAGCATGCGCTTCTCGGTTTCCGTCATCTGGAAATGGAACGCCGTGTGGGGATCGTCGAAGTCCCAGTGCGGATAGTCGCTGGAGTAGACCATGCGGTCCCAGCCGATCCAGTCGAACACCTGGCGCAAATCCTCGGGGTTCTCGGGCTCGTCCACCGGCTGGGTGGCGAACCAGAGATTGGTCCGCATGTATTCGGACGGCGGACGTTTCACGTTCGGCACTTCGTCGCGCATTTTCGCCCAGTGCTTGTCGAGCCGCCAGCCGAGCGTGGGGGCCCAGGCGAAGCCGCCCTCGATCAGGACCACTTTGAGTTTGGGAAAGGCTTCGAACACGCCTTCCAGGATCAGGCTGGCGGCCTGGTTCTGCATGGAGTGGACCAGCACGTGGTGGTCTTCCAGGTAGAACTGCGGCCAGCCGCCGGCGGACGGCGCGCTGCTCTGCGTGCCGCCGATATGCAGGCCGATCGACAGGCCGTTCGCCTCGGCGGCGGCGAAGATCGGCCAGTAGCGACGGCGGCCCAACGGTTCGGAGGTTTTGGAACCGAGCTGGATCTGGGCGAATCGCCAGTCCCCGGCGCGCTTTTCTATTTCTTTCACGGACGCGTCGGGGTCGTCCTGCGGCACCAGGATCGAGGCCCGCAGGCGGTGTTCGGGATCGACGAACTCGGCCGCCTGCCAATCGTTCATCGCGCCGCACAACGCCGCCGCTTCGTCGAGGTTGCGTGAGGTGTTGCCGCCCAGCAGCGGTTCGAGCACGCCGTAGACGATGTTGTACGGGTCGAGCAATTGCTGACGGATGAAACCAACGTCAGAGCCCGGCAACCCGCCGCCGGGCGGCCAGGAGTCGCGACGGGAGGTGTTGGGCGAGAAGCGCGGGTAGGTGCCGCGATCGGCATACGGGCCGCAGTTGAACTTGCCGTATTCGGCCAGGTGCTTGCGCCAGCGCTCGCTGAGGTACTGGTTCAGCGCGCCTTGTTTCGGATACGGGTGGATGTCGCAATCGATGATGCCGATCCGGGAGTCGGTGTGCGCGACGGCGATGTCGACGGGTGCGTTCATCACACGGTCTCCTGCAGGCGGGGATAGGTGGCCAGCGGGTTGTCGACGCGGATGCGCTGCATCAGGGCATCCGACAGGCCTGGCGGCAGCGGCGTTTCGTCTTCGCCGAACTGCCAGTGGGGATAGTCGCTGGCGAACAGCAGCATGCGGTCATCGTCGATCTGGTTGACGATCCGTTCCACCACCGTTGCATCCGCCGGCGCATCGAACGGCTGTACCGTCAGGCGGACGTTGTCGCGCACGATCTCGGCCGGGGAGCGCGAGACCCACGGCACCTCGGCGCGCACCCCGCGCCAGGTCTTGATCGCGCGCCAGAGGAAGCCGGGCAGCCAGGTCACGCCGGATTCGATCAGCACCACCCGCAGCGTGGGAAACTTGTTGAACACGCCGTTGGAGATCAGACTGAGCAGCTGGTCTTCGAAGGTCTGCGACTGGGCGACATAGTCGTGCAGGGCGTGCGAAGGCCAGCCGGTCGAGGTCGGCGCGTAGCGGTACATGCTGCCGGCGTGCAGGCCGATGGGCAGGTCGTGGCGCACGGCTGCCTCATAGATCGGCCAGTAGTAGCTGCGGCCCAGCATCATCTCGCAGGCGACGGGCATCAGGATCTGGACGAAGCGGCGGTCGGGGGCGCAGCGCGCGATTTCCTCGGCGGCGAGCAACGGGGCCTGGGCGGGGACGACGATCGAGGCGCGCAGGCGGGGTTCCTTGTCCAGCCAGTGTTCGCGGATCCAGTCGTTGACGGCGGCGCAGATGGCGGCGCCCATCGACTCGCTGACCGCGACCTGGCCGCCGGTGAGCGGATTGCAGATGGCGGTGCCGATGCCGAATGCGTCCAGCGCCTGGGTGCGCAACGCGTCGAGGCTGGCGCCGGGCCGGCGGCCCTGCTCGCGCCAGTCGGGGCGGCAGGTGATGGGCGCGTTCGGCGGGTAGGACATCATGTCGAAGCCGTCGATGCCGCGATGGACGAAGCTGTCCTGCCAGAACGCGGTCATGTAGGGCAGCAGCGCCTTTATCTCGGGCACCCCGGGATGAATGTCGCAGTCGATCGCAGCTTGCGTCATGCGCAGAACTCCCTGGTGCGACTGTAGGAGGGCGGTCGGGAGGGGTCAAACCTGCGGCACAGGTCTTACTTACAAGTCTTGTCTATCAGACTGATGAGCCAGACCTGATGGAGCAGAGAACCAGGGCCGATCGACCGTGTCATCGTCGATGCGATCCTGTCCGGAACCATCCGCGGCGGAATTTTGTAACAGCCGGATTATTCCGTGCCGTCGCGGCGTCGGTGCATCGAGAGCCACCAGGAGGTGGCTCGCCGGCTGCAAGAGGATCGACGCACGATGAACAGGCGCATGCTTCTGGCCCTTCTGGGCGGACTTACCCTTTCCGGCAGCGCGTACGCCCAGAGCGGCGGCACGCCCGCCCGCCTGCGCGGCACGATCGACACCGTGTCCGGCGACAGCCTCGCATTGACGCTGCGCGACGGCACCAAGGCCTCGGTCGCACTGCCGGCGAATCTGCGCGTTACCTGGCTGACGGTGGCGCAGCCGAGCGACCTGAAGGAAGGCAGCTATATCGGCACCGCCGCCGTCCGCCAGCCCGACGGCACGCTGAAGGCGCTGGAGATCCAGGTCTTCCCGGCGAGCATGCGCGGCGTTGGCGAGGGTACGCGCGATTGGGACCTCGGCGCCGACAGCAGCATGACGAACGGCACGGTGGGCAGCCTGAAGGCCACCAACGGGCGCACCATCACCGTCACCTACCCCGGCGGCGAGAAGCAGGTGGTGGTGCCGGACGACGTGCCGTTCGTGACGTATGAGCTGACGGACCGCTCGGCGCTGACGCCCGGCGCCCACGTGCTGGTCAACGGCACCCGCGCGGCGGACGGGACAGTGACGGCGGCCAGCGTGTCGGTGGGGAAGAACGGGCTGGTTCCGCCGATGTGACCGCGGCTCATCTCATGATTTGATTCAAATCAATGCCGTTGCACCCATCGAACGCGCAGGGTGATTCCCCGAAGGCCGCATATTGCCGTCGGCGGGATATCACCCCATGCGACTGCTGGTCGTCGAGGACAATGCGCAGCTCGCATCGCTCATCGCCAAACTGCTAAAAGAGAACGGCTTCGCGGTCGACGCCGTGGCGACCGCGGATGCTGCGCTGGCAGCGATGGACACGGCGCATTACGACCTGCTCCTGCTGGACCTCTCTCTGCCAGGCGGCGATGGGGCCGACATCCTCAAGGCGATCCGCCGGCGCGGCCGGAGCACCCCGGTCCTGGTCGCCACGGCGCGCGCCGACGTGACGCAGCGGGTCCAGACGCTGAACGAGGGCGCCGACGACTATCTGGTCAAGCCGTTCTCGCTGGAAGAACTGCTGGCACGGGTGCGGGCCCTGCTGCGCCGGTCGCCGCAACTGGCCGAGACGGTGCTGACCGCGGGCAACGTGGCACTGGATACGGCATCGCTGACCTTGCAGGTGGCCGACACGCCGATTGAGGTGCCGCGGCGGGAACTCGTCGTGCTGGCGACGCTGCTGCGCCAGTGCGGCCGGCTCGTCTCCAGGCAGAATCTCATCAATGCGGTCTATTCCTTCGACGACGAAGTGACGCCGAACGCCATCGAGGCCGCCGTGTCGCGCCTGCGCCGCCGGCTGGAGGCGCATGGCGCCACCGTCTCCATCACCGCCATGCGCGGCCTCGGCTACATCCTGGTGCCGGCCGATGTCCACACTCCCACGCTCTAGCCCGACCCTGCAGTGGCTCCTGTTCACCCGCATGGGCATGGTCGCGCTTGCGGTATCGCTGGCACTGACCGTGTTCTTCGTCCTGCACTACATGCTGGACACGCCACGATTGCGCGAACTCACGCTGGAGGCCGAACTCAAGGCGGTCGTGGACGCCCTGGCAAAGCGCCAGGATCCCGCGCAGTGGTGGCAGTACCGGCAGTATCCGGAATCCTATGCGTTGCGGGTGTTCGACCACCGGACCGCGGATCGCCGCCGGATGGTCACCCAGGTCAACGCCGCGCTGCTGCCGCCGGTCGATGCGGAGCGCGATCCCACCGGGGAATCCGACCTCCGCGAAGGCTTCGTCGCCCTGCCGGGCCCGGACGACCGCCTCGGCGAGGACCGCTGGCTGCTGACCGAACATGTCGACGTCGGGAACAATTCCTACTGGATCCAGGTCGGGATGCTGGGCGACCCGGATTGGCGCTGGCGCCGGGTGATGCTGGAGGAAATGCGCGATCACGTGCTGTTGCCCATCCTGTTCATCATCCCGCCGCTGACCCTGGCCCTGGCACTCTCGACCCGGCGGGCGCTGCGTCCGCTCACCCTCGTCGCCGCCGGGGCGGATGCTTTGAGCGCCGCCCTCGCCTCCGGACGCCCCCTGGCGCCGCTGCCCGAATCCGGCCTGCCCGGCGAGATCCGCAGCGTCGTCGCCGCGATGAACACCATGCTCGGGCAACTCGAAGCCCTGTTCCTCGCCCAGAAGCAGTTCACATCGGACGCGGCGCATGAGTTGCGCACGCCGCTTGCGGTGCTGCGGCTGCAGGCATCGCAGCTGGCGGCGGGACCGCTGCGGGATGCGATCGCCGCCGAACTGGATGGGCTGGCCAATCTCGTGAACCAGCTCCTGCGCTTCGCCCAGGCCGAGGACGTCATGGCGCGCGAACGCCATTTGGTCGACGTCGGTGCGGTGGCGCGCGCCGTGTGCGAGGACCTGGCAGGTGCCGCCGCCGTGCGCCGCATCGCGCTGGCGTTCGACGCCCCGCCGCATGGCGTCGAGCTGCTGGGCCACGCCGCGCTGATCGACATCGCGGTGCGCAATCTGCTGGACAATGCGATCCGCCATACCCCGGCCGGCGGAACCGTCGCGGTCACGGTGAACGCGGCCGGCGACGTTGCCGTGGACGACGACGGGCCCGGCGTGCCGGACGAGCAGAAGGAGCTGATCTTCGCACGCTTCTACCGCGCCGACCGCCAGCGCAGCGGGTCCGGCATCGGGCTGGCGCTGGTGCGGCGGATCGCGCGGTTGCACGGCGGCGATGCGACGGTCGAGGACCGGCCGGGCGGTGGCGCGCGGTTCCTGCTGCGGCTATCGGCGGCGCCGCACGGATCGGCATCGGCAACTGTCCCAGCCACGGCGTAGAGCCCGGACGAGCCAGCAAGAAAACCCGCGCGTGTCAGCGTGCCGTCAGCGAAGGCGGAGCATTCAGCCGGCCAACACCCGCCATAGCCGAGGACGCCGCCATCATGAACGCTTTCACCGCCTTCGCCGGACCTGACACGCTGACCGGGCGGTTGCCGCTGCGGTCATTCGCCACCGATCGGGCCGAGGCAGAGCCGATCGCGATTTTCCACTGCCCCACCGCCGATCGGTTCGCCGCGCAGGCCGACGCAATCGCCGCCCATGTCAGCACGCATGGTTACGCCGTCGTGGAGGCATGGGACGCCGAGACCGCGACGCTGAGCGAGGTCGCCGCGCGCTTCGGCCGCGTGCAATCGCATATCCGCGCCGACGCCAACGGCCTGGTCGGAATCAGCGTCGACACCGTGGTCAACCGTGAGTGGGAAGCCTTCCGCTCGGAATACCGCGGCGTATCGACCGAAGAATTCCTGCCGCACACCGACGGTTCCTACCTGCAGGGGCTGGTGCGCGAGGGCGACCATTATTTGCAGCTCCTGCCGCCGGGCATGCTGCTGTTGCAGTGCTGGCAGCCTGCTTCGTCAGGCGGCGGGAACATCCTGGTCGACGGCCAGCGCGTGTTCCACGACCTGGCGCGCGCCCATCCTCGGCACCACGCGGCGCTGAGCACCAAAGGCTGTGTCACCTATTGCCGCGACGACCAGATCGCACTCGATTGCGCGGTGTTCGAACGCCTGCGCGACGGAACGGCCATGCTGCGATTCCGCTACGACGCTGCAGCGTTCGTGGCCGATTGGGCAATCGAAGCGTTCCATCTGCTGCAGAACGAATACTTCGCGAACCCGGCCTACCAGATCCGCCTGGCACTGGGCACCGGCCAGATCGCGCTGGTCGACAACCATCGCATGCTGCACGGGCGCGATGCCTTCGTGAACGAGCAGCCTGGCAAGGGTCGCAGCATGCGCCGGGTCTGGCTGTCGCGCGAAGGCCTGCCGGTGTTGCGCAACGCCGCCGGCCAGACGCCGGAGAAGCGGGCGCTCAAGCGGTGCGAGGCCTATCGCATCCTGGAGGCCACCGCCGCCCTGACAGCGACGCCGTCCCTGGGTATCCGCCCCGCCGCGTAGCCGCGACCAGGCCGAACCCCATCGCCGTCGCCGCGCGACCGGTCCGTCGCGCGGCGACGGCCTGCATCTGAGGATTTGTGACGTTGGACGCAATGATCACGCTCGCCGTTGCGAGCTTCGCCACCTCCGTCCTTGCCGCCGCGCTCGGCATCGGCGGCGGGCTGGGACTGCTCTCGGTGATGCCGTCATTCCTGCCGATCGCGGCGGTGGTGCCGGTGCATGGCGCCACCCAGTTCATCAGCAACACCACCCGCTTCCTGTTCGACCGCCAGCATGCCGAAACGCGGTTGCTGCCGGCCTATCTCGGCGGCGCCTGCCTGGGCGGTGCGCTCGGTTTCCTGTTCATCGGCCGGATCCCGGACCTGTATCTGTCCACGGTGCTGGGCGTCTTCATCCTGTTGTGCACCTGGACCGGGCTGGTGAAACAGCTTGGGAAATACGTCACGAACTTCTTTTCGCTGGCGCTGATCCAGACGTTCCTTTCGCTGTTCGTGGCCAGCGTCGGGCTGATCTCCCAGCCGGTGCTGATCAAGCAGGGCATGCCGAAGAACCGGGTGATTGTGACCCACGCGATGCAGATGAGCGTGCTGCACGGCCTGAAGGTCGCCGCGTTCGTCGTCGCCGGGTTCCCGTTCCTGCGCTACTGGGACGTGACGCTGGCGATGATCGTCGCATCGGCTGCCGGATCGTACCTCGGTGGGTTCGTGCGAGACATGATCCCGGAGCGGGCCGGTGCGATCGCGCTGAAGGCGGGGATCACATTCTTCGCGCTGAAGATGGTCGTGGGCAGCCTGGTGTAGGCAGTCCCCTGGCTGCGGCCACAGCGGCAATGGCCGGAGCCAAGGCCCCGGCCATTGCCGTCCGGAATGCCCCAGTGTGCTATAATATTTGCGCACGGTACAGCCGGCAACGGTGAGGACCGCCGCGCAAACGAGAGGTCGGATCATGCAGAACCCCCTACACGCCCATTGGCGGCTGTTTCTCTTCGAGGGTGTCGTCCTGCTGCTGCTTGGCCTCGCAGCCGTCGTCGTGCCGCCGCTCGCCGGCCTCGGCGTCACGATCTTCCTGGGCTGGCTTTTCCTGATCGGCGGCATCGTGGGCCTCGTCGCCACGTTCGGGGCGCGCCAGGCACCGGGGTTCTGGTGGTCGCTGTTCTCTGCCGTGATCGCCTTGCTCGCCGGGGCGTCGCTGGTCTGGAACCCGCTGGTTGGCCTGGTGACCCTGACCTACGTCCTGATCGCCTATTTCGCCATCGACGGCGTGCTGTCGATCGTTTCGGCGATCGAGCACCGCCGGGAATTGTCGGGCCGGTGGGAGTGGATGGCGTTCAGCGGCGTCATCGACCTGCTCGTCGCGGCGATGATCATCGCCGGCCTGCCGGGCGCGTTCGCCTGGGCGTTGGGCCTGCTGGTCGGCATCGACCTGATTTTCGCCGGCGCCTCGCTCGTCGCCATGGCCCTGGCAGCGCGCGACTCGACGCCCTGAGGGCCATCCCCGGGGCCTGCCCCACGGTTGTCCGGTTCGACCTCGAGCCAGGATCCGGCGCTCTCCTCCTCGCCATGCCCGGGCTTGACCCGGGCACCCCCACCAGTTCCGACGTCGCGTGCCTGCTGGCCGCCTGCGGCACTTTCCTGGCGGGGATGGCCGGGTCAAGCCCGGCCATGACGGTTGGGGCGAAGTTTCCAGGCTGAGCGAACGCGGCCTTAGCTGTTCGGGCCGCGCTCCATCGAGATCGGCTGCCAGCGACGCAGCTTGGTGTTCATCAGCACCGCCGGGTTGACGCAGCTTTGCGGCCACCTGCCCTGCAGCACCAGCGCCAGCTCACGCCCGACATGCGTCTTGCGCGCCGGATCGAACCGCGCGGAGGCCGAAGCGGTGTGCGCGCTCAGCGTCACGTTCGGCATGCCGAGGATCGGGTTGTTG